>JAFGKM010000033.1 GCA_016928555.1 Candidatus Omnitrophota bacterium | reverse complement strand
TTGGCATTAGGTGTCAAGGCCTATCTTGCACCTATGCAAAAGCTTCTCATAAGACTTTCCTTCATGGGATTTGTAGAGCGCGGTCCTCTTGAGAAGTTCGTCGAAATCCACGCTGTGCGCGTCAAAATCAGGCCCGTCAACGCAGGCAAATTTAACCTCTTTGCCCACGGTCACCCTGCACCCGCCGCACATGCCCGTGCCGTCAACCATTATGGGGTTTAAACTCGCAATTGTCTTTATGCCGTGCTTCTTTGTTATATCGCTTACCTTCTTCATCATGGGTATGGGCCCCGCGGTGAGAACATAATCAAGCTTGTCCCCGATACCAATCAGGTCTGTCAGGACATCCGTGGTAAAGCCTTTCCTTCCCTTGCTTCCGTCATCGGTGGCGATGATAACCTCGTCGCTTATCTTCTTCATCTCTTTTTCCAGTATGAGGAGTTTTTCGTTACGGGCGCCCATAACTGTAATGAGGTAGTTCCCTTTTTCTTTAAACGCCTTTGCCATCCAGTAGACAAAAGCCGCCCCGACGCCTCCCACGATAATGCAAACCCTGCCGTATTTTTCTATCTCAACCGGATTTCCGAGAGGTCCTACGACGTTCAATATATCCTCCCCCTCTTTAAGCATTCCGAGTTTGCCCGTGGAGGTGCCGACTTCCTGAAAAATGAGGGTAATCGTGCCCTTCTCCGCATCTATGCCTGCAATAGTAAGAGGTATCCGCTCTCCTTTTTCGTCAACCCTAAGGACAATAAACTGCCCGGGTAGCGCCTTTTTCGCTATGAGAGGCGCTTCCACCTCTATCTTTTTTATCTTCTCGCCCAAAACCTCTTTTTTAATTATTTTGTTCATTTTCCCTCTTTCCCTGCTCCTAATAAGCGGATTGAGTTCGCCAGAGAACAAGGCGGCAAGGAGAAGGCAACGAGACGTATGTAAAAAATACGTCGAGGAAGCCGACAACGTAGCCAACGATGTTCTCTGGATGAAATCAGTTCGCTATCGGGGTTTTTCCCATTTAAGTAATTCCGTCACCCCGCTCAATGTCCCCCCGTCCTTTATCTCTTTCCTTATCCTGTTCTCCCTTTCAAGAACATCCATCGCCCTGTTTGCAATCTCAACCACCCTTTCTTTAGGTATCACAACAACTCCGTCGGAATCTCCTGCAATCCAGTCGCCGGGAGATATGACGCATCCGCCTATCCTTACCGGCACATTAATCTCCCCGAGCCCTTTCGGCTCCCCTGCTTCGGGGCATACGAGCTTTGCAAAAACCGGCAGTTTCATTCTCTTTATATCTTCGGTATCCCTTACCCCGCCGTATATCACAACTCCCGCAACCTTTTTTGTCATACAGCTATTGGTCGCCAGTTCTCCCCATACCGCAGGACCGGCGCCTCCGGCATCTATTACGATTATCTCTCCCTCGCGGGCGATATCTATCGCCTCGACGGGCTTTGCCCAGTCCCCGGGGTACGTCCTTACTGTTACCGCAGGGCCAACCATCTTCAAATCAGCGGCGGGAAGGGGAAAGATATCCCGCATCCATCCCTGACGGTGCATGGCGTCGGATATATTTGAAGTGGAAACCTGTAACAGCGTTTTTTTAACGTTATCCAGCGAAGTCCGTTTGTAAAGACCGGTCTTTACCGCCTTCTTTTCCCTGACGGCTTTCTTTATGGCTCTGACAGATTCTTTGACATTTGCGGATTTTGTTATCGCCCCGCCTATGATAAGTATGGATGCGCCGGCTTTAAGCGCTTCAATAACATTCTCGGAATTCAACCCCCCTGCAATGGCAACGGGGATATTTACGGCAGAGGATATCTCCTTCAGCAAACCGAAAGAGACATCTCCCGTCATCTGCCTATCTATGGGGATGTGCACTCCTATGTAATGCACCCCTGTCTTTTCAACTTCTTTCGCCCTGCGCACGGTTGCCGCCCCTTCCATTAGGTCCGCCATAACTTCGCCGCCGTAGTTTTTTGAAGCTTCCACGGCCTCTTTTATCGTCTGGTCGGAAGCGTTTCCAAGCACAACCACAACATCGGCGCCCGCCTTGAAAGCCATCTCCGCTTCCGTCCTGCCGGTATCCATTATCTTCATATCCGCAATGATTTTCCTGCCGGGAAATTCCTTCCTCAAAATGCGCAGGGCATCGAGCCCTTCGGACTTCAACAGGGGAGTGCCCGCCTCCACCCAATCAATGCCTGCTTCAACGGCCTCGCGGGAAACCTTGAGAGCCCTTTTGATTTCAGTAAAATCAAGAGCAAGCTGTATTGCGGGAAACTCTTTCGCCATTATTTATCTCCGTTCTTCATGCTTCCTGCACCCGACTTTTTATTGGCGGCTGTCTTGCGCCGGCATTTAACTATACAGATTCTGTTTGTATCTTTCACTCTCTGGTACTCCGCCCTGTCAACCATCTCGTCAATAAGGTACGTTCCCATCTCTCCGAGCGAACTTTTCTCGTCCTCCTCGGGCGACGGATTCAGCGGATTATACGGGAATCCCCTGTCAAGGATTTCAACCGTAACGCAGTTATTTCCGTCATACCTCCAGATTATCTTGAGCGTGTTGTCGGAAGACATTGAATTTGAAAGTATGTTTGAACATATTTCGTCAATGACAAGCATCAATTCCCAGGTCCTCCTGAATCCCAATTTTATTGATAAGCTGCGCTCCTGAATAAAATCGGATATGCATTCAAGACTGCCCGCTCTTCTTTCAATTTCAATATAATCGCAATTGTTTTTATCTGCCATTTTTCTCAAGCAATTCCATATATATTTTTTCTATTGAGCCTACCATCTTCTCAACGGGAAAAAGATTTGATACAACATCCCTTCCATTCTCTCCCATTTTATAAGATATCCCGGGATTTTTCAACAGGAAATTTATTTTTCCCGTCAGCAAAGACGTATCTTTCGGCGGAATGAGATACCCCGTCTTATCGTTGACAACCAGCTCTTTCGCCCCGTCAACGTCAAACGCAAGAACAGGCCTTCCGCCCGCAAAACCCTGCGCCACGGCTTTCGGCAGGCCCTCCCTTAAACTGGTGTGCACAAGAATATCCATCGCGGATATGAAACCGGGGATTTCGGAGGGAGGCACCAGGCCGGTAAAAATAACCTTCCGAGAAATGTTGTTCTCCTTTGCGAACGCCTCAAGGTCCGCTCTCAATATCCCGTCTCCCACAATGAGAAGCTTCGTATCGGGATGCTCTTTCACGACCTCCGCAAACGCCTCCATAAGATATTCCTGTCCTTTGAGATGGTACAGCCGCCCCACCATCCCTATGACTTTTTCATTATCTTTTATCCCGAGGGATTTTCTCTTAAACTCTCTGTGCCTGTCCGCTTCTACATAAGGGCGTATGTCAAAACCGCTGTATACGATTGAATACTCTCCTTCCCTGCCTATCCCCGCCCTTAAGGATTTTTCCTTCATTACCCCGCCGACGCAGATAAACCGGTCGGTAAATATCGCCGCAATCTTCTCTGCCGTTATATACAGGATATTGCGAAGAGGCGATTGAAACTCATGGAAGGAAAGGCCGTGGACGGTATGTATTATTGCCGTTTTCCTGCAGGCAATCTTTGCCGCAATCCTTCCCAGAATCCCGGCTTTGGCGCTGTGGGTATGAACTATATCGTATCTTTTTTTTCTGAAAAGGATAATGAGTTTGAAAAGGCATATTATGTCATAAACGGGATTTATGTTCCTGACCAGTTCTTTTACTATAATCAGGCTTATCCCTTTTTCCGTGTTTACCTGTTTTTCAAGGGACCCTTCCGGACCGGTTGTGGGGCCGCTTACAAGGTCTACATCATAACCTTTTTCCTTCAGCCCGTTGACGGTAAAGATAGTGTTTTCCTGGGCGCCTCCGACAACAAGGCGGGTAATTACATGACAGATTTTCATTGTGTTTTTTTCGTTTTTAAGGGGATTTTTAAAAATGTTTTTATCCGTTATCTTACACGGCACTCCTTTACATACTTTAACATAATTTTCTTTATATCTTCAAATTCTTCATCTGAATATGTCTTATAAGAAAGGCCTTTCGGAGAAACGGCTTTGGACGGAACGAATTTTTGCAGGCAGTAAAGTCCTGCGCCTTTAATTAACCCGCCTATATCTTCAAAATCGCTTGGCGCCAGAAGGTCTTTTACAACCGTGGTTCTGAATTCATATTTTAACCCTGAATTTTTTATCAAGGCAATGCTTGCCTCAACATCTCTGATGTTTACTTTCACACCAGCAATCGCCCCGTATTTGGCCGGCGGACCTTTTATATCCATGGCTATGTAATCAACAATCTTTTCCTCAATTGCCTTTTTGATTACTGCGGGAAAAGTCCCGTTGGTATCAAGCTTTACAAGATATCCCATCTCCTTGACCTTCTTTGCAAAGGCGGGAAAATCCCTGTCAAAACAGGGCTCTCCGCCTGTGATAACCGCGCCCTCAAGATATTTTTTTCTCCTCTCAAGGAAAGAGATTATCTCGGCGGTATCCATGGGAGGCATAAATTTTTCGGGCAGTACAAGCTCGGGATTATGGCAGAAAGGACAGCGCAGATTGCATCCCTGCACGAAGATTATACAGCTTATTCTTCCGGGAAAGTCTATAAGGGAAGTTTTTTGCAAACCGCCTATTTTCATTATACTATAATCAGATTACGGTGATTTTGGCAGAGATTTCAGCGTTTAAATCAAAAATCTCCGGGGTCAATCCCTTCATTTAAGCACATACGTTTTTCTTATCCTGAACTCCGCGGCCTTGCCTTTATTCCACTGGTTGACGGGCCTTAAATATCCGACTATCCTTGAATAAACCTCCGTCTCCCTGCTGCATCTGTCGCACCGGTAAACCTCTCCTTTTATATATCCGTGTTCGGGGCAAACCGAGAAAGTCGGAGTAATCGTAAAATAAGGAAGCTTGAATTTTTCACAGATAACCTTGACAAGTTTTTTTACTCCCTCGTTGGTATCGACCCGCTCGCCGGTAAAAAGATGGATGACCGTTCCGCCCGTGTACAGCGTCTGGAGTTCATCCTGCAGTTCCAGGGATTCAAAAACATCCTCCGTGTAATTTACGGGAAGCTGCGAGGAGTTGGTATAAAACGGTTCCGCGCCCTTGCGGTAATCTTCTTCGTTTGCGCAGATAATATCGGGATATTTCATTTTATCCGACTTGGCAAGCCGGTAACTGGTTCCCTCCGCGGGCGTGGCTTCAAGATTGTAGTTATTGCCCGTTTCCTCCTGGAATTCAACAAGTTTTTCGCGCATAAACTTCATCGCCTTCACGCTGAACTGCAATCCCTCTTCGGTGCCAATATCCTTGCCGAGCAGGTTCATGCAGGCCTCGTTCATCCCCGAAAGGCCTATCGTCGCAAAATGGTTCATCCAGTATTTGCCGAAACGCTGTTTGACGTTTCGCAGGTAAAAAGCGGAATAGGGATAAAGATTTTCATCCGTCAGTTTCTCTATAATCTTTCTTTTTATCTCAAGAGATTCTTTTGCGGCTGACATAAGTATGCCCAGCCTCTCAAGAAACTCGTCCTGCGAATCCGAAAGATAGCCTATCTTGGGCATGTTTATCGTCACAACCCCTATGCTTCCTGTCAGAGGATTGGCGCCGAAAAGCCCGCCTCCCCGCTTTCTAAGTTCAACGGTATCCAGACGAAGCCTGCAGCACATGCTCCTTACGTCGTCCGGCTTCATGTCGGAGTTGATGAAATTGCTGAAATACGGAATCCCGTATTTTGCCGTCACCTGCCAGAGGAGTTCTATGTTTTTATTGTTCCAGTCGAAATCCTTGGTTATGTTATAGGTGGGTATGGGAAAAGTAAAAACTCTCCCTTTTGCGTCTCCCTCAAGCATCACCTCAAGGAATGCCCTGTTGAACATATCCATCTCGTTCTGAAATTCCCTGTAGGTTTCCCGCATGGGCTCGCCGCCTATGATAACCGGCTGGTCTTTGTATATGGACGGCACAGTCAGGTCTATCGTCAAATTCGTGAAAGGAGTTTGAAATCCGACGCGGGTGGGAACGTTGACGTTGAAAAGGAATTCCTGGAGCGCCTGCTTCACTTCTTTATAAGTCAGCCTGTCGTACTTTATAAAGGGGGCCAGCAGTGTGTCAAAATTTGAGAAGGCCTGGGCGCCCGCCGCCTCTCCCTGAAGGGTATAGAAAAAATTAACAATCTGCCCCAGCGCGGTGCGGAAGTGCTTTGCGGGATTGCTCTCAATCTTGCCGAGCGCCCCGCGGAACCCGACGGTGAGGAGGTCCTGCAAGTCCCATCCGACGCAGTAAACAGAAAGGCATCCGAGGTCGTGTATGTGAATGTCCCCGTTTATGTATGCAATCCGGACTTCGGGAGGATAGATGCTGTTCAGCCAGTAGGTTTTAGTCACTTCGGAAGAGACGTAATTGTTCAGCCCCTGAAGGGAGAAACTCATATTGCTGTTTTCGTTTACCCGCCAGTCCTCTTTTGTAAGATACTGGTTTACAAGGTCGAGGTTTGCCTTTGTAGTTATCTCTCTCAACTTGGCATGCTGATCTCTGTAGATGATGTATGCTTTTGCGGTCTTCTTATAGGGAGATGCTATCAGGACTTCTTCAACTATATCCTGAATTTCTTCAACGGAAGGTATTTTGTCTCTTATTATGTCAATGCAAAGGTCAAGTACCCGCAGGGTAAGCTTTTTGGCAATTTCCAGTTCAAACTCGCCTGTTGCAAGGCCGGCTTTATAGATGGCGTTTGTAATCTTCTGGGCTTCAAACTTCACTGTATCGCCGTTTCTTTTCTTTATCCTGTCAAACATTCCGGCACCTCCTTGTCCTGAATTCTACCCTGCATCTCTTTCATAATGATGGACTTTGATTTATCGCTTTAAAAGATACCAGCCCTTGCATTGTAATAATTACAATCATATACTTGTTACATTGTAACCCGCGCTGTTTTTGCCGTCAATCCGCTTCCGTAAAACCGTTGGTTGCAGAAATTGCGAGCGACGGTTAAAACCGGAAGAATTTAAATCTCCGGAATCAATCAAAAATCTCCGCGGTCAAAATAACGATTATTTTTTCATCTGTATTATATAACAAATAAAAAAAATCAAAAAATATTTCTTTTTCAAAAATAATATAGTAAAATCTAAATAAGGGAGAGCATAATATTAACGCAAAAATTAAGAAAATAACGGGGATACTGGAAGACAGGAAGGGAGAAGACATAAAGGTACTTTTTGTCGGAAATCAGACGTGGATTACCGACTACTTCATTATCGTTTCAGGAAACTCGCCCGTCCATGCAAGAACTCTCGCGGAATCCATGCTGGACGAATTTTACGACACCCCGGTTTCAATAGACGGATTAAAAAACGGAAGATGGATTCTTCTTGACTATGCCGAAATAATGGTTCACATCTTTATCCCCGAGGCGAGAACTTACTACAGGCTGGAAAAACTCTGGGCTGACATAGAGAATAATTAAAGGCTACTGCCGTTTACTGCCCTTCTGCCCCTCTATCACCTTATTCAACGTTTCCGCAAGAGACTTGAAAAAATCTTTTTTCCTCAACACAACAGGCCTTACCTCTTGTCCTTCCGCCATATCGTTAAGGGTCTTTTCAATCCTGTAAACAGGGCCGGCTATCCTGTGAAGGTAATAGACCGCAAGGACGAAAGCAAAAACCATAACCGTCAAGAGGAGAATCCCGACACGTTTTGCTATAAGCGCGTTTATACTGCGCACTATCTCATATGCCTGCAGTAATCCTCCCTGCGCCTCCAGTTGGCTCAGTATAGTGTCAAGGGTTATGTAATAGGTCGCTATCCCGACAACTATTATCCCTATGAGCAGAAGGTATATAGTTATGCCCGAATATATAAACTGAAGCGGCTTGTTTATCAGATACTTTCTTCTTCTGAATTTTTTCATGTCTCACCTCGCTGGAAATTTGGATATGTGTCCGAACGCCATGTGATGTCTTTGTTATACCCCTCGCCGCCTTCCTTCCCGTCTTTTCCGTAACTGCCGAGTATAAAGTATTTATCCGTAGGCATAAAGCCTGAAACTTCCACAAAAAGATAATCGTTTTTGCCGCCTGTAAGCCTTATCTCAAAGACGTTATCGGCAAGAAGGTCTACCTCCTTCTCTATAATCTGGGGTTTGGGATTGTTCTTCAATTCGCTCGGGTGCACCACTTCTATTCCGTTCAACCAGATGCGGTTGGCAGTCGTTCCATAGTTTGTTATAAGCAATGTTCCTTTGCCGGGCGAAGCCTCAAAAAGCATATACTCAATAGAGGGCGGTGTCGTTCTGGGTTTAGTCTTGGTAGCAGGTAATACCGTAGTGGGCGGAATCTGATAAAAATAGGCATTTTCCCATGGATCAAGCGGCACCTCGGCCGTATAGAAACCGTGCCACCCCTTTTTCTGCATATCATTAGGAGGCGCTGTTGATGCCAAATTCTGCAGAAATACCGGATATAAACTCGTATCATCCTTGACGGATTCCAGCAGGAGCGCAAGCTGGGCTATCTGCGCCCGGGCGCCTACCGACTTTGATTTCTGCGCGACGGAGGCCACAAGTCTAAGAGTTATCAATCCCAGCGCAAAAATTATTGCCACGCTGACAAGTATCTCAACCAGAGCCATTCCCTTTCTCATTTTATTTGCCTGCCTTTTAATTCCGGGAATATGTTAATATATTCCCGTTTTTTTTGCAAATACAGTTTTGTTAAATAAGTTATTCATGTTTTCTTTGTTAAAATTATACCTCTCAATAAAATTTTGTCAAGTTTTTCCGATAAAGGTATAATCTACAACGGAGGTGTGAATGGAACCCAACAGGAATATATTCAGGGAATACGACATAAGGGCAGTATATGAAGAGGACCTGAAAGGCGAGCTTCCTTATTATCTGGGAAAAAGTTTCGGAAGCGCCGTGAAGAAAGATGGAGGGAAGAGCGTATGTATCGGAGGAGATAACAGGCTCACAACTCCAGAGATGAAAGATAAGATGATAAAAGGGATTTCCGAAAGCGGCTGTAATGTTGCCGACGTCGGAATAGTCCCCACGCCCGTCCTGTATTTTGCGATTCACAAATACGGATTTGATGCCGGAGCGATGGTTACGGCAAGCCACAACCCTCCCGAATTTAACGGGGTCAAGATGGTGATAGGCAATAAAAGCCTGTACGGCAAGGATATTCAGAAACTCGCGGATTTAATCGAGAAAAATGATTTTGAAAAAGGGCACGGAGAAATCCGCACCATGGAAGCGGACGGGGATTATGCGGACTTTATGCTTAAGAATTTCAGTTTCAAAAATACCCTCAGAGTAGGGATTGACACAGGCAACGGTACGCTCGGACCCCTCATAGTCCCTCTTTTCAAAAAGCTCGGCATTGATGTGTTCCCTCTTTATACCGACAGCGACCCGTCTTTTCCCAACCACCTTCCGGATCCGCTGGTACCTGAAAACCTTAAGGATTTGATAAAAACCGTTCTGGATAATAAACTTGACATAGGGCTGGGTTATGACGGCGACGGAGACCGACTGGGGGTTGTTGACGAAAACGGCGGCATTTTATGGGGCGACCAGCTGCTGATTATATATGCAAGAGAGATACTGAAAAAATCGCCGGGGGCCAGCGTCATCTTTGACGTAAAATGCAGCAAGTCTCTTGAAGAAGAAGTTAAAAAAGCCGGAGGCGTGCCGGTGATGTGGAAAACGGGACATTCTCTCATAGAGAATAAACTGCATACGGAAAAAGCGCCCCTTGCTGGAGAACTTTCGGGACATCTCTACTTTGCGGACGATTATTACGGCTTTGACGACGCAGTCTACGCATCCCTGCGCTTACTGCGGATAATGGACAGGACGGGGAAAAAGCCTTCCGCCCTGCTGTACGGCGTCAAAAAATACCATGCCACCCCGGAAATAAGGATTGAGTTACCGGACGAAAAGAAGTTTGAAGCGGTTGAAAACATCAAAAGCCATTTCACTTCCAAAAATCTCAGGATTTCAGACATTGACGGAGTGAAAGTCTTTTTCACGGACGGATGGGCTTTAGTCAGGGCGTCCAATACACAGCCGGCGCTTGTCGTGCGCATGGAAGCGGAAAACGCCGGCTCTCTTGAAAAAATAAAAAAAGAATTTCTTGCAACGGTTGATACCTTCTTGGTTTAGTATCGTGTTTTTAAGATAATGCGCCTGGTGCAAACACGGAAACCGTTTTCAATTCGTGCATAGAGGGAAGCAGCAAGGAGGAGGCAACGAGGCGTATGTGAGAATACGCCGAGGAAGCTGACGACGAAGCTAATGAACCTGTATGCGCGAAGAGGAAGCGGAAAGGGGGTGATGACTGTGCAATGTCCACTAAGACTCAAGTCCCAGAAAAGGCCTCTCGGAGAAGCAACCTTCGGGGTGCCGGAATTCATAGAGGATTTTGACGTCTGCATCGCGGAACACTGCGCCTGGTGGGACAGCAAAGCAGAGTGCTGTGTTATCGCCCATCTGGGGACCATCCGGGAATCTCTCGCAATTCTGACGGCAGACAAAAAACAGTAAAAACATGGAAAGGGGAAAATCAAAATGAGAAAACTGATTATATTTTTATTGCTTGTTCTTGCTTTTACATCCTGTACTAAAGCCGACACAAAAACCGACGTTAAGAATGAACCGGCGCAGACGCGCAATTTTTCTCTTGAAGATATAAACGGAAAGGCCGTCAATCTTTCAGATTACAGGGGAAAGGTTGTAATTCTGAATTTCTGGGCTACATGGTGCCCGCCCTGCCGCACTGAAATCCCGGATTTCGTAAAGTTTTATAAAAACCACAAAGATAAAGGGGTGGAGATTATCGGAATTGCGCTCAACAGTACGGAGGAAGAAGTAAAAAAAATGATTGAGGATTACGGAATCAACTATACTATCTGCATGAGCGACGGAAAAGTAGAAGGGCCTTACGGCATAAGGTTTATTCCTGCAACATTTATCATAGACAGAGACGGCATAAGCCATCCGATAACACCGGGTTCCTTGTCTGAATCCGAACTGATAAAGAGTGTGGAACCGTTTTTATGAAAAGAGAAGAACTGATAAAACTGCTGATGGAGAAAGAAGGCCTCCGAAAAGACCAGATTGATATTGTTGCAGGGGAAAAAGAAAAAACAGGCGCTCCGTTCGGCTACCTTCTGATAAAATTCGGATTGCTCAGCGCCGACAGATGGTATAACTTCGTCCTGAAAGAACTGAAAATCGTACCCATAAACCCTTCCGGCATAGATATTGAAAAGAATGTCATCAGCTCCCTGCCCGAATTCACCTGCAGAAAATACCGGACCATCCCGGTATACAGGGGCGGCAAAAAGATTATCTGCGGCATGGTTGACCCGACGGACGAAGAAGCGATAACGGAACTGGGTAAAATTGCCTCAATGGAGATAGAGCCGCGCCTCTCAAAAGACTCCGACATAAAAACGGGCCTTGACAGATACCTTGCACAGGGCAGTCTTAAGATAATTTCTCCCGTTGAAAAGATGGAGGCGGCGGGCAGAATTTTCAAGCCCTCCGATCTGAAAGAAATAAGCGATTCTTCCGCAGTTGCGGCGGTTGAGGATATAATTGCAAAAGCCGTTGAGGCGAAGGCAACCGACGCTCATATAGAGATAGAAGAGGAAGGGATTAAGCTGAGATACAGAATCAACGGCGTCCTCTATGAATTCCCCCCGCCTCCTCTGGAGCTTTATTCGGCAATTATTTCGCACATCAAGGTTCTTTCTATGCTTGACATAGCCGAAAAAAGGATTCCTCAGGACGGTTATTTTAAACTCAAGCTTTCCGGAAGGGACGTAGACCTGCGCGTTTCAACGTTCCCCACCATATTCGGAGAGATGGCGGCTATGAGGATACTGGACAAGAGGAATATCGTTTCAGGGCTTGAACAGCTCGGGTTTCTGCCCCGGACGCTTCACAGATGGAGAATGCTTCTTGAAGAACCTTACGGCATACTGCTGGTTACGGGACCTACGGGCAGCGGGAAAACAACGACTCTGTACTCCTCACTCAATGAACTGGACGGCATACATAAAAAAATCATAACCGTGGAGGACCCCGTTGAATATCACCTGAAGAACGTGGACCAGACACAGATAAATCCAAAATCGGGGCTTACCTTTGCAGTTGCATTGCGTTCTATCTTAAGGCAGGACCCGGACGTTGTGATGGTCGGGGAAATCCGCGACCTGGAAACCGCGGAAATAAGCTTCCGCGCCGCCCAGACCGGACAGCTGGTTTTTTCCACTCTGCATACCAACACCGCCCCGGGCGCGGTAATAAGACTTATAGACATGGGCGTTGAACCGTACCTTATTGCATCTTCGCTTATAGGCGTACTGAACCAGCGGCTTGTAAGAAGCATCTGCGTCAACTGCAGGGAGCGGTACACCCCTTTAAAAGAAGAGATAAAACAGCTCGGCATACCCGATGGAAAAACAGAACACGCTTTCTTCAGGGGAAAGGGATGCCATATGTGCAACGGTACGGGGTTCGGCGGACGGATAGGAATCTTTGAACTGATGATAATAAACGAGGACCTCCGAAGAGGGATAATGGTAAACCCTGAAGTAGACAGGGTAAAAGAACTGGCGAAAAAAGCGGGGATGAGGGTATTGCGCGAAGACGGAATAACAAAAGTGCTGGAAGGCAAAACAACAATATCCGAAGTGCTGTATTCAACCAAAAAAGACGAAGACTGATTTTTACCGACAAGACGGAGGCAATAATGAATTTTGTCAACCCATTCGAGGTGAAGGGAAACTGGTATAAAGGGAACCTGCATACGCACACGACAAATTCCGACGGGGAAGCAACCCCCGAAGAAGTATTGGAAATTTACGGCAAAGCCGGCTATAATTTTTTATGCATCACAGACCATAATAAAATCACCGAGGCAAAGGCGCCTGAAAACATGCTGTTCTTGAGAGGCTCGGAAAAAAACAGCCGCAATCACATAGTCGGGATAGAATTGCAAGAGGAGTTTGACGGCGAGGGGCTTACCGACCAGCAGATTATTGACCGGATGAACCTGCAGAACGCAATAGTAATCATCGCCCACCCTTACTGGAGCGGAGTGACCTCCGGCGAGCTTCTGCGACTGAACGGTTATCTGGGCATTGAGGTTTTCAATACCGTGTGCAACAGGTTACTGGGAAAAGGCTATTCCACGGTGCATTTTGACGAGATGCTGCAGACGGGAAGAAAAATCATGGGTTTTGCCAGCGACGATACACATTCAAGAAAAGACGCAGCTCACAGTTTTATAATGGCAAAGGCGGACTCATGCACGAAAAAGGATATTTTGGCATCCATAAAAAACGGCTGTTTCTACTCCTCAACGGGCGTTATTATCAAAAATCTGGAGATTGCCGGTTCCTCGATTAAAGTAACCTGCCCGCCGGCAGAAGCTATTGATTTCATAGCTTTCAATTCATCCGGGAAGAGATTTACCGCCGAGAAAGGGGAGATAGAACATGCGGAGTACGCTGTACGGGGGAACGAGATATACATCAGGATAGAGATAACCGGCAGGAACGGAAAGAAGGCATGGACTAACCCTCTTTTTCTTTAAAAACTTTCCATACCCTCTTAAAAGAACCTCCCAACAGTCTTACCGCCATTTCGGAGGGAAGTGTCAGAATATTTCTGTCCGGCATCATGGGAGAAACAGGTCCTTTATAACCACTCTCAGCCAGAGCGGTTAAAAAAACTGGAAGGTCAATAACGCCGGTTTCCCCGGGCAGGTATATTCCCCTGCCGGTTTTATTGCCGGCGGCATTATCCGCAGCCGTATCGCACAGCCTTGCATAAACCCCTGAATCACCCGCCGTTTTTTTCAATCTTTCAATACTGCTCCCGTAAAGATGCCAGTAATAAGCGTCAATTATTATCCCCGCTTTTCCGGATTTCACGGAGTTATACATTTCCAACACCTGCTCAAGAGAGAAATGACAGCCCGCAGAAGATTTTTCTGATACGAAATCAATAGCGACTCTGCATCCAAAGCCGTTCAAAATCCCGGCTATTGAATTCAGCCGCTCCCGGCAAAAGCCCGAGTTCTCCCTGAAGTCTTTTTCTAAAACTTCGGCTCCCGCGATTGCAATCGCCGCGGACGCTCCGATTTCTGCGGCTATGCGTCCGTATTTTTCAAGTTCTTCCATGCCAGCTTTATAAGTTTTCTCTTCGGCATCCAGGGCAAACGGCAGTTCCCAAGCCCCTGCTTTCAAATTAAAAGAATCCAGCATGCCTTTGACATAAGAAGGGGAGTATTTTTCAGAAAGTTCAACCGCCTCTCTGATATCTATATCAATCCCTTCAAACTCCCCGAGCACGGCAAGCCGGAGCTTCTCACGCAAGCCGATATCAGGACTGAATATCCACAACGGCAGATTTTTAAACATAATCCTTTTCCTTTTTTGACTTATTATAATATAGACTGTATATTTATTACAATACCGATTTGATTTCATACATAGAGCTCCGGACACCGGAGGAAAAAACATGGGCGACAGACTGAAAGAGGTTAATTACAGCGAGGAAAAAGTTCCCGGGTATATCCTGCCGGACCCGCTTTTATGCAATGACGGCACAAGGGTTGCGGATGTTTTCTCATGGAAGGCAAAACGAAGGCCCGAAATTCTGGAACTTTTCAGAGAACATGTCTACGGACACAGCTTTTCCCTGCCTGTAAACACGGAGTTTAAAATAACTTCTTCTGATAAAAACGCCCTGGGAGGCAAAGCCGTCCGCAAAGAAGTCTCGGTATATTTTTCTCACAGAGGCGGTAAATACTCCATGGACATACTGATTTACCTGTCTTCCGGTGCAAAAAAACCCGTGCCGGTCTTTCTCGGGCTTAACTTCTTCGGCAACCATACCGTCTGTAACGACGCGGGAATAAAAATCTCCTGCAGATGGATGCGTCCGGACGGAAAAGGGATAGTAAACAACCGGGCAACCGGAGAAACAAGGGGAATAAACGCCGGGCGGTGGCAGGTTGATAAAATCATAGACGGCGGCTGTGGACTTGCAACCATTTATTACGGGGACTTGGAACCCGACCATCCGGCGGGATGGCGGGACGGAATACGCGCATTTTTCCATCCGCAGGGTAAAAATGCCGAATTCGGACCGGCGGACTGGGGGGCAATCGGGGCATGGGCATGGGGATTGAGCCGCGCGATGGATTATTTTGTACAGGACGGGGATATTGACGCCCGCAGGGTAATAGTAATGGGACACTCAAGGCTGGGGAAAACGGCGCTCTGGGCGGGAGCGCAGGATGAACGTTTTGCCGCCGCAATCTCCAATAATTCCGGATGCGGGGGCGCCGCGTTAAGCAGGCGCCGTTTCGGAGAAACCCTTTATCACATAAACAACTATTTCCCTCACTGGTTCTGCGAAAATTACAAAAAATATAACGACAGGGAAGACAGCCTGCCGGTAGACCAGCATGAACTGATATCCCTTATCGCGCCGCGCCCCTTATACGCGGCAAGCGCGGAAGAGGACTTGTGGGCGGACCCGAGAGGAGAATTCCTTTCCGCAAAACACGCTGAACCGGTTTATGCCCTCTTCGGAAAACCGGGTTTGGGGGTTGCCGACATGCCGCCTGTCAATCATCCCGTAGGAAACTTTATCTGCTACCACGTGCGTTCCGGCAAACATAACGCAACCTCATACGATTGGGAACAGTACATAAATTTTGCAGGCCGGCACCTATAATGGAAAACACCTTTCATATACAGTGGCACATCACCGACCTGTGCAACCTGAGATGCAGGCATTGCTACCAGGACGTATTCAACGCAAAAAATAACCTTCCTTTCGCCGCAATGGAAAAAATCTTTTTCAACATGGAGAAATTTGTAAAATCCCGGAAGAAAAAACTTGTTCTTGACATAACCGGAGGAGAACCGTTGCTTCACAAAAACTGGAAGGAACTGTTTTCGCTCGCGTCAGGTTCAGACGCCGTTGCAGAGCTGGGAATTATAACAAACGGTTTTTTCCTCGACGGAAAAAATACGGCTTTTCTTGAAAGATGCGGAAAACTGAAAGCGCTTAAAATCTCCGCAGAAGGAGCGTCAAAGAAGAGCTATGAGTTCTTCAGAGGGGAAGGAACTTACGAAAAATTTACGGAATCCTGCCGTATGATAAAAGAACGCCTTCCCGGAACAGACAAAATCCTGATGTTCACCCTTGCAAAAGAGAATACGGAAGAGATAACTCCATTGTTTGAGTTTATGGAAAATTATAACCTTAACAAACTTATAATTGAACGTTTTATACCCTGGGGAAGAGGCAGGGAAATATCCGGAGGAAGCGTTATTTCGCGGGAGGAATGGGAAAAAACCGTAACTCTCCTGTGTGAAAAATGCGGTATAGAGCCCGACATGGAAAGTCTTCTGCCGTACAGAGGCTTTATGGTCAGGATGGACGGCAAAAAAAACAGGTTTCGTCTTTTCGGAGCCCCGTGCATAGTCGGGGTTGACGGCATAGCCGTGATGCCGGACGGAACGGTCTTCCCCTGCAGAAGATTCCCGCTAAAAATAGGGAATCTTAAAGAAACTTCTCTGGCGGAAATCTGGGAGCATTCCGAAACATTGAAAACCCTTAGGAATAAATCTCTCTTGAAAGGGAAATGCAAAGAGTGTAAAATTAGCAACTGTACGGGATGCAGGGCGCTTGCATACAGCATTACGGGGGATTTCATGGAGGAAGACCCTTTGTGCTTAAAATCAAGTGGCGAGTGAGTTTGTAGCGGTGCGATTCATCGCACTGATGCAGTGGCATAAATGCCACCGCTACATAACTAATCACTATCCACTAAGACACGGGGGGAAAGTAGAAAAAGCAAAATCTTAAACCCCTCACTTAGAAAGCTTAGCATGTAAGAGTTCGGGGTAAAGGAGAGAAATGGAATTGGTACCGAGAAAAGTATTCTTAACGAAAGGCGTCGGCAAGGACAAGGAGAAATTGACGAGCTTTGAGCGCGCACTGAGAGAAGCGGGCATTGCACAGTTTAACCTCGTATCCATCTCAAGCATATTCCCGCCCAACTGCAAACTCATCCCCAAAAAAGCAGGTCTTGAACAGCTTGAGCCTGGACAGATAATTTATACCGTAATCAGCAGAAACTCGACAAATGAGCCGCACCGGCTGATAACGTCATCCGTCGGAATTGCCATCCCGAAAAACAGCGACCAGTACGGGTATCTCTCAGAACATGAAGGGTTCGGCGAAACGGACAATAAGGCGGGTGATTACGCCGAAGACCTTGCCGCAACAATGCTGGCTACCATTCTGGGCGTTGAATTTGACCCGGATTCGTCTTATGACGAAAAAAAGGAAATATGGAAAATGTCCAACCGGATAGTTAAAACAACCAACATTACGCAGTCGGCTATAGGCGATAAAAACGGCCTGTGGACATCAGTTATAGCGGCGGCGGTTTTTATCCTCTGACAGCAATTCTCTTTTCATCTGTTAAAATGAACAGGACTACTCGAAATTTTCTCGGATTGCCTGACGTGCCTGAAGATAATGCCCGTTTTGTAATCCTGCCTATCCCCTTTGAAGCAACCACCTCCTGCATGAAAGGAACCGCAAAAGGACCGGAAAGCATTCTTTTTGCCTCAAGATATCTTGAATTATACGACGAAGAACTGGATACCGAGCCGTTCACTGCGGGGATAAAAACCCTGCCCGCCGTCATACCTGACTGCAAAGGTCTGAAGATGACGGCAAAGATAAGCAGGGCGGCGGAAGAATACTTCAAGAAGAACAAAACAGTTATAGGTTTGGGCGGCGAACACACCGTATCCTTGGGGCTTTTTGATGCATGCAGGAAGAAACATCCGGACATAAATGTTTTGTGTTTTGACGCTCACGGGGATCTGCGGGATAAATACGAGGGGACAAAATTCAGCCATGCCTGTGTTTCAAGAAGAATTGCAGAATCCGGATGCAGGCTGTTCTCCGCGGGAATAAGGAGCGTCTGCAGTGAAGAAAAAGAGTTTCTGCAAAACAACAAACAGGTAAAAATCTTTTGGGCATACCGGATGGCAGGGAAAAAATGGGGCACCGCCTTCAATAAAACACTGCCTTCCGGCACGTATTATATTACCTTTGACGTTGACTTTCTTGACCCGTCAGTTATGCCCGACACGGGAACGCCTGAACCGGGAGGCTTTCAGTGGCATGAAACTATTGATTTCTTAAAAAATTTTATTATGAGAAGCGATGTAAGAATAGCGGGTTTTGACGTGGTGGAGCTTTCACCGTCAAAAAGATTTACGCACTCTTCTTTCCTTGCGGCAAAACTAATCTACAAAATAATCGGTTTCATTTCATCAGGAAGATAAACCAGCCGATTATTTATCCTGCCTTTCCAGCCATGAATACAGCCAGCCCGCAATAAAAGCGCCCTGTTTTTCGCGTATGCTCTCATTAAAATGCACGTGGTCGCAGTAAATGTCCGAACCCAGATTGAACGTCAAAGTATAAAGGTCTATAACAGGCACCTTTCTCTTCCTCATAATTTCATCAGCCGCGGCATTATACTCATTGCAATCTGCCGAAAAACGGTAGAAAGAGCTGTTTTTCTTATTATGCACTTTTTCATCGCACGGAGTGGTGCGTATCCATACAGGTTCAATCTTCAACTTCGCGGCAATCTCAATTATTCTGTTAAGATTCTCCCTGTATTTTTCAACCGGCACCTGCTTTTTACCTGTCGCCGGGTCGGTTTTGATATCATGCAGTCCGCAGTTGAAAAGCATCAGGTCTGCTTCAATCCCCCCGGAATTCAATTTATACTCAAGAAAAGCCAGGACGTTTGAAGAATCCCCGCCGTTGGCGCCCATGGCGGCGTCAAGGTTCTGCAATGCCTTATCCACGCCTTCCTTGCGCGAATAGGCCATAACGCCCTTCAGGTATTTTTCAAGATAGGGGCCGTAACTGATTGAAATACTGTCGCCGATGACATAAACCTTTTTCATTTTTCTCCGCCTCCCTTTTATATCTACGAAACCCTGCTTCCCGGAGGCATATCTCTTTCCGTGGTAAGAACTGAAAACCTGTCGCCGTTCAGGGTGGCAAGAACCATGCCATTGCTCTCAACGCCCCTTATGACCTTGGGCTCCAGGTTGGCAAGAACCACGACGTTTTTGCCGACAAGTTCTTCCCTTTTGTACCACAGTTTTATTCCGGCAACCATCTTCCTCGTCTCCTCGCCGATATCAACGGTAAGAAGATAAAGCTTGTCAGCGCCTTCAACCTCCTCAACCTCCAGAACCCTGCCTATTTTTATCTCCATTTCCTTGAACTGTTCAAAACTTACCATTTATGCCTCCTTTAACCCGAACCCGTTCTTTGTCATTGCGAGTGCCTTTTACGCGGCAATCTAATTGAGATTGCTTCGTCGTTCCGCTCCTCGCAATGACAAGCAGTGGGGGATTTCGCTTTATCTTCCAATGGGAATTTTAATCAGAAATTTCGTCCCCTTGTTTACAACGGATTTCACCTCAATAGTACCGCCGTGCTCTCTAACAACCTTCTGCACTATCGCCAGTCCGAATCCGGTTCCTTTTGAACCTTTGGTGGAATAAAAAACGTCAAATATTTTTTTAAGGCTTTCGTCGGGTATTCCGCAGCCATTATCCTCAACCCATAGAAGAACATGCTTCCTGTCAGAGGAAAATTTCGTACCTGTTTTTATTATGCCTGTTTTCCCTTTCACCGCATCAATGGCGTTATTCACAAGATTGCCTATCATCCGCTCAACCCTCAAGGGGTCTGCCTCAACTTCCTTTATCCTGACGTCAAAATCCTCCGCCAGCTTTATTTTCTTCTCTCTAAGCTCTTCTCTTTTGGTATCCAGAAAATCCTTGATAAGCCTGTTTATATTGACGGGGCTCAGCGATATTTCCCTTTCCCTTGAATAGTCAATCATGGAAAGGACAAGCTCTTTCATTCTCTCATACCCGTTCTTCACGGCTTTACTGCCCTCTGTCAGCATTCTGAAATCTTCCATGCATTCGGACGACATTTTGCACTGTCTGCAAAGGCATTTATCCTGCAGTTTCGGCGCATCGTTCTTCCCGAGGGCAATATCCATAATGGCGATGCCGCTTTCAAGGCTGGTGAGGATATTCTTTATATCGTGTGAAAGCCCGCCTATGGTTTCTCCTATTGTAACGAGCCGTTCATTTTTGATTATGCTGTTTACCAGCTTTATGTTGCTTATGGAGAAACTTACCACGGTCGCACCCGCTATGACAAGCGTTATATCTTTGGAGCTCAAACTATTCTTGCCCTTCCTACCGACTACAATCGTCCCGAACCTGTCGCGCGTTGTCCTCAAAGGAGCGGTGAGGACAGAAAAACTCTTCCCGTCGATTTTTCTGTTATTGTATATTGAGCTTTCCCCCTTGTTGAAACACTCCGCCGCAATTTCTTTCACCCCGGCAGGGTTAAACTCTTTTTCCGCCGGATAGTGGTACGCAAGATGAAAAGAAGTTTTATCCTCGCCGCATAAAAAAACCTCAATGAACCCGGGTTTCAAAAATTCCTTCACCCTTTCGGCAAGTATGCTCACAAGCGTAACTTCGTTCTCAACCTGCGCCATTTTCTCGGAAAGATGCTGCATAAACAGCATCTCGCTGAAAAAGGCGAATATCCCCTGTTCAACATCCTTCATTTCGTCAAGCAAAACGTTTACAAACCCGTCAATTTCCACATCGCCCTTCCTGTGAAGACCCTTCTCTTCAACCTTTTTCATGAAAAAATTAAAAACGTCAACCAGGCCGGTTACAGGCTTTACAACCGGTTTAACTATAGTTTCAACCGTATCCTTCACAGTATTTTTAATGTTTATATTCTTTACAGATTTCCGCATAAATCCTCCGCATCAATCTTTCCGTTATCAGCACAACTCAGCGTCATGCCAAACTTATCCATCTCTATGTACCTGCCTTCCGCCTCTTCTGTTATTATTTTGCCCGCGGCCGTATCCCACGGCTGAAGCCCGACTTCCATGAAAAGATCTATCCGTCCTGCCGCCACGTAACACAGGTCAAGGGCCGCAGAACCCATTGTCCGTATCTTCTTCACCCTCAGGGCGACTGATTTAAGAACGGCCATGCCAGATTCAATCTCCTCTTCTCCCTTCATCAGCCCGAAACAAATAACGGCATCCTTCAAACCGGATGTTTCGCTTGTTTTTATCTTGTTTCCGTTAAGAAACGCCCCTCCGCCCTTCCTGCCGGTAAACATCTCACGCCTGAAAAAGTCATAAACAACGCCGAATTCATTTTTAACACCATCCCTGCACGCAATTGAGACACAGCAGTGCGGAATGCCTCTTGAATAATTAACCGTTCCGTCAAGCGGGTCAATCACCCAGACATAACCGGAACGGCTGTCTTTGCCGCCCCTTTCTTCGGATATATACCCGTCTTCAGGAAACTCCCTCTCAATACCGCTTATTACTATCTCTTCGCTCTCCCTGTCCTGTTTTAACTTGACGTCATAGGCAAATGTCTGCGCCACTTCGGGATTATCCCTGCTGCCCCTTAAAAAAGCACCTGCCTTTTCTGACAATTTAAGAGCAAGCTCAAACCTTCTGTCCATAATATATATTATCTCAAAAAAAAAGTGGGCGGTACAGGACTCGAACCTGTGACCCCTTGCGTGTGAAGCAAGTGCTCTAACCGCTGAGCCAACCGCCCTTAAAAAATCGGGATTCGGGTTCCGCGATCCGGAATTCGTGAAATACTTTAGAAATCCCCTATTAATCCCCCCTTTAGTAAAGGGGGGCATGGGGGGATTTTCCCCGAGTCCCTAATCCCGAGTCCCGAACCCCGGTCTTTTTATTATACCATTTTCCGTGATGAAACCCTTTATAAGCCCTGCAGGCGTTATATCAAAAGCAGGGTTGTAAACCGGCGCATCCTTCGGAGACAAACACACCCCTCTTATATTCCTGACCTCGTCTCCGCCCCTCTCTTCAACAACTATCCCCTTCCCGTTTTTCACGCAGGGGTCAAAGGTAGAGAAAGGCGCCGCAACGTAAAAATCAACCTTGTGGTAATGCGCCAGCACAGCCAGCGAATAAGTCCCTATCTTATTGGCGGTATCGCCGTTAGCCGCTATCCTGTCCGCACCTGTAACCGCCATGTCAATCTTCCCCTGCTGCATAAGATAACCCGCCATGTTATCGCATATCAGGGTGTACGGAATGCCTGCCTTCTTCAATTCCCACGCCGTCAGCCGCGCTCCCTGCAGAACAGGCCTGGTCTCATCAACAAAAACATGGAACTTTTTCCCCTTGCTTTTTGCAACGAAAAAAACAGAGAGCGCCGTCCCAAACCCCGAAGTGGCAAGCGCTCCGGCATTGCAGTGGGTAAGGACGTTCATGCCGTTCTTTATCAGGGAAGCGCCGTTCACCCCAATTTTATAACAGCATTTTAAGTCTTCTTCGTATATTGCATCCGCTTCGTCAGCCAGCCTCTTTTTCAACTCCGCGACGGAAACATTTCCGGCATCCTTCAAAACCTTCTCCATCCGGTCAAGCGCAAAAAACAGGTTATATGCGGTAGGCCTGGAGGTTGCAAGATACTTTATATCTCTCTCAACTGTCTTTACAAAGATTTTTCTGTCTCCGGTTTTTGTTTTCAAGGCAGACAGGGCTACGCCGTAAGCCGCAACGCACCCTATCGCAGGCGCCCCCCTGATGCTCAAATTTCTTATGGCAGACCACACATCCCTGATATTCTTAAGTTCAACAGTCTTCTCCTTGTCAGGCAACAGCCTCTGGTCAATTATATATAGCCTGCCCTTCTCCCTCCACACCGTCCTTATCACCGCTTCCATTTTCATAATTAGGTAGTATGATAATAACAAATTATGCTGAATCAGGCAAGGAAAAGACGCAGGCTGAAGTTTATCCTCCGAAGCCTTGGCGAAGGGGGAACCTGCGGCTACCGCAAAGAAAGGAAAGAGAAGTGCCCGCTTCCAATTTTACTATAGAGGAGAAGAGGAAAATCCCCCCATACCCCCCTTTTACAAAGGGGGGATTAAGAGGGAATTTCGGAGAAAACGAAGCTATAGGAAGGGGAAGTGGAGATTAAATGCCGAGGTGGACTGAGGCAGAACTTCCGAGAATCCCCTTCACCTCTTCAATAAACTCAATGTCTGGGTTTACGGTGTATCCGTTCGCCTTAACCTTGGCTTTTTTATCGCCTTTTTCGGTGATGAGGTTAAAGTACAGGGGGCAGTTTCCCTTGTTCTTTACGAAGAGTTCCCGGAGTTTCTGCATTTTGGCTTCATCCAGAGGCAGTTTTATGTCAATCTCCACATTGGATAAAAACTTGTCTTTCGCCGTGTTCAGGTTTGCAACCTCGTCGGCGACAATAGTTATCCCGTCCCTTTTCTCCAGCCGCCCCTTGACGAAAACTATGGAACCTTTGCGTATGAGAGAGCCGAAAGATTCGTATGTTCTCGGATAAAAAAGCACCCGAACCCTTCCGGTTAGGTCTTCAAGGTCGCCCCATCCCATTCTCTCACCCTTTTTCGTATTGGTCCTTTTTATGTCGGTCAGTATGCCGCCGACGCTGACAACGATGCCGTCTCTTAATTCTTCGTTAAGCCTTGATACCGAAACGTTGGAGAACATCTTCATTATGGATGCGTATCTTTCAAGGGGATGACCCGTGAGGTAAACCCCGAGCATCTCTTTTTCGTAGGAAAGGAGGCGGGTTTCCGACCATTCGGGAAGCGACGTGAGCACGCTTTTATCTATAACAGCGGTTATTCCGCCGCTGTCGAAACCGAATATCTCCATCTGCCCTTCGGCGGCCTTTTTCTGCATCTTGGAACCGCGGCTGATTGCGTCGTCAATCGCGGCATACATCTGGGAGCGGGGAATTTCAAAATAATCAAAGGCGCCTGATTTTATCAGGCTTTCCACCACCTTTTTATTGACGGTGCGCAGGTTTACCCTCTCGCAGAAATCAAAGAGGGATTTGAAGGGACCTTTTTCCCTTGCCTCAAGGATGGACTTTACCGCCCCGGAACCCACGTTTTTTATCGCGGAGAGCCCGAAGATAATGTCGTTGCTGAAAATCCTGAACCCTTCGCCGCTCTCCATCGCATCGGGGGGCAATACCCATATCTTCATCCTGTCGCATTCGTCTATGTATTCGGCAATCTTTGTGAAGTCTCCCGCTTCGCTGTTCAACAAAGAAGTCATAAACTCCAGCGGGTAGTTAGCCTTTAAAAAAGCAGTCTGGTAGGAGATTAGGGCATAGCCGGTGCTGTGGGATTTGTTGAATCCGTATCCTGCAAACTTTGAAATCTGCTCAAATATCTTATCGGCTTTTGCCTTCGGAACGCCGTTTTTATGCGCCCCTTCAACGAATTTTTCGCGATTTTCATCCATAACCGACGCTATCTTTTTGCCCATCGCCTTTCTCAATTCGTCCGCCTCCCCCATGGAGAAACCGGCGAACTTGTGGGCTATCTCCATGACCTGCTCCTGGTAAAGGATAACGCCATAGGTGGTTTTCAGGATGGATTCAAGGAGCGGATGGTCATATTCAATCTTTGAAGGGTCGTTTTTCCTCTTTATATATTCTCTTACCATGCCGCTTTTCATCGGACCGGGACGGTACAGCGCAAGAATTGCAATAATATCCTCAAAAATCTGCGGCCGGCTTTCTTTCAGAAGGTCCTGCATCCCCTTGCTTTCAAGCTGGAATATGCCCAGAGATTCGCCCATTGAAAGCAGGCGGTATGTCTTGCCGTCGTCAAGGGGAAAATCCTTTATCTCCACCCCGTGCCTTTCCTTCACGAGATTCAGCGTATCCTCTATGACGGAAAGGGTTTTTAATCCGAGGATATCCACCTTGAGCAATCCTATTTTTTCAACGCCCTCCATCTCAAACTGGGTTGCGACTTCGCCCTTCGGACCGCGGAATAAAGGGGCATATTCATAAACGGGCTTTTCGGTTATGACCAGCCCGGCGGCATGGGTTGAGGAGTGCCTCGCAAGTCCTTCAAGCTTAAGGGATATGTCAAAAAGATGCTTCACCCTTTCATCGTTTTCTATTATGTTTTTTATTTCCGGATTGGATTTTATTTCGTCTTCAAGCGTAACGCCCGGTTCAGGGGATATCAGTTTCGCCAGGCGGTCTACCTCGCTGTAGCTGAACCCGAGGGCGCGCCCCACGTCCCGAAGGACAGCCCTTGCCGCCATTCTCCCGTAAGTGCCTATCTGCGCAACGTTCTCCGTCCCGTATTTTTCTCTTATGTAGGAGATAACTTCCTCCCTGCGCCTGTCGCAGAAATCAACGTCGATATCCGGCAGGCTTATCCTTTCGGGGTTGAGGAACCTTTCAAAGATAAGGTTGTAAGGAAGGGGGTTTATCTCTGTAATCCCGAGAAGGTATGCGACAAGGCTTCCGGCGGCAGACCCTCTGCCGGGGCCCACCTTGATATTTTTTCTTTTTGCCTCATTGACAAAGTCCTGTATTATGAGGAAATAACTCGGAAAACCCATCTTTTTAATCACGTCAAATTCGTATTTTGTCCTCTCGGTAATTTCATTTTTAACGTCTGGCGCGTCAATTTTTTTGCAGTCTAAACCGAACCTTTCGGCAAGCCCCTTGAGTATTAGTTCTTCAAGATACAGCTCGGGCGTTTTACCTTCGGGCGGCGAAAAAATGGGGAGGTGATGCTCTCCGATGTCTATTTTAACATTGCATTTTTCACTGATTTTGACGGTGTTTGTCAGCGCCTCGGGGACATCTTTGAAGGCGGCATGCATCTCCTCGGGGGTTTTGAAATAGAATTCGTCGGTGTTGAATCTCATTCTGTCTTTATCTTCAATATGCGCCCCCGTTTGGACACACAGCAGCACCTCATGGGCAAAAGCGTCTTCCTTTTTCAGGTAGTGGCAGTCATTTGTTGCAACTAAACCCGCACCGGTCTTCCCTGCAAGCTCTATCAGAAGCTTATTCGCCTTTTCCTGGTCGGGCAGTTTGTTGTCCATAATCTCCAGGTAAAAATTCTCCCTGCCGGCGATATCCTGGTACAGCCCGACTATCTCGGCCGCTCTTTCAAAATCGCCGTTGAGAAGATTGCTGCTTGCTTCTCCCTTGAGGCATCCGCCCAGTATTATCAGCCCCTCCGAATATTTCTCAAGGAGCTCCCTGTCTATTCTCTGCTTATAATAAAACCCCTCGGTATATGAAAGCGTTGAGAGTTTGAGGAGGTTACGGTATCCCCGGTCATTTGAGGCAAGAAGGGTTATGTGGAAATACGCCTCTTTCTTGCTGTCATATTTCTGGTCAAACCTGCTTCCGGGAGCGATGTACATCTCGGAGCCGATGATGGGTTTCAAGCCGTGGCGGAGAGCTTCTTCATAGAACTTCAGGACGCCCGCCATTGTTCCGTGGTCGGTAACGGCAAGCGCTTTCATGCCGTATTTATGGGCGAGCTGAGTGACGCCGGCTATCCTGCACATGCCGTCAAGCAGGCTGTACTCGGTATGCAAATGGAGGTGTACGAATTCTTTCATTTATTTGAAACCGACGTTTTTGTCATTGCGAGCCTGAAAAAGGTTGCCCCCTCACCTTAATCCTCTCCCCCAAGGAGAGAGGAGAACAGGGGAGTTATTTTTTGTTTTTTCCCATTGATTTTATGAGCGACTGGTATATCTTCCCTTCTGTCTTGATGGAAGGCGTTACAGCCAGTTCAACCATCTGCATCTCTTTTATGTTTTTCGCTCCAAGAGAGCCCATGGAAAGTTTCAGGGCGCCCATGAGGTTCTGGGAACCGTCGTCAACTTTCGCGGGCCCGAAGAGTATCTCCTTAAGCGTGCATGAAACGCCTACGTTAACCCTTGTGCCTCTCGGCAGGTTCTCGTCAGATGTGGCCATGCCCCAGTGATATCCCTTGCCCGGAGATTCATCGGATTTGACAAATGCCGAACCTATCATGACCGCATCCGCTCCGGAGGCAAACGCCTTGCATATATCCCCACTGCTTACCATGCCGCCGTCTGTTATCATCGGCACGTATTTACCTGTCCTCTTGTAATACATGTCCCGTGCATAGGCGCAGTCGGCTGTAGCCGTAACCTGCGGAATCCCCAGACCCAAAACCTCCCTTGATGTACATGCGGCTCCGGGCCCTATCCCTACAAGTATCCCCGCCGCACCTGTTTCTATCAGCTCCATGGTCACGTCAAAAGTAACGCAGTTGCCGACAACCACGGGCACCTTCGCCGTTTTGCAGAAAGAAGCGATATCAAGCGGTTTGTAAGAAGATGCTATGTGCCTTGCGGTTGTTACCGTAGACTGTATCATGAAAATGTCCACGCCGGCTTCCCTGCATATTCCTATGAACTTATCCGCATACTGGGGTATACAGCTCACGGAACAGACAACGCCGGATTTTTTTATCTGTTCAACCCTTTCTCCCACGAGCTTTTCCTTTATCGGCTCCCTGTAAACGCTCTGGATGAAAGCGGTTGATTTTTCATGGGGACAGGTTATGATTTTTTCCAGAACTTCATACGGGTTCTCGTATCTGGTATAGATACCCATGAGATTTAAAACGGCAAGGCCTCCGAGTTTACCGAATGCCACGGCAAACATGGGGTCAACAACGCCGTCCATAGCGGCCGCTATTACCGGGATATCAAGCGTAACGCCGCCTATGGATGTTGTTATATCCACCTCTTCCGGATTGATGGTAATCTTGCCGGGCATGAGAGATATGTCGTCAAACCCGTAACAAATCCTCGCTTTTCTGTTAATGCCTATCCACATAGCCATAATTTGTTCTCCTGTATTTAACCCCAACGTATTAGTCATTGCGAGCCTGAAAAAGGTTGCCCCCCCACCTATCTTCCTCCCCCTCGAGGGGGGAGGATAAAAGGAGGGGGTGAATATTCAGCGGCAATCTAATTGAGATTGATTCGTCGTTCCACTCCTCGCAATAACAATTACGATGAGGGGTTAATAATTGTAAAAATTTTGTATATATCCCCGGGGGGAAGGTTTTCAGCCCTTTCATCCGGAGAGATGTTTACCCTTTCAAGCGCTTTCATAAAAGCTTTTTTGTCCGCCTTGAAAATTTTGTTCGCCACATTGGGCACTTTTTTCCTTCTGAAACTGAAAATAAGAGGCAAAAACTCACAGAACTTGCGTTCGTCGACTATATTGAATTTCGGGTTTTCAAGAGGAACTATCTTCACCGCAACCGAACTGACTTCCGGCTTTGGAAAGAAAACGTCTCTTTTCAAAGAATAACATATTTTCGCATGGCAGTAAATGGACATAAGCACGGAAATTGCCCCGTAATTTTTACTGCCCGGGGAGGCCGTAAACCTCTCCCCGACCTCTTTCTGTACGGTCAGCAGGGCGAGCTCTACATTCTTTCGGAGTTCCAGAATGCGGAAGACTATCGGCGAGCTGATGTAATAGGGCGTGTTGCTGATTACCTTTACCTTGCCGTTCATCGAATCCCACCATTCTGCGGGAGTGTCAAGAAAATCCTGTTGAAGCAGACGGAAATTCCCCAGGGGTAGAAACCGCTCTTTAAGAATTTCGCAGAATGCCGGGTCTATCTCAAACGCGTATACTTCTTTTACCTTCTCAATGAAACCGTCGGTAAGCGCTCCGAAGCCGGGGCCTATCTCAACCACGGTATCCTTTTCATTGAAATCGGCAAAGGACAGGGTTTTGTCCCTGCAGTTCCTGTCTATGAGAAAATGCTGGCCGAGATATTTCTTCAAGTTTATGTTTTTCTCTTCCAGCAGTTTCAGGGTTTTTGTTAATGTCAGAAATTCCATGTGTTCCTCAGCACAGTTTTTTTGTCAGAGAAACCGCCGTTTTATAAGCTTCAATAAAAGAGGAAGGGTTCGCCTTCCCCTTGTATGCGATGTCAAAACCGGTGCCGTGCCCCGGACTCGTCCGCACCATAGCCAGGCCTGCCGTGCAATTCACAAGCTTGTCAAAATAAAACGTTTTAAGCGGGATAAGCGCCTGGTCATGATACATTGCCGCAACCATATCCATATCGCCGGCGAGGGCTTTTTTAAATATCGCATCGGCGGGAAACGGACCTTTGCAGGCTATTCCTTTTTTACGCAGGGCCGCAACAGCCGGGATTATGGCTTCTTTTTCTTCAGTGCCGAGAATACCGCCTTCCCCGCCGTGAGGGTTAACCGAGGCAATCCCTATGACAGGCTTCTTTACTCCCGACCGGACAAGAAAGTCATATCCCGTAATGAGCTTGTCAACTATAAGACCCGTGGTTATTGACTTTGAAACGTCTTTTAAGGGTATATGGGCGGTGACAAGCAGAACTCTCAGCCTGTCGGCAATCATTATCATGGCGTATTTTTTCGCCTTAAGCCTTTCCGCAAGCAATTCTGTATGTCCGGAATAAAGAAATCCCGCCATATGCCATGCTTTTTTTGAAATGGGCAGTGTGACAAGCGCGTCAATCCGGCGTTTTTTCCAGAGTTCAATTGCTTCTTCAACATAAATAAAGGATGCCTTTCCGCAGATTTTTGAATCTTTACTCCGGGGAAAAACGCCGTTTCGGATAACATCAGGGCTGTAAATATTCGGCTTGGCTTTAGTTCCGAAAAAGCAGGCGTTTTTTTCAATGACGGCCGCATCGCCTATTACAAGAGGCTCGGCCCCTTTTATTTTCTTTATTTCGGGAAGGGCTTTCAACAAAAGTTCAGGTCCGATGCCGGCAGGGTCCCCCAGTGAAACGCCTATTACTTTCTTTCCTCTTTTGCAATTCATTTTATTCGGGATAATCCAGACGCAAGCTGAAGTTTATCCTCCAAAGCCTTGGCGAAGGAGGAACCTGCGGCTGCCAAGGATTAATTGGAAATCAAACCGGTGTCAGTTAGTATAAAAAACAGGTATCTTTCCCTGCAATTCCTTCAGGTACCTGTCAAATTCCTGAGAAAATTTGGTGTTCTGCAGTATAATCTTTGCCCTGTTATACAACAAATAATCATCCGGCTTTTCTCCCTGCACGGTATCTTTAAGCAGTACGACAAGGTATCTGTCTCCAACCTTGAAAGGTTTGCTTATCTCCCCGGCCGACAGTTTTTCTATTTCAGCAAGCACGGCAGGCATAATGTCTCCTGCGGAAAGTTTGATAACCTCGCTCATATCGCTTTCTTTTGAGGCGTCAAACCCGCTGAAAAAAGCTTCGGCAGAAGCTTCGTCCTCAAACCACTTCATCCTTACGTTGTAAGCAGAACTGCCAGCTTCTTCCAGTTCCTTCATCTTTGCGGTAATCTCAGGGATTGTTATTTGCACTTTTTCAGTAATGTTCTTCCTGACCAGTTTTCTTGACTTTATGTTCTCCTCAACCTTTTTTACAAAAATATCATAAGGCAGGTTTTCCTTTGCCAGCCCCTCAAGAAATGCCTGTTCATCGGGAAAATTGGCCTTTATCCTTGCCGTTTCAAAAGCGACCTCTTCAGGCGTTGCTGCTATTCCTTCCTGCTCCGCCTGAAAAACAAGCATCCTTTCAACAACCAGTTCGCGGAGGGCATTTTCATAATCCTTGTTTATTTCGCCCATCTTTGCCCTAACGTCGCTTTCAAGAATCACCTTGTTTCCGACCATAACAACGGACATATTTTCACAACACGCCGCTCCTGCCAGAAAAACAACCGTTGTTGCCGATATAATCTTTTGTAAAGTAGACATTGCAGCTCCTTGTCCAAATCCCCCTTAAATTCCCCCTTTTCAAAAGGGTGAGGCCGGGGAATTTATTCGTTTTACCTCCGGTTTTCAGTTTGTTTTAAGTTTTTCAACCCTGTCAGGAAAAACCCTGATATTGCCTTTTTCCCTCATTGCGGCTATAAGGGCATCCACCTCGCGTTTCTTGCCCTGCGACATCATCATGCTTCTTATCTCCGTAGAAGCTTCCTGCATGGTAAGCATTCTTCTTTCAGTCTTGCTTGCCAGCTTGATTATGTGGTAGCCCACTTCGGTCTTTATTATGTTGGCAAGGATATCGCCCGGGTTTATCCTTGTAACCAGTACCGATATCTCCGGCTCCAGTTTCCTGACGTCAATCCAACCCAGGTCGCCGTTTTTTTCGCGGCTAAGGGTTATTGATTCCCTTCTCGCAAGCTCCTCAAAAGATTCACCGAAACTGAGCCTGCGCCTGACGGCCTCGGCCGCCTGCTGGGAAGGAAGGACTATCTCAAAGAGCCGCACCCTTTCCGGGATGACAAAATCCTCAAGGTGCGCATTGTAGTATTCGGCAATTTCTTCATCGGCGATTTCCACCTTTTTAACAAGTTTTTTTTCGACATACTCCTGGGTAAGCATCTTCATGTAGTAGTTTTTCATCTTGCCCTCAACGCCCTTCTTCAGCTCTCTCTCATACTTTTTCGCCTCTCTGAAGAGCAGAACCTGATTGATATAATCATCAAGAACCGCCTGGGGGTTTGCCTTGAGAAATTCCTTGTAAAAGGCCGGCGAAACTTCCACCTCAACCATAAGGTCGCTTACGGTAACCCGGTATCCGTTGACTACTGCAAGCACATTCCTGTTTTTTGAGGATATAAGGAAAAAAACGGCCGAGGAGACTAAAGCGGCTGCAAGCAAAATGATTATTATCCTTCTTGTTTTGCGGTTTTTAAAAACAACCGTTATTCTTTTTATATTAAGTTTCTTCATCCGCCTTCCTCCGCTTTTTACTGAAGCTCCTTTTTATGGATAATCCTTTTCTTTTTCCTGTCATACCATACGGTTATTTTTTTCTCCGCTATAATCTGTTCTTCTATTTTACCATGATTATCTACATTTAGCACCTTTTGCCCCAGCGCGGTTATTTTGAAGACATTGCTCCTGACGGTTATAAGGTTTATAATCCTTGAAAAAATAAGTTCTTTCTCTTTCTCCGTGTCTATCATGAAGTCAAAATCGCTGTCCCTGAAATCAAAACCGTACTTTGTTATACCCCTTGACAAAACCTCCGCCGGAGAAAACCCTTTTCCGTATTTCCCCAGCACCTCCGATATGTCCTTATACGGACCCGCTCCGGCAATCGCCTTCGCAAGTTTTTCGTCCACGAGAGGAAGGCAGGCAAGCACGGCTGGGGAAGACGTGTTGATGTTCAGTCGGCCGAACGTCGGCTCTTCGGACCTTTCAACAACGGTGAAATAATCCAGCACGGGCCTGTCGTAGCCGGTCTTCCAGAAATCAAGAGTTTTCCAGTGCTCTTTCTTGTGGATTAAGGACAGCTCGCCGAGAGAAACAAACCTGCCGTTTTTCACGTTGAATGACGAGGGCCAGTTTAAAAGCCAGTCAACCTTGCCGAACTCCCATCCTATCCACGGCTGAAACGTTACGTTGAGCTTCCCCGGCGTTGGAGGCCCCGGAAGCCAGTCAAATTTTCCGAACATCCTCGGGTCATTTTTCTGCACCGTTGTCTGGGGAAGGTCTATGATATACTCCGTCTCTTCTGTGAGATTATCTTTTTTGTCGTATAACCGCAGTGTGCAGTCCAGCCCGAGGGTGGAAAGGAAAGGTACCATCTCAAGAATATCGGTGAGAAAACCTAGTGACCCCGGGTTCAGCGCAAGAATCGGCTCGTAGTGCCCGCATCCGCCCGGCTCCTGTATGGGGATGAAAAGAGGGATAACAATCGGCGGCTCCCCGGGTATTACCACTATCATTATGCTTATCAGGTCGCCGATTGTAAAGAAAGAGCGCGGCGGAATTTTCTTCCCGCCCGGGATAATCACGTTGGCGGCAACCACGTTGTCTATTATTTTCTTCACCCTTTCCGGCGCTATATCGGTCTCTCCGTCGGTAACATCGTCAAGTATATCCTGCGATTCCTGCAGAACATCCTTCCACATGCCGGAAAAGAGAGTAACCAGCCCCGTTATCTTCCAACTGCCTATGTCCAGCGCCTCGGAATACGGGTTAAAGAGCTCTATGAACTGCCCGCCCTCTTCTTTGAATATTATCGTTTCGCCCAGGAATATCTTCCGCCACGGCCTGACCGCATCCACCTCGTTAAAACAGGGCGTTTTGTTCACGCCGAAAAGTTTATCCCCGTCAAGTTCAAAGACGGGTGGCACCCTGCTTTTGCCCCTGTAAGCGGCGATGTTGAGCGCAATCTGCAAAGCAAGGCTGTTATCATACCCGAGGTTTCTCAAAACGCCGCAAATTTTTTCAAAAGGCGCGTCATTCAGATTAAGCCTGTACTTCCCTTCCCTGTTAACGTTCAGGTCGTAGGAGAAACAGGTGATATAATTTTTAATTTTGTCATACGCCTCCTGATTAACGCCCTTGACAAGTTTCACATCGGCAGGGTCAATAAAGGGCCTTTTTTTTCTGTATCCCGCAATGCCTTCCGCACACCCTTTTCCAATGATGCTGCTGAAAATATCTATGTCCGTCACGTCATAGGAAGGAATTCTTCCGGGCATTCCGCTGTAATTGACGTTTATCTTGCCGCTTTCATCCTCCACAAGAACCGCGTACCTGCCGATGACATTGCCTTCCCTGTCCTTCACCTCCAGCCAGCGGGCGTCAGGCGCTCCGTCATCGTTGAGGTCAACGTCATCCCCTTCAAAGTTCGTCCGCCACGTGTCGGTAAAGGCGTCATATTGCGTATCGTCGTTGTCTATCTCCCATATCGCCGCCTCCATGCCTGTTTTTGCAAGCCTCTGCGCATCCTTGCCGATGTACATCTTATGGGCTGTTTTCTGCCAGCAGTTGAAGAAAAAAAGCATTGCGGCGGTGAAAGCAAAAAGTATAAGGAGCACCATCAGCGTCAGAATGACGGAGACGCCTTTTTTGTCAGTCAATCCTGATAAGTTTGGTGAAAGTTTTTTCACTTCTCACTCCTTCAATTTTGCCTGAAAAACAGGTGAGTTCAATCTTTACAAGCCGGGGGAGAACGGGATTTTCCATGTTTTCAGTGTTCCATTCGTCCTTCCATGAAGAGCCGCCGGAAAACGAAAGAGCAAAGGCGCTTATCCCTTCGCCGGCAACCTGCGCTCCCGGAAACCCGTGAGAAAACCGGAAATCAGGGTTTGCCCTGTCCACCCTTTCCACCGCAACCTTAACGGCGCGCGCTCCGGAATCAAAATATACCCCGAACTTCGCAAGGTCGGATTCAGGCCCTTCGGAAAAAGGGGACACGAACCGCATCCGTTCTTTCTCCCCTTTGAAATTTATCCGCATGCCCCCTTTCATGTCGTTGCACATCGCCGAAGTCAGGTATTTCTCAATGTACCCGAACGTGCGGGACGCCTCGGAGTAAATCTTCTTCTCGGCGGACTGACTGCCGAACCTGTAAAGCGAGTTTCTGAAGATGGTTACCGCGGAAAGAACGGCGATGCAGAAAATTATGAGAGATATTACCATCTCCAGAAGCGTAACCCCTTTACCTCCGCCGGAAAGTCTCCTGAAAATATTCTTTCTCACTCTTCCCCTCTCTCTTAAAAAGAATCTCAATATCAGCCCTGTACAAACTCTGCTTTTCCTCTTCAAACCATACGGAATAGCCGTATTCGGCAAACTCTTCGTCAACCCCCTCAATGAAAGACGGCACGGCAGGCCCATGGGCATCGCCGTATACATTTTCAATCACGGCAAAAATCCTGTCCGCTACCATGGAAACGGAAACATAGTTTTTCGCCCTGCCTGAAAGGTTGTCTATGGCGGGGTAAACCCGCAGAATGGTTATGATGCCCACCGCCAGTATGAAAAAAGCGACAAGAACGCTTATAAAAGTAATCCCTGCGTGCATATTTCCGCATGATATATATTTTGTAGCGGTGGCATTTATGCCACGAAGAAAATGTGCGATGAATCGCACTGCTACATTTTTGAAATTAATTGCACCGCTGTATCTTTTTTTGCACATAGTTCTATTCTCGGGCTATAAAACACCTGCCGGTAAGGTTGTGAAGAACAATCTTCACTTCCTTTTTGTCAACAGAATCGCCCAGTATGAGATAGCCGGCCGTCTGCGCCGTGCCGTCAGGTTTTAAAATCACAGGGTCAAAACCCGCGGATTTTTTATTAACCGCAACATTTGCCGGAAACTTCTGCTCCTTGCACACCGGTTCTTTGTTTTCCCTCAAAACAATAAACCCCTCTTCTCCGAAAACTACGTAAAATTCCTTTCTTTCGTTAACGGCGTATTCCCTCGCAAGCCCCACCGCCTCAACGATTTTTTCCGCGGTTGAATCAAAAAGCATGGCACGGTGATACCTGTTGAAGTATGCCATGGTAGGAAGCAAAAGGAGGGATAAAACTAAGAGGACTATCAGCAGTTCCAGCATGCTGAACCCTTTTCCAAATCCTCTTTTCATTTGTCTTTTATAATAACATAATCCGGATTTTCCTTCCATCTTAAAATTTTACTCCGCCAATAATTTGACAAATATGATATCTTATGCTATCATTTGCTTGCAAACAATAACAAAGGAGAAAGATGCCAGACACTGCAAAGGAAAAACTTATAGGCGCAAGGATTCCTTCCGTTCTTAAGGAATCTCTTGATAAATACTGCGCAGAGCATGGCGTGAAGATGAGTTTTTTTGTTTCTCAGGCAATCAGGGAAAAATTGCTGGAGGTTATTGAGGATGAAAATGACCTCAGAGTAATACGGGAGCGCCTCAAGAAACCCGATTTCGCCACTTCAGAGGAATTTAACGATTATATTTCCCGCAGAGGAATGAAACCTTAAAGCAAAAAAGGCCTCTATTAAAATCTCGATTTCTAACCTGCCGGTTTCAGTCAGAGACTTAATATTTTGATTGATTTCTACACCATTTATAATTATTGTCCGAATTTTATTTCGCGAGATTTTATAGTAAAATACCTTTGCGGTAAAAAGGAGACTGACAGCTATGGCGAAAATACTGATAACGGAACAATTCGGGGAAGATGCGCTGAATCTGCTGAAAGAGAACGGCCTTGAAGTTACCTACATGGTCAATCCTTCTGAAGAAGAAATCATAAAATGCCTGGGGAACTTTGATGCGCTTATAGTAAGAAGCCGCACAAAGGTGAACGAGAAAGTCATAAAGGCGGGTAAAAACCTGAAAGTAATCGGAAGGGCCGGCGTAGGCGTGGACAACATTGACGTGCCCGCCGCTACGAAACAGGGCATAATAGTTATGAACGCCCCGGATGCGAACACAATTTCAACAGCGGAACTTGCAATGACTCTCATTATGGCTTTGTCCCGCAATATATACCAGGCGGTTTCTTCCCTTCGCTCCAGGAAGTGGGAAAAAAGCAAGTTGAGCGGAACGGAACTTTACGGCAAGACGCTGGGTATTATAGGGCTGGGCAGGATAGGCAGTGCGGTCGCCGTAAGGGCGGCGGCATTCGGGATGGAGGTCATCGCGTACGACCCGTTTGTCTCGGTTGAAAAAGCAAAAAAACTCTCCGTGAAACTCGTCTCCCTTGACGAGCTTCTCGGGCAGGCGGATTACATCACCCTTCATCTTTCGCTCACGAAAGAAACACATCACCTGATAGGAGCAGACGCCTTCGCCAAAATGAAAACCGGAGTCAGGATTATCAACTGCTCCCGCGGAGGCATTATTGACGAGGATGCTCTATACAAGGCGATAAAAGAGAAAAAAGTCGCAGGATGCGCGCTTGACGTTTTTGAAAAGGAACCGTCCGTGGACAGCCCTCTTCTGGAACTGGACGAATTAATCGCAACCCCTCACCTCGGCGCCTCAACCCATGAGGCGCAGACAAACGTCTCCCTGCAGATAGCGCGGCAGGTTAAAAAAGTCCTTAAGGACAACGTGGTGGAAAACGCGGTGAATTTCCCGTACGTTGAGCCGTCCATACTGCAGGAGATACAGCCGTACATAACGCTTGCGGAAAAACTCGGCTGTTTCCAGTCGCACATGATTGACGGCAATATTGAACGGCTGAACATCCTTTACGGAGGCGAAACCGCCGAATACCCGTCACAGCCGATAACCCTTTCACTGCTCAAGGGACTTCTTGAACCGACCGTGCCCGGCTCGGTAAATTATGTGAACTCCATGTTCATAGCCCAGGAACGGGGCATAAAGATTACGGAGACAAAAAGCAGGGACGTTGAGGACTTCGCCAACCTTATAAAGATTGAAGTGCATACGACAAAAGGCGCAAGTTCCGTAGCGGGAACCCTCTTTTCAAAAAAAGACCCGCGCATCATCAGGATAGGCGATTACCACGTTGACGCTTCTCCCAACGGATACCTTCTGCTGTGTGAAAACTATGACAAGCCGGGCGCCGTCGCGCATATCTCCGCGGTGCTGACGGAAGCCGGAATCAACATCGCCGACATGACCGTCGGAAGAAAGGAAGCGGGCGGGAAAGCGGTAATTCTCCTTAATATTGACAGCGCCCTGTCGCCGGAAACCCTGAATAAGATAAAGAGCAACCCTGTCATCATTCAGGCGCGTCTTCTGTTCATGGGGTCAACTCTTGACACTTGACAAATTTTCTCCGTCATTTTTATATATTTATTAAAATTCTTTTTACCGTTTATCTTTTTCAATAGAATAATGAATAATTCTTCCCTTATGCCCTATTCAACAATTTTGAAACAATGGGTTTGTCAAGTGTCAAGAGTTGACCCCATCAGAGAGGGGACGGCTGCACCGAAATATATTGTGCAAACGCCTGCCGAAAAATACCTGCTGAAACAGCGGAGGAGGGAATTCTGTCCCCCCGACGTTATCCGTTTTGACCATTCGGTGATTCTGTTTCTGAGAAAGAACGGCTTTCCCGTCGCCCTTCCGGAAAAAACCTCCGGCGGAGAACGATTCTTCCGTTCCGGAGAAGATGTTTACGAACTTTTTGAGTTCGTTGAGGGACTGGAAGATTTCACGCCCGGAGATAAACATCAGATTGCAAACGCCGCATCCACGCTGGGACGCATTCATAAAACCCTTCAAAATTTCTCTCCTGACGGGAAAAAACCTTGGAGGAGGGAGTTCCACCCTTCTCTTTTGAAAAGCGAGCTCGAGAGCCACGTAAAAAGACTGCCGGAAATTTTCGCGGACAGAGATATAATAAAAAGAGTTTACGCAGAGCTTGAAGCGCTGATAAAGGATTTTAACACCGCAAAACTGACACACAGCATAGTCCACGGAGATTACACAAACACAAACGTCAAATTCAAAAACGGCTATGTGGGCGGAATCTTTGATTTTGACTGGACATCCTATCAAAATACCCTCTATGATATTTCAAGAGGCATCGTATTCTTCTGCTTCACAAGGAATTCCCCTGTTGACGGAAGCGATATACGGTCTCTCGTACAACCCTGTAAAGTGGATTTATCCGGTACAAAGGTTTTCATGGATGCCTACAGGAAAGAGTTTACATTTACGCGGACAGATGCGGAAAATCTGCCTTCCGCAATTAAAGAGGTCATACTGGGAGCCCGGATACGCGCCATGCGAAAAATGCCGGATTCCGACAAACCCGCAATGCTGGACAACGCCCTCATACAAATGCTGGACTCAATAAACGCAGATAGAAACAACCTGATAAACGCCGTCAGTTAACTGGGATGGAGTGGATAATGACATTTTTGCCGGTTACTTCAATAAGAAATAAGCAACACCCCGCAGAGCATGATCGCTAAAGAACGCCTGCATCAAAAACCTTTCAAATAATGAAAGGCTTCTATATATTTTGAATACCCCAGTTTCTCATATATTTTCTGGGCGGCTATGTCATTTGAAAGGGTCGTGACGGCAAATTTTTCATATCCTTCTTCCTTCATCCTTCTTTTTATTTCAGCCTGCATCGCCTTTCCTATTCCTTTCCCTTGCCAATCGGTATAAACGGCGTTATTCCCTATATTTGCAATCCCACTTTCGGCATCATAAAAAACCGTGGCATACCCTACAACTTTCCCGTTAATCTCGCATACAACGGCATTGTATATATCGTCCTTCAAAGAAGCCTCTACTGCGGCGTTTTTATATTCATGCCACTCTTTACCGCCGATTTTCTCATTGAAAAAATCCTGTTGCATCTTGTTCATGCTCACAGGGCCAAAGGCATCTCTGGTAATATTGAGGATATCGGGGATATCCTTGAAATATGCCGGCCTTATCAGTTTTTCTCCTTCCTTTACATACGGGTAAAAAGGCCTTGCGGAAACGAATTTTTTGATAACATCTGTTATATATTTGTAATATAATTCCAGTTTCTCCAAATCCATATATTCAATCTTGTCCTCGGGAGTGTGAAACTGAGGACGCTGTTCGAAATGGTCGGAAAGCCAGATATAAGGTATCCCGAACATGACAGCCGCTCCATGGTCGCACGAGGGCATGGTTTTCTTTTTTATGGCATATTTGAAAGGAGAAGGAACCGCTTTCAACGCTTTCATAAAAGATGCGGGCCCTGCCGTGTAAAGGTGGACGCAGCCGAGAAGATTCCCTATATCGTCAACGTCTATATGAGCGATGCAATTCTCTATCTCGCCGGAATGTTTCCTGTAAAACGCTTTGCTCCCCGCTCCGACCATGTCAAGACCGCCATACTCCTCGCTTCCGGTAAATACGAAATAGAGTGTGGCAGGAAGCTTTTTCCCTGCAAAAGTTTCCGCCAGTTCCATTACGACAGCAGTGCCGCCGCCATCATCGGATGCTCCGGGACAGAACGCCGCCGTATCGTAATGGGCTGAAACTGTAAGCCAATATGCGCTCTCACCCGGAATTTCTACAACGACATTTTGCGATTCATTGCGCATGCGTTTATCATGTTCCACTTCCATGTAAACATCTTTTCCTTCCAGCCTCTTCAGTTCGGAACCTGTCCTCCATGAAACAGCAACACTCGGAAGTTTTTTGATTTCAGGATAACGGATAATCTTGGCGTTTATCAAATCCATGGAGGGGCATCCCACTATCAACCCGGCAAGCCCCCTCTGTTCCAGGTCAAGAATAAAATCAATCCGCTCTCCGTGATTAAAAGCGCCGGATGAAGGAATAATAAGCCCTATTTTGCCTTTTAAATCCGCCCTGTCAATAAACGGAGTATCAAAAACGCCAAGGTAAATCAATTCCCCGATTGCCTTTCCGGCAGGCGAAAACTGGGTAGGCAATGAAGTAAAGACCCTGCCGTTGTCAGGAACCTTCAAGGTTGAACGCAGTGCAAGATGCGAGGGGCTTTCAAATGTTTCTATCCGGGCGTTAATTCCTGCTTTTATGAACGTTTCCCTGATATATTCAGCGGCTTTCAGCTCTTCCCAGCTTCCGGAAGCGCGCGGCCCCATGGTATACAAATATTCAAGTTTTTCTTTTATTTTCATGGTATCTCTACCTTATCTCGTAACTAAGAATATCATTCCTTACCTACGACAATGGGGCGGATAACGGCGGTTGTGCCGGTTACTTCAACGATGAGGTAGTGGTGAAAAGCGGGGGCAAAATGAAAGGGGCCTCCTCCGCCGCCTGATATAATTTGCAGAAGGCCGTTATGCCTTTCTGAATGGAAAATGTGCTCGTGCCCGGCAAAAACAGCGCTCACGTTATATTTATTGAAGAGTCCCGCGAGCAAATCCCTGTGTTCTTTAGAGGAAAATTGTTGTGCATCGTTCTTTTTAGCAAAAAGGACTGAAAACAGCGGCCTGTGAAGAAAAACAAATATGTGCCTGCATCCCCTGCCCTTCTCAAGTTCGGACTTCAGCCATGACAACTGCTCCCCCTTTACCGCTGCTTCGCTTCCGACAAATTCGGTGTTGAGGACGATGAAAAAGCAGTTTTTGTGCTCAAAAGAGAAATAAAGAGTCCCGAATTTTTCCTTGTGCAATTCCTCGTTCTCTTTGACGCCGTTTATCTCGTGATTTCCGACAACGTAATGCACGGGTATTTTCAGTTTTTTGATAACATCGCCATATTCAGCGTATTGCCGCCTGACTACATTTACATCTTTGCTTCCGTATATCTTGTCCCCGAGATGAACCATGAAATCCGCGCCGGATTTATTTATCTCTTCTATTATCCTTTTGAAAACCTCCGGCTGTTTTCCCGTTTCGCCGGACGGCTGGCTGTCCCCCACAACGGCAAAACTGAAGGTCTCTCTCCCTGCGGCGTTACGCGGATTGATAACCGTGGGAAAAAGCGGCGACGGATACAAGTCCCCTGTGAAAAAACAGCAGGAGATAAGCAGTAACATCGGTAAGCATCCGTAGATTTTCTTCATAATAAAACTCCCCGTGGGAGACATCTCCTGATGCCGACGCAGGCTAAAGACCTGCGGCTACCTTTCATGGTTCGCAGGCTAAAGACCTGCGGCTACCGGCTAATATCAAGGTCAGGAGACCTTTCCCACAAATGATATTTTCACCAGTTGCCGATATCATCGGCGGTTCCCATCTCCCTGTCAGGCCCGGCAGAGATAATTATATAAGGAACATTTGTATGTCCATCCTGGGGATATCTGTAAGAGAGAGGAGTTTTCCAAGCGTCAAGGATGTTATTTCCCCCGTCAATATCCGCAGTTTTAAATCTCATGTAAGGGCCTTTCCAGAACCTGCTTTCAACGGGGCCCTGAAGAAGCTCAGTAAGACTCCCGGTCCCTTCTCCTTCAAATGCGGGATAGTCTCCGAAGTCCGTTCCGTACATGGATAGCGCCGCTTCAATGGATGCGATAACAGACTCTGTCTTTACCGACATGGCGCGTCGCCTTGCATTTCCCAATGCGGGTGTGGCAATGGCGGATAAAACGGCGATAATCGCCATGACCACAAGTATTTCAAGAAGGGTAATGCCCTTCCCCCTCACCCTGACCCTCTCCCCCAGGCGGAGAGGGAAAAAATTAAGGAGGAAGTTAGAAATGTACCGTTTCACTTTATACCCTTTTTGACGGTTTTCCAGCGGGTTCCGTATAGTGTATCTTCAAGAAGAATGCCCTGCGATTTGAAAACATCCCTTATCTCGTCAGATTTCTTAAAGTCCTTGTCTTTCCTTGCCTGCTCCCTTTCTTTTATCAGGTTCTGCTGTTCTCCGGACAATTTTCTTTCCTCTTTATCCAGGATGACCAGCACATTGTCTGTCTCCTCAAGAAAACCCTTTATATCGCCTGCATCTTCAGGCCCGAGGGTTCCTTCGGAAACGGCTATGTTTACGGTTTTTATAAGGTTGAAAATTCCGGCAAGGGCGGCCGATATGTTAAGGTCGTCGGAAAGTCCGGCCGTAAAATCTTTTCTTGCTTTCTCTATATCTGCTTTTATCTCTTTATTGCCTATGCCGGATTTGCAGAAATCAAGGGACTGGTAAAATGCGTTATAATTGCTCACGGTATTCTCCGCCTGCTTGAGCGCTTTCTCGGAAAAATTAAGCGGGTCCCTGTAATGGGCGGAGAGCAGGAGGTATCTTACGGCAACGGGGTTGTATCCCTTTTTCAAAATATCCCTCAGCGTATAAAAATTGCCTTTGGACTTTGACATCTTCTCGCCGTTCACCAGAAGATGGGCGCAGTGCATCCAGTAGTTCACAAACTTTTTTCCCGTCGCCGCTTCACTCTGGGCAATCTCGTTTTCATGGTGGGGGAAGATATTGTCAACGCCTCCGGTATGTATGTCAAAACTCTCCCCGAGATACTTCATACTCATTGCAGAGCACTCTATATGCCAACCGGGCCTGCCCCTGCCCAGTTCCGTATCCCAGAATACGCTCTCTTTCTCTTCCTTCCATAACGCGAAATCGCGCACATCCTCTTTCTCGTATTCGTCGACGTCCACCCTCGCCCCGGACTTTATTTCGGAAAGGTCTATCCCTGCCATCTTCCCGTAAGAAGGAAATTTTGCTATGCTGAAATATACCGCGCCGTCCTTTTCGTACGCATATCCCTTGTCCAGCAGTTTCTTTACAAGGGATACCATTTCGGGGATATGTTCTGTCGCTCTCGGCAGGTAATCCGGCTTTTTCAGCCGCAGTATCTCCATATCTTCAAGAAAAGCGGTGAGATACCTGTCCGTATATTCCTTTAAACTCACACTCTCTTTCTCGCATCCGGCGATGGTTTTGTCGTCAACATCCGTGATGTTCATCACCCTCAACACTTTATACCCGCCGTATTCAAGATACCTGTGCAGAAGGTCTTCAAAGATATACGCCCTGAAATTGCCTATGTGCGCCAGGTCATATACGGTAGGCCCGCATGTGTAAAGCCCGGCGTTGCCTTCTTTGATGGGCTTGAACTCCTCTTTATTCCTCGTCAAGGTGTTATAGAATCTTATCATTTATCATTCCACCCTCTTTATGCCGGGGTCGGTAAATATATCCGTCTCATCGGAACTGGATGAAGAAAACTCCGACACTATCGCTCCCCCGTCTCCTGCCTGGAACCAGTGCAGGGTATTGTGAGGAAGGGTGTACTGCTGACCGGGTTTTAATATTATCTCATTCCATACGGTAAAATATTCTTTTCTCTCTTTCAACACCGCTTTCGGATTTTTAGTTTTTCCCCCGGAGACATAAAGATAGACTTCCCCGTACCTGCACCTGAAGGTCTCCTGTTTACCCGGCTTTGAAGAAACCGGAGGATGCCTGTGCTCCGGGCATACCTGGCGGGGAAACATTATCAACTCCTTGGCGCAGTAGCGGTCATTGTTTTCATAGACGACAATTTCAAGCCCGATTATCTCCGGCATGCCCAAACCGAAATCTGCGATTTCCATCTCTTTGTACTCTTTGTCCGTAATAACTATGCCTGCTTTTTTCAGTATTTCAAGGGATTTCTTTTTCAGCTCTTCGCATTTTTCCTTGGTAATCATGAGGCCCCCTCCGTAAAACGCTTTATCCTTTCTGTCACTTTTTCACTGCCGAGAAGCTCAAGCATCTCAAAGAGTCCGGGACCCTTTGTCTTGCCGCTGACAGCCACCCTTACAGGATGAAAAACATCCCCCGGCTTGTATCCTTTTTCTTCGCAAAAACTCCTTACTGCCCCTTCCAGGCCTGCAATTGTCCACTCTTTGCATCCTTCAAGCGCGGGAAGAAGTTCCGCCAGAACCTTTTTGCCGGCTTCCGTCAGGTATTTATTAACGGCTTTTTCTTCGTAGTCGGGATTTTTAACAAAAAAACCGATATGGTACGGAACTTCCTTCAGCAGTTTTATCTTCTCCTGTTCAAGGGCAACCGCCTTTTCAAGATATTCAACCTGTTCTGCGGAAAGCCCGTCTTTTATAACGCCCGATTTTTCAAGAAAAGGTTTTGACAGCTCCAGAATTCTTTCCGGAGTCGTTTTTCTCATGTAATAACCGTTCATCCAAAGAAGCTTGTCAGGATCAAAGACTGCGCTCGCCTTCTGGCACCTCTCTATTGAAAAAACCTGTATAAGCTCTTCTTTTGAAAAGATATCCTGGCTGTTTTCAGCCCCCCATCCGAGCAGGGATATATAGTTGAAAAAGGCCTCGGGAAGATAACCCTCGTCTTTATATGCCCTTACGGAAGTGGCGCCGTGCCTCTTGCTCAAGCGTGTCTTGTCGGGCCCCAGAGTCATGGACATGTGCGCAAATTGGGGGACAGGCGCTCCCAGCGCCTCAAAGAGCGCTATGTGCTTGGGCGTATTTGAAAGATGGTCCTCGCCCCTGACAACGTGCGTAATCTTCATCAGGTAATCATCCACAACAACGGCAAAGTGAAAAACAGGCATGCCGTCCGGCTTCATGATGACGAAATCAGGTATATGCCCGCTTTCAAATGTAACCTCTCCCCTTATCAGGTCGTTCACCTTAACGGTCTTTTGCGGGAACCTGAACCGCAAAGCCGGCTTTCTTCCTTCATTCTCAAACTTCGCCGCATCCTCTGCCGTCAAGTCCCTGCAGTGGTTGTCATATCCGGAAGACTCGTTTCTTCCCGCCTGCCTGTTCCTTTCGTCTATCTCTTCCTTTGTGCAGTAACATTTATAGGCCTTGCCTTCCTTGAGCAGTTTCTCCGACAACTCTCTGTAGATATCCAGGCGGTCCATCTGCCTGTACGGATCGAAATCTCCACCGACATCCGGACCTTCGTCCCAGTCAATCCCGAACCACTTGAGGTCTTCCATCAAAGCCGTCTCGTATTCCTTCGCCGAACGCTCCCTGTCGGTATCTTCAATCCTCAAGATGAAACTGCCATTATTCCTGCGCGCAAAAAGATAGTTGAAAAGCGCAGTCCTTGCATTGCCGATATGCAGATAGCCGGTGGGGCTCGGCGCAAATCTTACTCTAACCATTATATCAGCTCCAAAAACAGTTTTATTTTCTCTTCTATTTTTTTCATGTCTTCCGAGGATAAAACACCTATCTTTGACGTCATCCTCTTTTTTGAAACAACCCTTAACTGGTCTGCCATTGCTTTATGCTCCTTGCCTTCCATGGAAACTTTAACCTCTGAAGGATATACTTTTTCGGTTCTGGAAGAAAGAGGGACTACAACCACCCTGTTAAGGTAGGGATTTGCCCTGTCTGTACTAACAACAACTGCAGGACGGGTTTTCTTTACTTCCCCGCCTACAGACGGCTCAAGATTAACCCAAAAAATGTCGCTTCTCTTTATCTCCATCAAAATTCCTCAGCTATACCCGCCTCGCTCCATTCATCCGCCTCTTTTTCTCTCTGCCTGTCTTTCCCCATCATTTGAAACCCTTTTGCCACAGGGTCATCTTCCCTTAACTGCTCAATTCTCTTTTTCAGGGCTTCTTCCACAAACTTGCTCATTTTCCTTTTCGGCACCAGGAACCGCAGTTCTCTGCAAACTTTTTCATCAATCAAAAGCGTAAGTTTTCTATCCATTTTAATAGCCTCTCTTTTTTATATAAGTATACTTATACATATACATATTGTCAAGAGGAGGTCACAGAAAGGAATAAAACAGCCGAATTATATAAAAACCGTTAAAAAGGAACTCCCAGTTTTTTTACTTCCGTTTCAAAAAAATTTTTCACGTCCGCCCACCGGATATTTTCCAGCATCTCCGGCATTTCATCCGGCTCGGCATCGTTAAAAAACACAAGGCTTTTCTGGATATGTATGCGGTTGGAAGCAAGTTTACCGTATTTTTTATCGTAAAAACCCCTGATTTCAGTCAGCCCGTATCCTGCCTTGCATATAAAATACAAATCAATAAAATCCCGCTTTACTCCGCGTGCGGCCACGGCATCTACCTTCATGGCGGCAATATCGCGAATGTCGGCTATGTCAAAAGAAAGATATTTTACAGGAGGGAAAAGCAAGGGATAATTGTATAGGAATAGACTGAATCGTATGCCGTTAAACTCTCCCAAAACAGTTCCTTTGCCTGCTTGTTCTTCCCTGAATGAACCCGCTTTTGAAAGTTCGGAGGAAAAAACCCTGGGAATGAAGTCTTCCCTTGTGAAAAAATCAAAATTAACTGAAATGCGGTGGCCCAACTGAAGCGCCGCCGCAGTCCCTCCTGCCAGATATGCGTTTTCCAGAAGTCCCGAACGGGCTAATGCGGCCAGAACGTCCTTTGCTCCTTTGATGAGCGTTTTTTCAAACATAAAACCTCTTCCCTCGGTACATTGAGCATAAGAGCCCAGTAATTGGCGCTTTTTTGGGAATATCCGCGGAATTCGGATAGAGTCTTTTTTATTTCGGATTTTTTAAAATTCCTGTACATCCATGCGACCGCTCTTTCGTCGCCGTAATCCAGAATGCGCTTCAAAACATATTCCCTGTTTTTCTGCAGGTCTATTTTTTCAAAGGAAACATCCCAAAAATACTTTTTGAGAAAACTCGGCAATTTCTTCATTTTTTTCATCCCGCAGAGGAACATTCCCAACCTTATTTACCAATGTGAATTGTAACACAGGCAGGCCTTATCCGTCAATGTTTTCTGAGGAGAATACGGCTGCAAAGAGTCAGAAACGAGAGGAAAATCCCCCCATGCCCCCCTTTTGCAAAGGGGGGATACAATATTTCCCTCCTTTAACAAAAGAGGGGTGCTGGTGCGAAGAATAATGAGCACCGTTTAGCATTAAGGGCGAATCGGTGAGCCCGTAAATCCCCCTTAATCCCCCTTTTACAAAGGGGGAAATAATCCCCTACTTTCGTAAAGGAGGGTTAGGGTGGATTTAGAGGTCCCCTACTTTCGTAAAGGAGGGTTAGGGTGGATTTAGAGGTCCCCTACTTTCGTAAAGGAGGGTTAGGGTGGATTTAGAGACGCTGTCCGGATGGAATTAAGCCGTTATGAGTTATTACCTGTAACAATAACGGTTTAAGTCCGCCGGAGAGCAAGGCAACAAGGAGGAAGCAAGGAGACATACTTAATGTATGTTGACGCGGCTTCCGACGAAGTTAACGACGCTGTCCGGATGGAATTAAGCCGTTATGAGTTCGGCTACGGCGGCGACAGTTGCTCCCGGAACATCAAACTCCAGCCCCTCCTCTTTGCAGGAAAACTTTATATCCCTCGGCTTCTGCCCCGGTTCGTGCAGAACAACCCTGTGCGTCTTCTTCGCCGCCTTTGCATTGATATGAACCGTCTCCGACCGGAACGGAGGCGGCATAGTGCGCACCGTTTCGCTCACAATGCCTGCGACAAGCGTCCCCCTCGAACTGGAAAAGAGACTGCCTTTATATCCATACGGCACTTCAATGGGGTTGTTCTCAAAAACCCAGCGCCGCCTGTATAACAATTGGAGCACAGGCATGTACATGTCAAATATATCCTTTGAAGATTTGTAAACCTCGGGGTTGCTCGTAAACCCGGCGCCGTAAAAAATACAGCTCTGGAACATTTTTTCAAGAGAGCGGCCGCTTTTCCCCCACGTAAGGAAGAACATCGGTTTTGCAATGGCATAATACTGCAAATGGTCGTTCAGCCAGCTTTCACATTCCGCCATGAACCCGTCAATATATTTCATAATCCCTATGCTGAACGGTCCATTGCCGATGATGACCTTTTCAGGATGCAGTAAGCCTGAAAGCAATTCCAGCTGAGGCGCATAATTGAAGCCGGTCATATAGGCCGGCCTGTTGCCGACCGCGGTAATCCCGTCGCTGTGGGCGGTGTCAAGAAAATTGTAGCACGCCTGGTCAAGAAAAACGCCGTCCATCTCCGGATAGCGGGAGACCATACCTTTTATCTGCCTTACCATATCTTTTCCGAAAGGAAGAGACAGGTCGGAGTTCATCATGTGTGTTCCGGGCCATGCCGAAACCTTTTCCCCGTAAATATCCTTTATGAGCGACCTATTCAAAATAGCCGCCGGCAATTTATCGTCCCCGTCTCCTGCAACCTGAATGTAAGGCATTGCCGCCACTCCGGCATTATGCAGGTTCTTTATACTCTTTTTGATGAGTTCAACCGAAATATCCGGATGGGCTTTGGAAACGCGCATCGGATGGCCGGTACTCCAACTTTTCATTCCTTCCGGATGGTAGTTTCCGTAAAAGGGGAAATGTGCATGAATCTCATGCCACTTACAGCCGAGCTCCGCCATTATGCGCGCTTTCTTCAAAGGGACGTCGTATGTACCGCATATATGGCCGCCCCACAGGTTATGGATGTTCTTGGAACGCGGCTCAAAATATTCCCTGAACCTTTTATAGAGCCAGCCGAGCGACGGACGCCAGCCGCCGGAAGCGGCGCGAAGGAGAAGGCTCGCTTCAGCAGGCTTGCCTGCCTTAAGCGCCAGCCAGTCGTACCTGACATAAAGAGCCGGCTCGCGGAAACCGCCGACAAACCGGAAACGGGGCGCTTTGAAATCAAAAGGCATGGCAAGGAGAAGGCCTGCATCCTCCTTCTTGCGCCAGGCGCACAGCGCGGGGATGAGAATTCCGCTGGTAATCTCCCCGTACTCAAACGCAAAGCCGCCGAAACGCCCCAGTTCCGAAGGCATGTTATCCTTCGCCGCCCACAAGTTATTTCCGTACGCGGGCTGGGGCCACGGTATTGAATAAACTATTGAGCAGGAGCGGAATTCGCCCTTGTCCATATCCAGCCGCGAAGTCCAGTGGATAACTTCGTCTTCAACGCTGTATTTTTCAGTCAACAGAAAAGGCGCATCCTTGAAATATTTTGAAAGAGTTAAAACATCTCCTTTGAGTTCAAATTTTATTCTCTTAATATCCTTGCCGGTATATTTCTTTCCCGTAAAGTCGTCGGAAACGGAGACAGTTCCCTTATCAGGAGTCCATACGAATTTCCTGCCTGTATCAACAATTAGAGATTTCAGTTCTCCCGAAGCGCCGTCAATATCCAGTATAAGATTGCCGCCCTTCAACCGCCACCCTTTTGCAGTCTTTTCTATTTTCTTCATTTGTTCGCTCTCCCCCGCGCAAATCCTCCCTATCCCTCCTTTTTCCAAGGAGGGGATTTAAAAGAATTTTTTTATTCTGCATATTATATACCTCCGGTTCTTTCTGTCAACAGCAATTTTACTTTATTTTAAACCGTTTTTTAAAAACCTTTACAAATTTGCGCCTGAATGTTATAAAGCTATTGAAAACAGGAAGAGGAAAAGGTCCCTATATTTTTTTAACAGGGAGCGGTTATGTCAAAAACAAAATTGATGCGGTACATGTGGTATTTTGCGCTGTTTGGTAATTTGCTTTTTGTCTCTTCTGAAGCCGCAGGCATACAGGCGGCTGTACCTTATCCGCAAAAAGTTCCCTGTCCGGGGCCTAAAGCGGAAATAAAAATGCTTAACGGTTCCCCTGCTTTTTACCTGGACGGCAAGACGCGCACGGGACTCATGGGGGAGGAGACAAAGCCGAGGCCGTATGTGGAAAATGGACGGCTTGTGCTGACATGCCTGCCGAACTGGTACACGAACCGCTCTCTGACGGCAAACTGCAAATTGGACGGCCCGGTTGTAATTGAAGCGGCTGTTGCCGTCAGGGAAGTATTTGAAGGAGGCGCAAACGTCTCAATCCAGGCTAGTGCTGGCCGGAGTTTTTACTTCCTGGGGCTGGAAGAAGTTTCAGGCGAAAGATGCATCTCTTTTTTAAAATATCACCGCGACTATGAGCGGTGGTTTAACATTCCATTCAACTGGGAAACCGGCAGGCTTTACCGCCTTAAAATGGTTATTGACGGAAATAAAATTTCCGCGTTCGTGGATGGAAATCCTGTTGCCGAAAAGGAAGACTTAGAAGAGCCTTTGCCTGTCAGTCAAGCCGCATTCAGCGTTTTCCATACATGCAGTACGGTTGACGACATACGTATTTCAACCATTGACGGCAAAGTGCTGTTTGAAGATGATTTTACCATGGCAAACCCGAAACTGTGGAGGGGGGACCTGGCAAATCCGGGGCAAATCAAGACTCTTGGCCCGCCTGAATCAGGCATGGCTTTTTCCGGTCAGGGCGTACACATCTACCTGGTCACTCTCGACTTCCGGTACGGGGTGTGGTACGGACCGAACGCTTTCAATTTTTCCAGCATGGATAAAAAATTCAAAAACATTCTTGAGAGCGATGCAGAGGCGCGTTTTCTCATACGGTGGCGTCTGCTTCCCCCTGACTGGTGGATAAACTCGCATACAGACGAGGAGGTGCTTGATTCCAACGGCAAGGCGCTCGTCAGTATGCGTTTTGTGAGCTATCCGTCAGAAACATGGAGAGAAGAGGGGGGCGAGGCGGTCAGGCAGGTTATCCGCCATCATAACAGCTCTACCTTCGGGGAAAGAATTATCGGCTATAACCTTGACTACGGCAGGTATGAATGGCTCTTTGAGAGCGGCGAGAGGTTTTATGATTACAGCGAGGTATCGCGCCGGACGTTCCGCGGTTGGCTGAAAGCCAGGTACGGAACCGATGACGGGCTGCAAAAATCTTGGCGCGATAAAAGCGTTACGCTCAACACTGCCGATATTCCTACGGCGGAAGAACGCAGACAGGGAGATTTTTATAACTTCAAGGACCCGGCAAGAGGCGCCAACAAGGTTGCGGATTACCTTCAGTTCAATGCTGAGAGCGTCTCCGACCTTATATGTTTTTTTGCAAAAGCCATCAAGGAGGAAACTGACAGGAAGCGGCTTACGCTGTTTTTCTTCGGATACCACATACCCGCAGACGCTCCAGTGAACTATAACAGCCGCGGACACCACGCCATGCTGAGCGTGCTGGAATCTCCCGATGTTGATGCACTCTGCGCACCCTTTCAATACCGCGAACGCCAGCCGGGAGGGATGTCCATGTATGGTTCGGGAGTTGCCGGTTCAATGCGCCTGCACGGCAAATTCTTCTGGGGGGAGGACGATACCCGCACGCACATCTCAGGTGAGAACACGAGTTACGGCCGTACAAACACGGCTGAGGAAACGGTCAATGTTCACAAGCGCAATTTTGCCTATGCCTTATCTGAGGCAGAATCCCTTTGGTGGGTGGATTGGGGGCTGGGCTGGCTGGAAGACAGGGCTACGATGGAAAACATAGGCAGGATTGAAAAGATAGGCGAAGAATCTTTGCGGCGCGACCGCTCCCGGAACGCTGAAATTGCCGTGATTGTGAGCCAGCGTTCGCATTTTTTCCTTAAGGCGGACTCCAATACCGCTTCGCTGTTGAACAACCTTATGCCGCATCAGGTCTACAATGAAATGTCGAGGATTGGAGCGCCTTTTGACATGTATCTGATTGAGGATATTGCTCGGATACCGCAGTACAAGCTGTACATCTTTCTTGACACTTTCTACATGACTGATGAGCAGAGGAAAACGGTCATGGAAAAAGTCAGGCGGGAACACGCAACCGCATTGTGGATATTTGCTCCGGGATACGTTACTGAAGAAGGATTCAGCAAAGAAGCGATGGCGGAATTAACGGGGATTGAACTGGAACCTCAGGATGCAGGAGGGCAACTGAGTTTATACCTCTGCGACTTTGACCATCCAATCACAAGAAGATGCCCGCCGGGACTGCGTTTCGGAGTGGACCGGCATATGGGACCGATTATTAAATGCGCGGACAACCAGGCCGATGTTTTGGGCATGTACGCGGCATACTCAGGCACTCATCCCGACGGGACGTTTAAAACAGGGATGGAATACGGCCCCGGGTTAGCGGTCAAAGAAAACGGCAGTTGGCGGTCAATATGGTGCGGCGTCCCAAATCTACCCGCTTCTTTGCTTCGCGGTATAGCAGAGTACGCAGGCGTGCATGTATACAGCGACAGCGAAGACTTCCTGTGCGCAAACAAATCCATGTTGTCCATACATGCGAGATATGCCGGCAAACGAACGATAAAATTGCCCGTACCGGTAAAGGTAGTTGATGCATTCAGCGGAGAGGTTGTCTCTGAAAAAACAACTTCATTTTCCGTTAATCTTGAAAAATATGAAACAAAGATGTGGTGGCTGGAGTCAAACTGAGGGAAACAAAATGCCTGCAGGACAGAGCCCCGGACAGCCGGCTGAAAAAAACTGGAAATTCATACGGGAACTGCAAACGCCCCTTCACAAAAAAATCCTTTTAAACCGTAATCAAAAAAAAGAAGGGGAAGCGGTTCTCAAATGCGGTGTAGCATTGGACTTCCTTTTCGCAGATAAAAACCTCTTATCCGCATACGCGGACTTCAGGCAGTTTCTGAAAGCATGCGGTATAGGCAGAGGGCCGTATAAAATCATTACCGAAAAAGCCCGGACCCGTTCTTTTGAAAGCTTCACGGTGGATGTTGCCGAAGATTCCTGCAGAATAATTGCCGGCGATACGGAAGGCATCCGCAGGGGCCTTGTTTTCGTAGAGGACGAGATTCAAAGGAGCGGAGGCCCGTTTCTTAAAACCGGCGGATACAAAAGAAGCCCTTTTATAAAAACCAGGATATCCAGGTGTTTTTTCGGCCCGATAAAACGCCCGCCGATGAACCGCGATGAACTTGCTGACGATACCGACTATTATCCGGAAGAATACCTGAACCGCCTCGCACATGAAGCTGTTAACGGCCTATGGCTCACGGTACAGTTCAGCGATTTATGCCCTTCAAAATTCTTTCCCGGACACGGCAGAGATAGATTCAGGCGTCTTGAAAAACTCAACAAAACCGTCACAAAATGCGCTCTGTACGGAATAAAATTATATCTTTTCTGCATTGAACCCCGCGGTTTCGGGAAAACCCCCGAATATCTTCTGCCTGCGGAAGAATTGAACAAAAACAAATATTTTGCGGGACACCGACAGGGAGATACAACATACTTCTGCACTTCTTCCAGGGAAGGACGGGAATATCTTGAAGAATCCGCTTATTACCTCTTTTCTTCCGTGCCGGGCCTAGGCGGCATTATAGACATAAATCTCGGGGAAAGACCGACCCACTGTTATTCAAGCACAGCGAATTTCTTCAACAATAACTGCCCCAGATGCTCAAAAAGAAAACCATGGGAGGTTTTTTACGATACGGCATCCGCAATAGCTGCAGGCATGCACAGGGCAAACCCCGCAGCAGAAATGATTTCATGGCTGTATGTGCCGGCAATACACGGAAAAGACAAAAATTCGGCAGGAGAAACTGAAAAGGTTATCAGGGAAATAGCCGCCAACATGCCGGACGACGTAATATTCCAATATAATTTTGAATCCGGCGGAAAAGAAATACAGGCAGGCAAGGAACGCCTTCTGCTTGACTACTGGCTCGCATGGCCGGGTCCGGGCAGGATTTTTAAAGATTGCGCAAAAAGCGCCGCAAGAAACGGAGCCTGCGTCTCGGCAAAGATACAGGTAGGCTGTTCCCATGAAGTTGCAACCGTGCCTTTTGTTCCGGTGCCGGGAAATCTATACAAAAAATACAGTGCGATGCGGAAGCTTAAGGTAACCTCCGTTATGCAGTGCTGGTATTTCGGCAATTACCCGGGACTGATGAACAAAGCTGCCGGCGAACTTTCTTTTCTCCCGTTTCCGCCGGATGAAGACGAATTCCTTTTAAAACTTGCGCATAGAGATTGGGGAACAGACGCTGAAAAAGCGGCAAGCGCATGGAAATGGTTCCAAAAGGGATATTCAAGTTTTCCTTTCAATTTGAGTTTTGCATGGTACGGACCTGTCCATAATTCTGTGGTGTGGCAACTTTACCTGAAACCCGTTGATGCCCCGATATCGCCGAGCTGGAAGTTTACTTTCCCGCAGGAAAGCGGGGACAGGATAGGTGAATGCATCTGTTACGACCATACCCTGCAGGAAATACTTGTGCTTCTTAAACAGATGGCTGAAAACTGGGACAGGGGAGTAAAAATCCTTCAAGCGATTGAACCGGAATACAGCAATAACCACGAACGCATGCTTGATATCGGCCTGGCCAAGGCTTTAAACATCCAGTTCAGCAGTGCTTACAACTTTTTCCGTTTTTATGATTTGCGAGAAGCGCTTCCTTATCTGGATATTGCAGAACAGAAGAACAGTTTGGAGATTATGAAGGGTATTGTCTCTGCCGAAATAAAAAATTCTTTATCGCTCAGGGAGCTGTGTCTCACGGATTCCAGGCTTGGCTTCCACTCGGAAGCCGAGGGTTACAAATATTTTCCGGCGAAACTCAAATGGCGCGCAGAAATTCTGAAAGACCTTCTCCGGGAAGATTTCCCTGAAGTTGAAAAAATGATAGATGCCGGAGAAAAACTTTTTTCCGTATATACGGGGGAAGCTCCTGAAGGGAAAAAATACACTGCAGCCAGAGAAAAAAACAGCAGTCTGTGGGAAACGCTTGATGATGGAAGAACAAAGTGGAAAGCATGGCATGACAGGGATAATATCTCCTTTGAAGTCCAATGCAAGGATGGCGATGGTCAGATAACGCTGAAAATTGAACCGTGCCGGCTGTGGCCTGCGCAGACCTTTCAAGTATCTAAAAATGGGGATACGCGTCATGATAATTTTAAGACTATTGAAGATAACCGGTGGCGAACGGTAATTTCAAAGAGTAATAAATCATGGAAAGCCGTCATGTCAATCCCTTTTGTAGTTTTTGAAGGTTATTATTCAACGGATAGGCCAATGAGAATAAACGTCATTCACGGCAATGCCGCGTGGATTTCTCTGCATCCATGGGAATACAGACTGCGGTTTGGGACGGACAATCCCGCCGACTCAGGCTGGCTCTTCATGGGATAATTAAGTTACTGAAAAGGTAATGACAAGCATCAAGCATAAGCTTCTTCATTCAATGACGACACAGAAAGTTTTTCAGAGATTCCTTGTCAATTTATGCGAAAACGATTTAAAAAGGGGCTTGACAGATTAATGATTACATGTTATAATGCTCTTGAATATAGATAAGAGAAAATACAACGAATGCGTTTTCTTATTAAAGTATAAGGAGACTGAACAGGATGAAGAACAAAGGAAAACAAATAGTTCTTGTTGTTGTCATTCTTATTGCGCTTGCGGCGCTGGTAAAATCCATGGGCCAGCAAGCCAGTTATGAAAGAATTCTTGTGGATACGCAGGCAAACAAGGTGTTCGTTAAAAGAATATCATCAAATGCGGCTGTTGAATATCCCACGAGTTCTCCTTTCAGCAAAGGCAATAATGCCTATCCTGCTCTGAAATGCCTGAACTGCGAGGCTGTCTTTGGAGTGAAAGAAAAACCTATTATTGAGAGTACGGAAGAAATGCCTGCTTCTCCTCAAGTAATGGGCGAAATAACTCCGCCCACATGGCCCAAATGCCCGGTTTGCGGAGCTGTAGCGAACGCAATGGTTCCGGTACTGCCGGAAGGCCAGAAGAGCATGGATGTTGCGGGACCTGTACAGTTGATTGAAGCGGAATAACGAAAAAGGAGGTGACGACAGAAATAAAGTGTTTAGTGATAAGTGACGTTTTGTGTCATCCCTTCGGATAGTAGGAAGGGATCAAGGATAGAGAATAAAGGATGAGATCCCGTATCAAGTACGGGATGACAAAAGCAAGGAGGAAAGCCTATGAAAAGAAAAGGATTTACGCTGATAGAGTTACTGGTGGTGGTGGCAATCATAGCTATATTGGCAGCGATGCTTCTTCCGGCGCTGTCCAAGGCGAGAGAGAAGGCAAGGCAGGCGGTGTGCATAAACAACCTGAAACAGCTGGGACTCTCTTTCATGATGTACCTGCAGGACTACAACGAGTATTTCCCGCCGTCTGACACAAGAGATCCAACCGGAACCAATACAGCGGCATATGCATGGCACGGACAACTGCTGAAGGGTGGTTATGTCAATAGTCTCAAAGCCTTCGCCTGTCCTTCAATGAGGCATGCATTCTATAACAGCAGCATCGGCTATAACACTCACTACGGATACAACTACTATTATATCGGCAACACCTACTGGCTGGCCAGCGGAGACCCTCTGAGATATACCCCCGCAAAACTCGGGCAGGTCAAACAGCAGTCAAAGACAATCCTTCTTACGGATGACACCTATTGCATCATCGCCAATACAGGCATACAGGGATATTATATTGTAAGTCCCTGGTGGTCCACTCCAAGCACGGCAAACTGGATGGGGATTGTCGATGCCAGGCATTCCCAGGCCGCGACTGTTCTTTGGTGCGACGGACATGTATCCACGCACGCAACATCGGCTCCGGAAACTGCCAAGGGATACAGTTCAACGAATAACCCTTACCTCTACTACCCGTTCGCGGGAGGGGCATCAAGCATCGGAAGCGCAAACAACCTCTGGGACAGAGAGTAATCTGACATTGCATATTTGAGGGAAAGGTAGTATCATTTAGACAAAAGCGCCATCTTTGACGGTGGCGCTTTTGTTTAACGTCCACACTGCAATCGTAAAAACCTCTGGCGGAAAAAGGAGTCCTTTATGGATAAAAATATTTTCAAGGTTCTGCCGGCTATGCTTGGGGTGTTTTTTCTCGCTTCATGCGCGGCAGTCACCGGCGAGGGGGAAACAATGGCAGAGATAAAGGAGCTGAACGGTGCGCCCGCCATCTTCATAAACGGCAAGCCGGTAACCGGGCTGATGTATGAGGCACAGCCCGTCTCTTTGACCAATGTGGCGGAAGGAAGCCTGCACCTTCAAAACCGCCCGGGTTACTACGGCGGCCGTTCCGTCAAATCTACGGATTCTTTTGGAAAAAACTTCACGATTGAAGCAGAAGTCACGGTTGACGAGTTTACCAGCGAGGGACTGAACAACAATATCGCATTCTGGATCAACAATTCCGGCGAAGGCTGTTATTTCTTCCACCTGTGCAGGGAAAAGGAAGGAAATGTCGTCAACCTCTGGAAGGCGCATCCCGGAGCAAATGACTTTTATAAGTGGTTCTCGGCTCCCGTCAACTGGGAGCCGGGCGAGCCGGTAAACCTCAAGCTTGTAGTAAACGAAGGCAAAATAACCGGCTATGCCAACGGAACGCTTGTAGGCGAAAAGCAGGACGACAAGCCGCTCCCCCCCGCTCCACTCACCATAAGCGTATATCACACTGTTTCAACCGTAAATTTCATAAAGGTCACCGCTCCCGACGGAAGCATCATTTTCCAAGACGATTTTTCAGCGCCGCGTGCCGAAAACTGGAGCGGCGCCAACCTGACCAACCCTTTCCCTCTTTTTTCTTCCGCTCTGGATATAGCCATGCCGCAGATAAGGTTTGAATCTCTCTGGCAGGGTCCGGACAAATATAATTTCAAAGAGCTGGACCTTTATATGCGGAGACTTCTTCAGGAAGGAACTGCCGGCACATTCCTCATAGGGAGAGTCAGACTTCTTCCGCCCGCATGGTGGATTGAGGCAAATCCTTCGGAGATGTGCGTGTGGAGGGATGCGGCGGGCAATTCAGGCGCTTTGAAATATGCTTCCTTCCCTTCTGAAAAGTGGCGGAATGATACGGGAAAAGCGCTGGAGGACATCATAAGGCATATTGAGGAATCGGATTACGCCGACAGGGTAATCGGCTATAACATGCTTTACGCCTCCGGACCGGAGTGGGAGCATCCTTCAGGCAACCGCTTCCACGACTACGGAATAACCAACACAAAAGAATTCAGGAAATGGCTGGCTGAAAAGTACGGGACCGACAAGGCGCTGTCAAAGGCATGGAAACAGGAGGCATCCATAGCAGCCGCGAATATCCCCGAGGTATCCGACCGGCTGACAGGCGACAAGTTTGAATTCTTCAATCCGGCAGGCAAAGGAAACAGGATAGGAGATTACATAAGGTTTAATGACGAGAGCGTTGTATCCGCGATAGAACATATGTCCGGGATAATAAAGCGCGTTACCGGCGACAGGGTCCTTGTCTTTGCGCATTACGGGTATCATTTCATGTGGCCCAGCATCAATTTCAGCCAGCGGGGGCACCAGGCGCTGGACAGGTTTCTGAATATCCCGTATATTGACGGCAGCGGGTCGGCTTACCAGTACAGGGTGCGCTATCCCGGCGGCTCCACCGTTCCCATAACCACGGTGGCTTCCTTCCGCCTGCGCGGGAAGACATATCTTCTGGAAGATGATACGAGAACGCATATATCCACGGAAGACCAGGAATACGGAAGGACAAAAACACAGTGGGAGACCGACAATGTATTAAAGCGCAACTCAGCATATGCGATAAGCGAAGGGATACCGTTATGGTACCTTGATTTCGGCCTAAGGTGGTACGAACATCCTGAAGTTATGCCCTCGGTTGCAAAGACGGCCGAACTTCACAAAGAGGCGCTGAAAAAGGACCGGCGGCGCAACGCCGAGATAGCCGTGATAGTCAACCAGCGCTCCGTGACATACCTGCGCTCGTCAAACGCTGTCACCGTGCCGGTGCTCACAAAGCAGTATTTTGAGCAGATACCCAAGATAGGAGCGCCGTTTGACAGTTACCTGCTGCAGGACATGGACAATATGCCGGATTACAAACTATACATCTTCCTTGACACGTTTGCGCTCAATGAGAAGGAAAAAGAATCCATAAGGCGCGTTGTGAGACAAAAGGGACGCACTGCACTGTGGATATATGCGCCGGGCTATATAACGGAAGACGGTTTATCAGACGAGGCGATGAGCGAGATTACCGGCATAAAACTGCTGTCAAAGGACATAGGCGGCCAGCTGCGCGCTTACCTGTGCGACATGCAGCATCCCATAACCGCCGATTGTTCCCCGGGGCTGGAGTGGGAAACACAGGAACCAATAGGCCCGATTATCACCAGCAGGGATAAGGATGCCAGAATACTGGGCATGCTGCACGCATCTCCTGTCCTTAACAGCAGGGGATACGAAAGATGGGGCGTGGAATATGATACAGGGCTGGCCGTGAAGGAGTTTGAAAACTGGCGTTCTGTCTGGTGCGGTGTGCCGGATATGCCTGCCGACCTTTTGCGCGGTATTGCCAGGTATGCAGGAGTTCATATATACAGCGAAGGAAATGACTTCCTGTGCACCAACAATTCCATGGTATCCATACATGCGGCTTATGCAGGCAAGCGGACGATAAAACTGCCCAAGCCCGCCAGGGTTGTGGACGCATTCACTGGAGAAGTGATATCGGAAAAAACGGACTCTTTTGACACCGAACTGAAACAATATGAAACTAAGATGTGGTGGCTGGAATAACAGCCCGGAGGCCATGAAATGAAAGACGCGACGAAGATGTTGAAAAGGCATCCCGCAAATCCTCTCATAAAACCCGAGGATTATCCCGGAGTGTCGCAGATTTTCAATCCAAGTCCGGCGATGTATAAAAACAAGACCGTGTTATTGCTTTCCATGTGCTTCTTTAATAGCATGGGAGGGGAAACTCGCGTTGCCGAGAGCGAAGACGGCATACACTTTAAAATTGACGACCGCTCCTTCATCAACCTTGCCGATAAGCCGTTCCCGTATGACATTGTCAACCAGCACATTATTGACAACCGCGTGACAAAGATAGGCGATACCTACTATATTCTAACACCTGTCGGCACGGCGAAATACGATGTGCCCTGCACCGTTTTGGGAAAAACAAAAGATTTCAAATCTTATGAGGTAATTGAGATTATCACCCTGCCGCAAAACCGCGGAGCGTCCCTTTTCCCCGAGAAAATCGGCGGCAAGTATTATAAACTGGACCGTCCCCGGGCAGGAAGGGGGTTCGGCTCCATCTGGCTCTCTTCCTCCCCCGACCTGATACACTGGGGATGCTACCGCCCTCTTCTTGCGCCTGGATACACAAGATGGGCAGGTGAGAAGATAGGACCTACACCGCCCATTAAGACGGATAAAGGATGGCTGGTCATTATTCACGGCGTCAGGACAACCTTAGGTATTGATTTTTACAGCCTCGGAGCTGTTCTTCTGGACATTGAAAATCCATGCAGGATAATAGGAAAAACTATCAGTTATCTGTTGACGCCGGAAAAGGATTATGAGATAAACGGGGTCAGCAATAATGTGGTTTTTGCATGCGGGGCGATAGCCGATGGGGAAAAAGACGAACTGCGTTTGTACTACGGGGGGGCGGATAAATGTATCTGCCTTGCAACGGGGTCATTATCAGAGATAGCGGACGCCTGCATAAAACAGATATAAAAATTAAATCGGGAACATTAATATGGAGATAGAAAACACGTATTTGTCAATCTCGTTAAACGGCAGTAAATTATCAGTACACAATAAAAAGTTGTCGCAAACAATTCAAATGGACTGGCCGGCGGTATCCGTCTCCACAGGGGGGAAAAAGATTTCTCCGACGGTGCCGCTGGACAAACCAGCAGTTTCAAAAAACAGGATTTCCCAGTCTTTTGAGGAAAACGGGCTCCTTTTTACCGTAGCAATTACCCTTTCAAAAAATTCATGGTTTATAAAAAACGTCTCCGTTTCCTCAGGGAAAAAACTTCCCACGCCTGATTTTGCGGAGGTTGACCGGCAGGTTATTCCCCCGGACGATATGCGTTCATGCGGCTACATTCCGACAACCCTTTCCGAATCCGACATGGCGGCAACGATGCCGGGATGCGGCTACCCGCTGATTGGAAAACATTTCTTTACGGGACTGGAGCATCCGGCAGGATTCAACCGCCTTTCATCCAATAAAGAGGAATTTCGGCTGGTACATCATCCCGTCTGGAACGGTAATAAGCTCCAAGAGGTATCCGCAGTCTTCGGCTGGGGAGAAAACGCACGCGAAACCTTTGACGAATATCTTGACTCCATACGCCTGCCCCTGCTCAAAAAACCGCTTTTCATCTTCTGCACGTTCTGGTCCGACCCGAGAGATAATGAAAACATGTACAGCTATCTGACTTCCTATGAAGTTTACGAGATGTATTTCAAGGCATTTTTTTCTCTCGGTCTGAAGCCCGACCTGTTTACGCTGGATGCCGGATGGCAGGACAGGATGAGCATTTTTAAGGCGAAAAAAGAAGTCGGAGGCGATGCCGGTCTTATAAAATTGCGCAAACTTGCGGAAAAAAACAAAAGCGGGTTGAGTCTGTGGGTCAGCCACAACGGGCCTATGGGCATTGCAACCGAATATATGAAAAAACAGGGTTTTGAAACGGGCGCAGGCAACAGCTCCACTTACAGCGGAGACGGCTTCGGGGTTATGATGGACGGCAGGTTTTCAAAAGCCGTGGAGAAGAGATTTTGCGAACTTGTGCGTAGAGTGAAGGTAAAACACCTCAAGATAGACTGGGACAATGACTGCGCGACCAATGAGAAGTTTAACGAAATATATCCTACCCGGAACCATGTAAGGCAGGCGACGCTGAATGTCTTTTTCCGCATCGCCGCAGAACTGCGGAAGATTAACCCTGCGATTGTAACGCGCAACGGCTGGTGGCCTTCGCCATGGTGGATGCCGCATGCAAGCCATATCCATCTTTCGGATTCGGGGGATTCCGAATTCAGTTCGCTTCCCGGCAGGACGCAGCGCGCCGCATCCACCACCCACAGGGACCTGATGTACTACAACATTTTTCAGCGGGATAAAACGCCCCTGCCGCTTGATTGCCTCGATAATTTCAAGTTTCCGAACGCACTCCAGAACCCTTATCCCGAAGACCCCGCTTCCTGGGTCAATACCGCATGGATGCACTGCATGCGGGGCAGTACTCAAATCGCCTATACCTTAACGCCTGAAGCCCTTGAGGACTGGCAGGCGGAGAGCTTGAAACAGGTTATGGAATTCTGTCGCACTTACGCAAAACACATCTTCGTGCCGCACGGCAGGATGATACTGGGACACCCCGGCCGCGGAGAGGTGTACGGATTCCTCCAGCCGGGCAAAGAAGAATCATGGTGCATATTGAGAAACCCTCTCCCCGTGCCGCAGACCGTCAAATTCAATCCGTCAGACATTGAAATCCACAGAGTCAAAAGCACGGAACAATTTTATCCCTGCTATGAGACGCTTAAACCGGAAAAAGGTATCACTTTCCTCGCCAACGAGATAAAGATTGTGATATTTTTTTCCGTTAAACGGAAAAAACCTTACAGCCTGCCGTATATGGTAAAGAAGAAAGGAAAGGATTTTTTGAGCTACTTCCCCGCTTCCGCAACAGTTACAAAATCAGTACAGCCGATGGTTCATCCCTTACAGCGAATTAATTCCATGAAATGCGCGGCGGCGGAAAAGAAAAAACTTCCCAACGGCGTTCAATACATGTGGCGGCTGGAGATACCGTACAAAATGAAGGATTCCGAATTGCAGTTCTGCATAAAAGCTAAAGAAAAATCAGATATAAAAGTGCGCGCAGTCATATCAAGGTCCATGGACGGCACATCCGAATATCTCCTGCCGGTTACAGCCATCTCCGCCGGAATCCCGGGCTACGGAGAAAAGAGGAATATGGATTTTCCTATAAACAAAGGTGAAAGATATTTCTCCGCACGCATACCGTACGGGGGACAGTTCGGCATATGGCTCACGCTGGAAGGCGTCTCTGAAACAGGAACTGAAATTTCCGCGTGGGTTGCGGGTTACGAGGACCTGTCAAGAAACGCCGTTGCCTGCAAAAAATGCCCCGTGCGCTTTTCGCAATGCCTGCCGTTCCAGCATCCTGTCGGCTTCGGGAAGGCTCTGAAACTGCCTTTATCAGGAATACGTAAACGGAATGTTGAAATCCTTTGAAATATAAAAAACAGGGGCTTTCTGATTGAACCGGCAAAAGGCAAAAAAAGAAATATTTAATTTTACTGAAAGATTTTTTGTTCATTCGAAAACGATTTTTATAAAAGCTTTGTAAAAGCCTTGACAAATTAAAAGAAATATGTTATAAGAAAGTTGGGATGACAGTTGGCGTATGCGATTTCGAAAAATTGAAAAGGAGGGAAAGCAAATGGAAAGAAAATCTATCCGCAGAAAACTTGCTGGAGGCAGAGGTTTCACTCTTATAGAACTTCTGGTGGTTGTAGCCATTATAGCCATTCTGGCGGCGATGCTTCTTCCGGCGCTGTCACAGGCAAGGGAAAAAGCAAGGCAGGCGGTATGCATAAACAACCTGAAACAGATGGGACTGGCCTTTATGATGTACGTACAGGACAACATGGATTATATGCCGAATATGCAAACGGGCGGAGATACTCCTGCAATCGGATGGCATTCAAGGATGGTAAAACTGCAATATCTTCCGGGCGAGGCCATTTACTATTGTCCTTCAAATGAATTTACAATATCCTACGCCAAGAGGCCATGGACAAGCAGTTCAGGAAAATGGTATTGCCATTACGGCTACAACCATTACTACATCGGAGCCGCTTACTGGAAGCCGAGCGGCACGCCTGCAATTGAAAGGTATTACTCCTCCGTAAGATATCCCAGGATCAAGAGGCCGTCCGAGACGATAATTGTTACTGATAGCACTTTGAATCACGATACCACAGTTGGAGTGTACGGGTATTATATCGTAGGGCCGTGGTGGGTCCGCAACAGCTACAACGGATGTGTTGACGGAAGACATAACAGTTCCGTTTGCGTCCTGTGGGCCGACGCCCATGCCTCTGTGCATTCGCTTCCGGTACCAAAGAGCTGCCAGTCCTATACATCAACAAATAACCCTTACCTGCATTATCCTTTTGCGGGCGGAGCAACAAGTATCGGCAACGTGAACAACCTCTGGGATTTCGAGTAATACCCGCCCCCTGCAGAAAAGCAAGAGCAGTTAATGATAAACGTGCAGGGGGCTTTTTTCTAAAACGGGGGAGGAAAATGAAGAGAAACAAACGGACGGGTTTGAATATCGTAACGCTTATGCTGGGGGTGACTATGCTGACAGCCGCGGCCGCAAAAGGAGAAGGAAAAACAAGGGCGGAGATTAAGGAATGGAAGGGCGCACCTGCTATTTTCATCAATGGCAAGCCTTCAACCGCGCTGATGCATGAGGCGCATGCTTTTAAGTCAGCGGAGAACCTTCCCGCTGTTTCCGGGGGGAAACTAAGACTGCAGAACCGGCCGGGCACGTACGGCATGACATCCCGATGCGTCAAATCCACGAATTCCTTCGGGAACAGTTTCATGCTGGAGGCGGAGGTTGCGATAGAAGAATTCACCGCTGACGGAACCGGCAATAATATAGTGCTGTGGGTCAATTATTCACCTGCCGGCTGTTATTTTTTCCATTTATCCAGGGAAAAAGACGTGAATGTTGTCCATTTATGGAAGGCTCATCCGGGCGCATCTCAATTTGATAAATGGTTCACCCTGCCCCTGAACTGGAAAACAGGCGAAACTGTCAATCTCAAACTTGTTGTAAATAGCGGCAAAATCTCCGGCTATGCCAACGGGACTCTTGTCGGAGAAAAAATAGACGAAAATCCCTTGCCGCCTGCCAGTCTTACCATAAGCGCCTATCACAGTATCTCCTCGGTAAATTTTGTTAAGGTGACAGACCTTGACGGAAGGATCCTTTTACATGATGACTTCTCCGAACCTCGCGCCGAGAACTGGAGCGGAGCACAGCTTGCCGGAGATATACCCACATTTGCCTCGGCCGGAGTAAATATATCATTGCCGGCCATACAGGCAAGCAGGTATGGTCAGGTTGGCTTATGGAAAGGCCCGGGCCAGTATGACTTTGAAAAACTGGACAGCGATATGCGCAGTATTCTGGCAACGTCGCCGGATGCTTACATCATCGGCAGGGTTGTGTTTAATCCGCCGGACTGGTGGATTGCGGCAAACCCTTCAGAAATGTGCATATGGAAAGATTCGGCGGGAGGTTCCGGACAACTGTGGTATGCATCTTTTTCGTCCGAGAAATGGCGAAAAGATACGGGGGAATTTCTTGAAGCCGTCATAAGACATATTGAGGAGTCGGATTACGCCGACAGGGTAATCGGCTACAACATGCTTTACGCTTTCGGTCCGGAATGGGAGCATCCGTCAGGCAACCGGTTTCATGACTACGGCGTCACCAATACCAGGGAATTCAGAAAATGGCTGACTGAAAAGTACGGAACCGACGAAGCGCTGTCCAGGGCATGGAACCGGAAAGCGTCCATAGCAACTGCCGATATACCGGCTGTTTCCGACCGGCTGACAGGCGACAAGTTTGAATTCTTTGACCCGGCAGGAAAAGGAAACAGGATAGGAGATTATATACGCTTCAATGATGAGAGCGTTGTATCCGCAATAGAGTACATGTCAGGGATAATCAAGCGCGTTACCGGCGGAAGAGTCATTGTATTTGCGCACTACGGATATCACTTCATGTGGCCCAGCATCAATTTCAGCCAGCGAGGGCACCAGGCGCTGGACAAGTTCCTTGATATCCCCCACATAGACGGAAGCGGCTCTGCCTACCAGTACAGGGTGCGTTATCCCGGCGGTTCAACCGTTCCCATAACCACTGTGGCTTCTTTCCGCCTGCATGGCAAGACGTATATTCTGGAAGACGATACAAGAACGCATCTTTCAACCGAAGACTCTGAATACGGCAGGGCAAGAAATCTGTGGGAAACAACCAATATCTTAAAACGTAATTCCGCTTACACCATCAGCGAAGGGATCCCGCTGTGGTATCTTGACTTCGGAAATGTCTGGTTTGAACACAAGGATATTATGCCCTCAATAGCACAGATGGCCGACCTGCATAAGGAAGCGCTCAACCGCGACCGGAAACGCAATGCTGAGATAGCGGTGATAGTCAACCAGCGTTCCGTAACATACCTGCGCTCATCAAACGCTGTCACCGTGCCGGTGCTCACAAAGCAGTATTTTGAGCAGATACCCAAGATAGGAGCGCCGTTTGACAGTTATATTCTTCAGGACCTGGATAATATGCCGGATTACAAACTGTACATCTTCCTTGACACGTTTGCGCTCAATGAGAAGGAAAAAGAATCCATAAGGCGGGTTATAAGGCAGAAGGGACGCACCGCACTGTGGATATATGCGCCGGGATATATAACGGAAAACGGTTTGTCAGATGAGGCAATGAGCGAGATTACGGGGATAAAACTGTTATCAAAGAATATTGGCGGGCAGCTGCGCGCTTACCTGTGCGACATGCAGCATCCGATAACGGAAGACTGCTCTCCGGGGACGGAGTGGGAGGCGCCCGAACCGATAGGGCCTATTATCACAAGCAGGGATAAGGATGCCGGGATACTGGGCATGCTGCATGCTTCACCCGGTTTAGACGGCCAGTGGAGAGACAGAACCGGCGTAGAGTTTGACACGGGTTTAGCCGTGAAGGAGTTTGAAGACTGGCGTTCGGTATGGTGCGGTGTGCCGAATATGCCCGCCGACCTTCTGCGGGGCATTGCCAAATATGCAGGGGTGCACATCTACAGCGACGGCAATGACTTCCTCTGCGCCAACAGTTCCATGCTTTCCATCCACGCGGCTTATGCAGGGAAACGGACAATTAAACTGCCGAAACCGGCTAAGGTCGTGGACGCTTTCACGGGAGAAATAATCTCTGAAAAAACGGATTCATTTGATGTTGACCTGAAACAATACGAGACCGGGATGTGGTGGCTGGAATACTGACGGAATTGCAAAGGAAGACAAAAATGGGTTTGCCGTCTGTAATAAAAACGAACGCAGTTGGAGCAATTATTATGTTTCTAATCCTGCAAACGCCGGTTTTTGCGGACATGGAAATTAAGGAGTTCGGAGGAGCTCCGGGCCTGACTGTACGGGATAAACCTGTTCCCGCACTTATGGGCAGTCCCGCCCCCCCCGGTGCGGGTTTTTATATGAACGACAGCAAACTGCAGATGAAGTCAGCCCCCGGGCAGGTTGTCCGGCTTATATCAAACAACGGTTTCCCTGACGCTTTCACTATAGATGCGGAATTGACAATGTCAAAGGCCTTATCCGGCGATGCCAACATCACTATCAGCGTAAATACCCTTGATGCATACCAGCGTTATGCACTTTACCTGAACCATGCACCTGCCGGCAACAGTATCGTGCTGTCAAGAAGCGAGCGTCCCATTTACAATGAGAAAATAATAGACATCCCTTATCCCTGGGTTATGGGACAGCCGGTCCGGTTGAAGATGTCTGTTGACAACGGTCACATTACGGTCCATGCCGACGGCAAAGAGATAGGTTCGGTAACCGACCCTGAGCCTCTTCCTCCGGGACTGGTCCAGCTCAGCGTATATTCTGCAGAGGGCTTGGTGGACAGTATACGGCTTAAAGATACTGAAGAAAATACTCTGTTAAACGAAGATTTTGACGGCGAGGCATCCGTTAACTGGGCACAGGTAGTCCGTAAACTGGAGCAACAGGTGCCTGCCTTTGCGGAGATTGGTATAAACATCTATACTGCGGGGTGCGGCAGTTTTCCTTCAGACTGGACAGGCCCGGGCAAATACAACTGGACTTCCGTAGATAACTTCCTCAAGAATCTCGCCGAGTTGGACCCCGATGCAACGCTTCTCGCCAGGGTAAATATCAACCCGCCGAAATGGTGGTTTAATGAAAATCCCGATGATGAAATGGTAATGATACAAAGGGGGAAAGGTGAACAAATAAAACGGGGATTTGCGAGTTTTTCTTCGGATGAATGGAGGAAGGATGCCGGAGAAGCACTGAAAAATCTCATTCAACATCTGAAAACCAGTACCGAGGGGCACAGGATAACAGGAATAACAATATGCGGCGGGGTCTCTGCAGAGTGGGTATACTCATGGGGTACGGATTTTCATGATTACAGCCCGGTGCAGAAGGCAGCCTTCCGCAGGTGGCTGAGAAACAGGTACGGCAACTCAGAAAAAAATCTGCAGGATGCATGGAACGACGGAAAGGCTACCTTTGAAACCGCGGAAATTCCCGCGCCTGCCCGGCGCGCGGCAGGCGATTTTTACGAGTTTTTCGACCCGTCAAAAAGCAGGCAGGTGACAGATTATATGCGTTTCCATTCCGAGGCGGTTTCCGGAGCAATTGTTCATTTTGCACGGGTTATAAAGGAAGCGGACACTGATATATTCACCACGGTCTTTTACGGCTACCAATTTCCTTCGTATAACCACTATCATGATATGGGACACAACGATTTATTGACGGTTTTACAAAGCCCGTATCTTGATTCCGTCTGCTGTCCGCATACATACCAGAACCGCCAGGCAGGAGGTTCAACCACCGCGGTACTGCCCGTTGACTCGGTACGCCTGCACGGCAAGTTATGGTTTGACGAGGATGACACCCGCACACACCTGTCTACCCCAACCTCCTCTTACGGCAGGGCAAACAACCTCTGGGAATCGGTGAACATCCTTAAACGCAACTTTGTCCATGCTCTTTCCAAATCGGCGGGACTGTGGCACATGGACTGGAACAAAGGATGGCTGGCCGATGAAGGGATAATGGAAACGATAGCAGTCCACAGGCGCATGGCCGAAGAGTCCCTGAACAAAGACAGGCGCCCCAATTCGGAGATAGCGGTGGTGGTCTCGGAACAATCCCTTGATTACATTCGCTCGTCTTTCGGCATTGTTCGGACAATGTATAAAAACCAGTATCACGACCAGATGCCGCGGATAGGCGCTCCGTTTGACACTATCCTGCTGGAA
>JAFGKM010000001.1 GCA_016928555.1 Candidatus Omnitrophota bacterium | reverse complement strand
TCTTCGCCGCCTTCTCTTTCAATAAAGCCGTAACCTTTGGCATTATTGAACCACTTCACTTTGCCTTTTTCCTTGGCCATTCTATTCCCTCCTTTCGTATACCCCTGATACTCCTGAATTCCTGATACCCTTTTTGGAATTTTTGGAGATTCGGGGGGTTGAATAATAAAAATAAATAGCACGCTCCTTATTTAGCAGATTGAGATTGTTTGCCATCAGGATGGAAATCCATGCTTAGCGAGCAACCGCTCATCATACCCAGTACAATTAAAACTAAAAAAATCAAAAATACAGCCTGTTTCATTTTTTCCTCAAAGTTAAATTCTATAGTATATACAAGTATTTGTCAAATTTATTTTCAGGCACGGATTAATTCCGTTCTTTTCGGGACAGCTCTTCGCAAAATCTCCGGTAAATCATGTATGTTGTCATGGCGTCTGCTTCAGCCCTGTGCAGGCCTTCCGTATCAATCTTGTAATGAACTGCTATGCGGGACAATGAATTTCCCGGGAAACGGAAGGAATTTTTTGCTATGGCAAGGGTGTCTATGACCTTTACTTCGGGGCAGCTCATTCCGCACAGTTCAAATTCTTTCTTCAGGAACGAGATATCAAAATCCGCATTGTGGATCAACAGGGTTTTGCCCCTGATGAAATCCGCGATTTTTCCGGCGATATCCCTGAACGGCGGAGCATCTTTCACCATATCATCTGTTATTCCGTGTATTGAACAGACTTCCGGCGGGATGTTTATACCGGGGTTTACGGCGGTAACTATTTTTTCAACCACGCTTCCGTCTCTTATCCTGATAAGCGCAAGCTCTATTATCCTGTCGCCTTCCAGAGGTTTAAGCCCTGTCGTTTCCACGTCAAACGCTATTAGTTCCGGTATTTCCATCTGGATTGTTACCCGGCGAGTTTCAGATACTTTTCCATGTCTTTTTCAAACTTCTCTTTGCACGCTGGACTGCAGAAATAATAAGTTTTGCCGTCTTTTTCAGCTTTGTTTTTCGTCTCTTTCTTCAGCCACGTCCGGCAGACCGCATCTTTAAATCTCTTATTGCTCATTTTCTTTTTCCTCCGTTAAACGCTAATTCTACCACTATTTCCCGCATCAGGCAAGCTTTTCAGCTAATTTGCAACTTCCGACATAAGGGATACCTTTTCTGTTGCATCATTCTTATAAAGGAATTTGCGGCTAATCGAAGAGGCTGTTTTGTAGTTTTTCAACCCGTATGTGGTTGGAAAAAATCCATGGTTTGCCCTTAAGCCTTGCCTCAACCCTGTAAACGCCTTCCTTTTCAGCCCTAAACTGTTTAACCTCCGTTTCCTCGTGATGCACGACATGCCCGTTATGCAGTATTTTCAACTCGGCTTTCAACGGCAATTTCACCGTAAGAGCCGTATCCGCGGAGACAGCGTCTCCCATGACGAATTTTTCACCTTCACTGCCGAAATAAAAACCGCAACTGTCGCCGATAAGGTCGTTTGCAAAAAAGAGATTGCCTTTTCTCAAAGCGTTTAATATCTTTTTCTTGTCTTCCTGAGGGTTGCCGTTAAGCGGCTCCTTGAGCAAAAGATGATTTCTGAGTGCGGCGAATATTTTGGCGTATCTGAAATTTCTTTTAACGTCAATCAGGCTGAAAAAGAAAGGGAGCGCGTGTATATCGAGTCCTGCCATGCCGACAACCTTTTTCTTAAGGGAAAGTGCGTCCCATACGGAAAGGGTTTTTGGATTCGGACCCTGCAGGTTGTGCGGAAAGCCGAAATATCTTACGGGAAGATTGTATACCCTTGTGCGCCTTGCCCAGTCAAAGAGCATGGACCATATCTCAATGCCGGTGAAGCCGTCTGTTTCCCAGTCTTCCCAGTGATACTCTTTTTTAAGCAGAAAAAGTTTGTGAACCCCTTCGGGATGCGCCACAAAGGAGACGCATCCTTCCTTTTTTATCTCGGATAACACTTGAAAAGACTCTTTTCTGTTTCCGTACCACCTTGTGCCGCCTATAACCAAAAGATGATTCTGTTTTCTCCTGTCGTCCGTTTCCTCCCCCTTTATAACAAGTGTTTTGCCGTAATACCCTTCCTTTTTGAAAAGCTTTTCGTATCTTGAAGGATTATTTTTGGGGGTATGGCTGTTTATGACAAGAAAATCAAGGTTTGCCTTGTTACCTTCTCTTCCGAGCGGTTCAAAGGTCTCTTCAATTCTCTTCAAGGGGAAATGGATGTGGATGCACCCGCAGATTTCTTTATAGCTTGACATAAATGTGTTTTTCAAGTATTATACCACAGCTTTGCAATCAATTCTCGATTTTCTATGTTCGGCCCCATCGTCTAGAGGCCCAGGACAGGTGGTTCTCAGCCATCAGACACGGGTTCGAATCCCGTTGGGGCTACTGCTGATGTTTTTTATCAGCGTTTAGTAGCGTTTCCCAGTTTACGGGATTCGAAGAGAGCGAAGTCAGGGATTGCGAGCTGAAAAAACATCCCCCCCACCTATCTTCCTCCCCCTCGAGGGGGGAGGATAAAAGGAGGGGGTGAAAGTTTGGCAGCAATCTCAGCGAATGGCCGACCCGAGCCGTGGTGGGAGGCGAGCGGCGCCGAATCCCGTTGGGGCTACTACTGTTCTACTTCACCCATGTAGCGGTGTTGGCTGCTCGGCGGATTAAAACGGGATTACATGCCGGTAAGCGGGGGTAATGAGAAAATGAAAGAATTTATGACTCCTAAGGAAAGATGGCTGGCAGTACTAAAAAGGGAATCTCCCGACAGGCTTCCCATGGACTATTGGGGAACGCCCGAGATCAGCGAAAAACTCAAAAAACATTTCAAATGCGAAGACATGGAGGGAGTCTTCAAAAAGCTTCATATAGACCACCCTGTAAGTATTGAACCGCGGTACATTGGGCCGGAAATTTCATGGCAATCGGATGTGTACGGTTGTAAGTATAGAAAAGTTGACTACGGGACGGGCAGTTATAGCGAGTGCATAAATCATCCGCTTGCGGAATTCGGCTCTGTGGAAGAAATTGATAAGAACTATGTCTGGCCCAGCGCTGACTGGTATGATTTTTCCGTACTGAAAAAGCAGGTTGAGGGAAAGGATGCCTATCCGATAAGTGGAGGAGGTTCTGAGCCGTTTTTGACCTATAAATATTTAAGAGGCGATGAACAGGCATTTGTTGACCTGATTGAGAATTCTGAGATTGTTGAATATTGTCTGGATAAAATGTATAGCTTTTGTTATGAATATACCAGAAGGATTTATGAAACTGTCCCGGGGAAGGTTTATATCACTTATGTGGCAGAAGACCTGGGGGGGCAGGAAGATTTGATTTACAGCCCTGCACAGATTAAAAAGTTTTTCATACCGTGGATGACGAAAATGATGGGACTTGTTCATCAGGCAGGGGCCTATGCCTTTTTTCACAGCGACGGTGCAATAAGGAAGATAATACCCGATATGATAAAAGCAGGCATAGATGTTCTGAATCCTGTCCAGTGGAGATGCAAAGGGATGGAGAGGGTGAGTTTACAAAGGGATTTCGGCGAAAAAATAATTTTTCACGGAGGCGTTGACAACCAGCAAACCCTGCCTTTCGGGACTGTAGAAGATGTAAGAAAAGAAGTAATGGAAAACATTGAAATTTTCGGGAAAAACGGAGGGTACATTCTTGCTCCCTGCCACAATATCCAGGCTATTACTCCCGTTGAGAATATAATCGCCATGTATGAAACGGGCTATAAACACAGCTGAGTTGTTTTGTGTGAAAAACTCATTAAAAACCAAAAAAACATCATGAAAGAAATGAGATTATTTAATTCTGCGGATTGCTTCATCTATCCGGTTTTTCAGTCTCTGGATTTTGATGGTGTTTGAATCTTTATCAATGGCCAAGTTTACGCCGCCGAAAGTTCCTCCTCTTATCAGAAACTGCCGGTGTCCGTCCTGTCCTGCAAGCCCTTCAATGGTAAGATAACCTTCGTTTATCGTAACCCTTCCCGCCATCATATTGTATCCGAGGTCCGAACTGCCGAAAGCCTTTATGGGGTTTCCGCCGCCAAAGCTTGCTATAAAGCTTATGGCTCCGAAGTTCATCAACTGCTCAACGCCTCGCTTTTTCTTTGAGCGGAATACAAGTTCCATGTCAGGTCCGGGTTCGTTGACAAACCCCTTTCCGTCTATATCAATGATGCCTGAAATATAGATGTCCCTGTTTAAATCCTGGACGAGCGGGGTGATGTTTATATCTGTCACTCTTACACTGTAAGAAACGGGAGGGTTTGGCGAAATTTCCTTGATATCATAACTTGCCGCACCCGTTCCTTCATACATGGCAAAAGATGCTTTTCCTTTCAGTTCGTCGTCGAAACTCCCGGTAATCTTTTCGGCTTTGAGATTAGCGAAGAATATTCTGTCTGCGCTGAAAGTGTTTTCAGGCAATGATATTTTGAAATTATCAAAGCTATAGGTCAGGAAAGATATTTGGTCTGCGGCAAGAGAAAAATCTCCGCTGAAATGGATTTTTTTTTTACTTTTTCAAGATTGAAATCCTTCATGAAAGCGGAGCCTCCGGAGACGGAAAGATTGTATTTAATCCGCGTCTCTTCGGGGATAAGTTTAAGGAATTCTTCAAGGACCATCTTTTCGGTTTCAAAATTGAGGTTGAAGTTTTCTTTGTCAATCACACCCTTGAACAGTATATGGCCGCCGGCCTTGTTTGAAAGTTTGCCGTCGTTAATTGTTGTCTTGCCCTGTATTATGTCGTAGAACCCTTTTACAAAAGCGGTGAAACTGCCTCCCTTTTCTTCTGTGGACAGGTTATTTATAACAACGTCAAACTGTATATTTTTCGTTTCTTCTCCCGCGAAATTTAACAATACCGTTCCTACAGCCTTTCCGTTGAAAGGTATCTTCAGGTCAAAGAGCTCGTTAATCTCCTTAATCTCAGTTCCCCCGAGTTCTATTGTGGCATTCACGCCTTCTTTCCCCCACTGCTCCAGCATGCCTTTTACCTGAAAAGTGCCGAGCTGGTCAATTTTGATTGAGGTCGGTTTGATGGTTAACGTACCCTGCTTGAAATTTCCCGAGATTGAACCCTTGACCGAGATTTCTCTCTGCTTGTTGCTTATGACTATATCCCCGGGACCGGAGAATGCGAAGGCGTTGCCTATAATGGCGCGGCGGATATTTATCTCCCTGAAAGAGAGGTGCGGGAATAGATTGTATGAAATGTTAAGCTTTTTTATTTTCAGAGCAGGGGGCAGAAGTACGGAAAGAGACCCTATGGTCACGTTATTGCCTGATGCGGAAGCCACCCTTCTTACAATAATCCTTTCGGCCGCCTTAAACGAAACGGCCGTTATTGCCAGCGCCGCCGCAAGTAATATTATTAAAACCTTACTTTTTTTTCTCATTTTTCAGGTAAGTCTCAAAGAATTTGAAAGCCATGCTTCCCGCAAAACTGTGACTGCCGGGAAAAACCTCTATGTGCAATCTATCCCGAACTCCGGCAGCGCTGTAAGCGGCGGATACTTTCTCATGCGCCTCCATTGCCGAATCTATCCAGAAGCAGGTATCGTTTGCCCCTGATTCTATCAGAAGGGGTTTGGGGCAGATAGCGGCTATGACGTCTCCTACGTCCGCATATTTATATAGGCCGGGTACAATCTGGCTGCCGCAGAAATTGGGCCTGCTTATGGCATAGTGTTTTGTCGTTGTCGCGTAGCAGATGATGTCCCCCGCTTTGATTCTGGGCTCCAGAAGGGTAAGGTAGGTTGCCATGGTACCGCCGAAGGAAAGCCCCATGCATCCTATGTTTTCCGCGTCAACGTCGTCCCTTGTCAGGAGAAAGTCAATTGCGCGCATGCCGTCAAATATATTAGCCCCAAGGAGGGTTCTCCCCAGTATGAGATGCTGCAGGAAATGTATGTTGCAGATATCCCTCGGGGCAAAGGGGTTGTAATAGCCGGCGCGCTCTCCGAAACTCCGCCAGTCAGGGCATACCGTAATAAATCCCCTTTCCGCCATCTGTTCGCCGTAATTATAGTTGAGTCCCTTTATACCGGCGATTATTTCGGGTTTATTATTGTGCACCCCCGCAACCGCGTCTTTCCCGTACTCTCCGTGCCCGTGGCAGCACAGAATGGCAGGATGTTTTTTTCTTTCAACCTTTGGAATGAGAAGATAGAGAGGCATGAAGCAGTCTTTTTCAGTCTGTATTATATATTTTTCCCTTAAGTATTTTTCTTTTTCTTCGGCGTAAAGCTTCCTGGGCGATAAATCGCAAGGTTCCGGGAATTCCCACAGCAGTTCGGCCACCTTGTTTATCAGGAGCTTTTTCCATGCAAGGAACTGCTCCCTGTTTCTTGCGTTAAAAGCCATGCTGGGTTTTACTCTTTCCGCCCACTTCTCGAGAAAATTGTCCGTTATCTGAGGCGAATCAGGTTTATTCGGCATAGTATGTCCCTTTACTCTGAACCGACGCACTTTGTCATTGCGAGCCCCTTAATTTGGGGCGCGGCAATCTCAACCTTTTCATTGAGATTGCTTCGTCGTTACACTCCTCGCAATGACAAGCAGTGATGGTTTACTGATTTTCCCTTAATACTTTATAATTTTTCCCCCTGCCTGTCAATAATTGCACGGACATGAAAATTGATTTTTGGCGGGATAGAAGTAAAATAAAAGAGATGAAAAGATATATCTTCAGGCGTTTTTTGCAGTTTATCCCCCTTTTGTTCGGCATGACGTTTATTTCCTTCGTCATCATCCAGCTTGCGCCGGGGGATTACTTTACCCAACTGCAGATGAATCCCGAGATATCTCCCCAGACCATAGAAAGCATGAGGAGAAATTTCGGGCTGGACAAGCCGGTAATCGCTCAGTATTTCTACTGGCTCGGCAACCTTGCGAGATTTAATCTCGGCGAATCGTTTTCTTACCATGTGCCCGTATCGTTTCTCATAGGGCAGAAACTGAAAAACACCCTTGCGCTTTCCGTTTTCTCAATCTTCTTCACATGGCTCATAGCTATTCCTCTCGGAGTATATTCCGCAATTAAGGAAGGCAGGTGGCAGGAAAAGATGATGTCTTTTTTTGCCTATATAGGCATATCAATCCCTTCCTTTCTCATAGCCATGCTTCTTGTTTTTTTCGCGGCAAGGACTATGGTTCTGCCCGTAGGCGGGACCACAAGTGTTTTTTACATCAATGCGACCGGATGGGAAAAATTTATTGATTATCTGAAGCACCTTCTTTTGCCGGGTATAGCGCTTACCCTTGCTGAAATCGGCTGGCTGTACCGGCTGATGAAAAACAATTTTCTTGAGGCTTTGGGCAGTCCGTATATCGTAACCGCCCATGCAAAAGGTTTAAGTGACGGAAGGATTTATTTCAGGCATGCGCTGAGGAATGCGGTAAATCCCATGATAACCATATTCGGATACACGCTCTCTTCAGTTTTGAGCGGGGCGGCTCTCGTTGAAATAATAACAAACTGGCCTGGGATGGGCAGGCTGATACTGGACGCGGTGCTCTCCCGCGACCTTTATCTTGTAATGGCTTCGCTTTTGATAGGGGGCGTTCTGCTGATTCTCGGCAATTTAGTCGCGGATATCCTTATAGCCGCCGCAGACCCGAGGGTGAGGTTAAGATGAAAAAGTTCTTGAAGCGGCTTAAACATGCAAACAGGATTTCCTTCATATCTCTGTGGTTTCTGCTGTTTCTGTACCTGATTGCCTTCCTTGCGGATTTTATTTCGCCTTACCCTTATGATTTACAGAACAGGGAGTATGCCCTCTGTCCGCCCACGGCGCCGAGGGTTTTTCATGACGGCAGGGTTTCCCTCCGGCCCTTTGTCTACGGCATAGAGATTGTCAATCCCGCTTTTCAGGAGTACGCGGCGGATACCTCAAGGATTTATCCGATAAGGCTTTTTGCAAAAGGGACGGAAAGGACCCTTGCGGGGTTTCTGAAAACCGACAGATACCTTTTTGGTACGGGAGACGAAGGGAAGATATTTCTTTTCGGGACAGACCTTCACGGCAGGGACGTTTTTTCCCGGGTGCTTCACGGTGCGAGAATCTCTCTTTCCATAGGGATAATAGGCGTAAGCATCTCTTTTATTCTCGGACTTCTCGTCGGCGGGGTTTCGGGATATTTCGGAGGGAAAACGGATGTTTTTCTGATGAGGATGGTTGAGATAATAATGATGTTTCCTTTCTTTTACCTGATGCTTGCATTAAGGGCGGCATTCCCTCCCAATCTCTCATCCGTGCAGGTGTATTTTCTGATAGTGGTTATTTTAAGCCTTATCGGATGGGCTTCTCTCGCAAGGATAATCAGAGGGATGGTGCTGTCGTTAAAAGAAGAGGAATATGTGCTGGCCGCAAGGTCGCTGGGACTTTCGTCTTTCAGGGTGATAACAAGGCATATTCTTCCCGGCACTTTTTCATATACGGTGACCGCGCTGACTCTTTCCGTGCCGGGCTACATACTCGGCGAGTCCGCGCTAAGCCTTCTGGGGCTGGGCATTCAGGAGCCGTATCCCAGCTGGGGAAATATGCTGTCGGTAACGGTAGGCAATCTCAGGATTCTTACCGGCGCGCCGTGGATGATGATACCCGGCCTTTTTATATTCCTTACGGTTATTGCGTTTAATTTTCTGGGGGATGGCATAAGAAACGTTGCAGATCCCAAAAACTGGTAATAACGGATTGTTTTTCCGCCACAAAGCATAGGCGGACTGCCGCATCCGGAGAGCATTAAAAATGGAAAAGATGCTGGAGATTAAAAAACTGGAGGTCTCGTTCCGTCCTGCCGTCGGGGAAAGCGTTAAAATACTGCGGGGAGTAAATCTTTCTGTCGGGAAAAACGAATCTCTTGCGCTGGCAGGGGAGAGCGGCAGCGGCAAAACCGTGACCGCAAGGGCTGTTATGAAACTCCTGCCAAATAACATGAATTTTGAAAAGGGGGAGATTTTGATACGGGACCGTAATGTAATGAATCTTAAGGAACAGGAGTTCAGAAAAATAAGGGGAAAAGATGTCAGCATGATTTTTCAGGAGCCGTCCTCATATCTTAACCCTGTTTTTACGGCAGGCAGCCAGGTTTTGGAAGCGGTGAAAGGAGATGGGCCCGGGCGAAAAGAGAGGACGATAAAACTTTTGAACGAGGTAGGATTGAAGGAAAACGTATTTTATCAGTATCCCCACCAGCTGAGCGGCGGCATGCAGCAGAGGGTTATGATAGCTATGGCGCTGATAAACAATCCGGGACTGCTTATAGCGGATGAACCTACGACCGCTCTTGACGTGACTACGGCTTACGGCATAGTGGAACTGTTGAAAGAGATGATGGAAAAGCACGGGCTTTCAATGCTTTTTATAACCCACGACATCTCTCTTGCCGTTAATTTTGCGAACATGATAGCCGTGATGTACGCCGGAAGGATTGTGGAGCTTGCAGGCGCCGGAGAGATTTTGAATAGTCCGCTCCATCCCTATACCGAAATGCTTGTTTCCTGCCTTCCGGAAAAGTATAAATCGGGAGACAAGATAAAAACCATTGAGGGCAAAGTTCCGGATTTCAGGGATTTACCTAAGGGGTGTTCTTTTCACCCGAGATGCCCTTACAAGAAGGAGATTTGCCTCCGGGAAGAACCGGGAGAGATGAAAAGAGGAGAGGGCATAGTGAGGTGCTTTAAATATGGAGACTTTGTGGAAGCTTAATAAGCTGAGCAAAAAATATTTTATAAGGGGGTTGACGGGCGCGGAGGAGATAACCGCCCTGGATTCCGTGGAGATGGAGATATTCGGCGGTGAAACATTCGGAGTGATAGGGGAGAGCGGCAGCGGAAAGACGACGCTTGGCAAAACGATGATAAGGCTCGTTGAACCGACATCCGGAGAGATATATTTCAAAGGCAGTAAGATTACGGGGATGAGAGAAAAGGAATTTATAAAGCTGAGAAGAAGTTTCCAGATTGTCTTTCAGGACCCTTATAGGGCGCTTAATCCGAGAATGGCTGTCGGGAACGCAATAATGGAAGGGATAAGAGAGGGAGCCGGCAGGGCTCAAAAGAAGGAAAAGGCCGGGCATATGCTGGAACTGGTCGGGATTGCTCCTGAAAGGATTGACGACTTCCCCCACCAGTTCAGCGGCGGGGAAAGGCAGAGGGTGGCTGTTGCAAGGGCTCTTTCAACATCCCCCTCTTTTATGGTCTGCGATGAGCCTACTTCCAACCTGGACCTTTCAATACAGGCCAAGATACTCAATCTTTTCATAGAGCTTAAAGAAAAATTAAACCTTACTTATCTTTTCATCTCGCACAACATCAAGATAATAGAATTCATTGCCGACAGGGTCGCGGTTATGTACGCAGGGCGGATAGCGGAATACGGAAGTACCGCAAGGGTCCTCGGGAATCCTCTTCATCCTTATACTAAACTGCTTGTTGCCGCCTCGTTTTTCAAGAAGACTGAAACTGACAAAATACCGTACAAAGTTGAAAAGCAGGGATGTCCTTTTAGCCGTTTATGCCCTGACGTCAGGGAAATATGCAGAAAAGAAAAACCGGAATTGATGCCTGCGGAAGAAGGCCATTTTGTCGCATGTTTCGGGTTTACAAATAATTTTGCAGAGTATTAGGAGGTATATTATAATTACAAACTATGAACAGAAAAAAAGCTGAAAGCGTGGAATCGAAAAGGATAAAAGAACTTCCTGTTTATATCTTTCACGATATAAATACCAGGAAACTCAAACTGCGCAGGGAAGGCGTTGATGTTATTGATTTCGGCATGGGCAATCCCGACAGGCCTGCGCCCAAACCGGTTATTGACAAACTGATTGAGGTGGCTTTAGACAGCAAGGCTCACCGTTACAGCGCTTCCAAGGGGATCTCACATCTCCGCAGGGAGATATGCGGCTGGTATGACAGAAGGTTCGGCGTAAAGCTTGACCCGGAAGAAGAGGCTGTTGTCTGCATAGGTTCCAAGGAGGGCATAAGCCACCTTGCTCTGGCCGTCTTTGACAAAGGAGATAACGTTCTGGTGCCAAACCCGACGTATCCGAGCCATCTTTACAGCACCGTTATTGCCGGAGCAAAAATATGCGATATGCCTCTTACTAAAGAAAACGGGTTTATACCCGACTTTGCCAAAATCGACTGCCGCAGTCCGCGCAAGCCCAAAGCGATGATTCTATGTTATCCCAACAACCCCACCGCCCAGGTTGTGGACTTGGATTTTTTCAAGGAGGCCGTGAAGTTTGCCAAAAAGAACAATCTTTTTATCATCCATGACCTTGCATATTCTGAACTGTGTTTTGACGGATACAGGGCGCCGAGCTTCCTCCAGGTGCCGGGAGCGAAGGATGTGGGCGTCGAATTCTACTCGCTTTCAAAAACGTATAACATGGCAGGTTGGCGCGTGGGCTTTGCCGTGGGGAATAAAAACGTAATAGGCGCGCTGACAAAGCTTAAAAGTTATTATGATTACGGCATGTTTACGCCTATACAGGTCGCTTCCATAACCGCCCTGAAACTTGAGCAGAGGTACATTGATGAAGTTGCGGCGGCTTACTGTAGGCGCAGGGATGTAATGGTCAGCGGGCTCAATAGAATAGGATGGAACGTTGAGAATCCAAAAGCCACCATGTACATATGGGCCGAGATACCTGAAAAATTCAGGGCGATGGGTTCCGTAAAGTTCTCCGTACACCTTCTTGAAAAAGCGGGAGTGGCTGTTTCTCCCGGGGCGGGTTTCGGTAAATACGGGGAAGGGTATGTGAGGATAGCGCTTGTGGAAAACGAACAGAGAATAAGGCAGGCTGTTAAATCAATCCGAAGTATTATGCAAAATGCGTAAAGTAGAACTTCTAATAAAACCCGTTTCTTACCTCTGTAATCTTGGATGCACATACTGCTTTTATAAAAAAACCGCAAAGATTTATAAAAATCCTTCCGTTATGAGCCCTGATGTTCTTGAAAAATTTATAAGCAGGGTTATGGAGTATTCCAGCGGAGGACATTGTCTTTTTTCATGGCAGGGCGGAGAACCTCTGCTTGCGGGCATTGATTTTTACAGAAGGGCTGTTGAGTTTCAATCAAAATACGGCCGGAACGGACAGCCTGTCGGCAATACGGTTCAGACGAACGGATTGCTGATAGACGGTAAATTTATTGACCTGTTTAAAAAATATAGATTTTTCATCGGGGTAAGCCTTGACGGGCCTCTTGAAATCCATAACTTCTACAGGAAATATCCTTCAGGCAGGGGAACTTTTAGAGAAGTAATGAGTAAAATCCGCCTGCTTGAAAGGAACGGCGCGGAATTCAATATCCTTTCCACCGTAGGAGAGGAAACGGCTAAATACCCTGAAAAGATTTACCGGTTTTTCGTATCGGAAGGGTTTAAATTCCTGCAGTTCATCCCTGCCGTCGACAGGAAATCCGGAAGGATGAAAAATTTTTCAATACGGCCTGAAACCTACGGGACATTTTTGTGCAGGATGTTCGACCTGTGGTGGAATGGAGGACGGCCTGTTGTTTCCGTCAGGTTTTTCGACAATATTATTGAAGTTCTTCTCGGTCTGGAGCCGGGAGCCTGCTCGCTAAAAAAACAATGCGGAGAGTACCTTGTGGTTGAACATAACGGGGATGTCTATCCGTGCGATTTTTTTGTGGACGCTCAATTCAAACTTGGGAATCTTCTTGAAACTTCTCTGGAAGAGCTTTTTAAAAAGGCAAAGGAAGATTTCGGAAAACTTAAAGAAGTTTCTGTTCCGGAATGCGATAACTGCCAATGGGGTTTCATCTGCAATAAAGGATGCCTGTGGTTCCGGCGGGTTAACAAAGGAAATTTGCTGGACAGAGATTATCTTTGCGAAGCCTACAGAAAATTTTTCCCCTATGCAATTGAAAGACTGAAAATGCTTGCCTCAAACATCTCTGCGAAAAGGCCTTCCTAACCTCTCTTTTTTTTATCTTTCAGAAGCACTGATTTTACTATTTTATAAATAAGTTTTTTATCTTCTTCCGACCCTTCCTTCAGAAGCGATTTAATTTTTTCAATCAACAGGTCTTCTTCGGGAGGCGCGTATTTTATTTCTTCAAAGAGAGCCGAAGGGGCTATTCCCAGTGTTTCGGAAATCTTTTTGAGGGTTTTTATGCTGGGTTTCTTATGCCCCCGCTCAATCTGCCCCATGAAGTTCAGGCTTATGCCGGATTTCCATGCCAGTTCTTCCTGCGTCAGCCCCCGTTCTTTCCGCATCTCCCTTATTTTCTTTCCGAGCAGAAGATAAAAATTCTCCATATGTAAATAAGTATACTTGATTTTTTACCGGAATGTAACAAACCGTGGGTTTCTAAAATATATATTGACTTACAGGCAGTATTGAGGTAAAATTATACTATGTTCCTTATAATTGAACAGAATGAAGAACTGGCGGAGATTTATAACAGGCTTCTTTTGAATGCGGGGTATGACGGCTTGCTTAAAAACAGTTATCGGGATGCAATTAATCTTGCAGAAAAAGAAGTTTCGGATATTGATTTTGTGGTAGCGGATGCAGGGAAAAACCAGGATATCAGCGGGATAATTCAAATATTGAAAAAATTCAAAAATTGCAAAATCTGCCTTATTGTTGACGAGACAACTCCCGAGATTGAGAAAATTGTCAGCGTTTATCAAATCAGCTCATTGCTTGTCAAGCCTTTTATCCCTTCCCAGCTGCTGAAGGTTGTTTTTCTCCTGGACAGAAAGATAGTATAAAGGCATTTATGCTTCCCCGCCATTAGCAAAAATTTGTAAGTAAAAATTAGTACCTGTTATGTCAAATAGAAATCTATATGAAAGCATAATCGTTATGTCATTTTAAAATCTATGTTAACGCAAGTTGCTTTTTCTTCTT
>JAFGKM010000032.1 GCA_016928555.1 Candidatus Omnitrophota bacterium | reverse complement strand
CTATACTTTCCGTAGCGCCTTATGCATACAATGATTGATTTTGCCCAGGGGATCCTTTCTTTTATGTGAGAGCGCCTGTGCATGGGGCTGTAAAGATACTCCGTTTCCGGGTACTCCTTTACGAGGCCGTCCAGTGCGGACGAATACTCAGGGAAATCCTCCGCATCAGTTATTCCGCATGCCGCAAATCCCGACTGCACCGCATAGTTTTTTATCTTCCCGGCAAGTTCTTTCATATTCAACTCCAACGATATATTTATCTCCATACAATTTTTCCATTTTTCCGCTCTTCGGTCAACCATGATTTCAAAACAGGCCGTTGGAGATTGACAGACAGCAGGTAAAATTGTAAATTCAGGGAAACCGGAGAAAATATGCCTGACTACGAAAGAGAGGTTTTTCAACACTGCGAGGAAATTGAGAAATGCAGACAGCGGGGCGGCAGGATGCTGTCGGTTCCCGATCTGATAGAAGCAGGGACAATATCCATACTGCAGGCGGCGCTTTTCATGAAGCGCATATCGCAGGGCGGTTCATTTATCGTGGGAGCAAAGCCCGGAGGCGCAGGCAAGACAACGGTCATGTGCGCACTGCTCAATTTCCTTCCTCTGAATACGGGCATAATACATACAGATAATTCAGCCGTTCTTCAAAGCCCCGCAGTTAAAATACCCACCTGCTTCCTTTGCCACGAGATAGGCGCAGGCCGTTACTACGGCTATCTCTGGGGAAAAGAACTGAAGGATTTTTTCAAACTGAAAGAAGACGGGCACATAATCGTTTCCAACCTGCACGCCGACACTTACGAAGAGGCAAAACTGCAGATATGCCGTGACAACCCCGTGCCGGAGAGAGATTTTAACAGCATTGACGACCTTATATTCCTGCATGTGGAGAGCAGGCGCAGGCACATATCCGCAATCCACATTAAAACCGCCGGGGGGCATCTCCCTATGAATGAAAAAGACCTGGGCTTGCCGGAACTCCGACCCTATGTTAAATTCATGGAAAACGCAGTGATGAAAAAGATACGGCTTATCAGGGGCTTTCGAAAAGAAGCGGTTGATTTTCTCTCCGGCAAATTTTCTTTTTTATAAAACCGTCCGAATAAAATATCAAATCTTCAGGAGGTATTTTCTTTCTCCCTTTTTTTCCACTTTGCCTTCCCTTAACCATCTGTCCCATTTGCTTTTTGTCAGGATAAAAAAAGCCTTCCATTCTTCTTCCGGACGCGGTTTCCTTCTTATGGTCTTCCCGCAATCTGTCTCTGCCCTTTTAATGCTGAAAACAGGAAGATTCTTTTTGTAATATTCGTCAAAATTGTATTTTCTCATCTTGCATCTTCTCCAGCGCTTCCGCTACACCCTCTTTTTTCGCCCATGCCTGTATTATATGACTACATAAAAGTCCAGTCAATTTACCGCGTTCACGGGAACATGGCGGGGTACATAAAAAATGGACGGTTTTTGAATAATGTGCTATATATAACGGCATGGGAAAATTAATAACTGTTCTCTGCTCATCTGCCGTGCTGTTTACGGCTGCGGCGGCAAGCGCGGATAACGCCGGAAAATACGAGGCGTTTCTGGAAAGGACTCTGGAATTTGAAGGCATAGCCAGAAGTTATTACGTGCATCTTCCCAATAATACCATGCCTTCCTCTCCCCTGCCGGTGCTTTTCGTCCTCCACGGGGGAGACGGCGCAAATGCAGAAACCATGGCGGCTGGAACAGGATACAATAAAATTTCCGACAAGGAGGCGTTCATAGTTGTTTACCCATACGGAGTTGACGGGCAGTGGAACGACGGCAGGGGCAAAACATTCCGCAAAAGAAGCTTCTCGGGAGCGGACGACACAGGTTTCATAAGCGCCGCAATAGACAGAATCGCCGGAGAATTCCCTGTTGATATAAACCGCATATATGTGATGGGCGCATCCAACGGCGGAATGATGACGCTCCGGCTTGGCATAGAACTGGGCGACAGGATAGCCGCAATCGCCGCAGTCATCGCAAATCTCCCCGTGAACCTTGCCTCAACCCGGCCCGCACGCCCTCTCCCCGTGCTTATCATGAACGGCACCAAGGACCCGCTGATTCCGTGGGAAGGCGGGATATTGAAGGTATACGGAAGGGATTTCGGCGAACTGCTTTCAACGGAAGAAACCGTTGCTTTCTGGGTGAGGGCAAACGGCCTTACTGGAGAACCGGATACGGAGATTCTTCCCGACAAGGTAGCAAGGGACAGGTGCACCGTGGAAATAAAAACCTACGGGCAAGAAGGGGAGAATCCTCCCGTTGTTCTGTATGCCATACACGGCGGCGGGCACAACCTCCCCGGAGGCAGGACGTTGCTGCGATACTTCCTGCTCGGTAACAAGTGCATGGACATCAACGGCGCCGAAGCAATCTGGAACTTCCTCAAGCAATTTTCTCTCAATTAATCCTCGGTAACAGGAGGGAAACTAACATGAAACAGTGGTACGAAATGCTGTTTGAAAATTACGGGAAAAAATATGACGATGAAGTTTACGTAAAGGGGACAGCGGGAGAATGCGATTTCATAGAAAAAGAAATCGGTTTTGATAAATCCCTGAAAATAATAGACATAGGCTGCGGAACAGGCAGGCACTCCATTGAGCTGACAAAAAGAGGATACAGGGTAACCGGGATTGATTTGTCCGATTCCATGCTCAAACGGGCAAAAGAGAAAGCAAAAACGCTTAATCTGCAGATAGATTTTCAGAAACACGACGCCAGAAAACTGCCGTTCAGGGATGAATTTGACCTGGCAATCATGCTGTGCGAGGGTTCATTCCCCCTGATGGAAACGGATGAAATGAACTACGAGATACTGAAAAATGCGGCCGCCTCTTTGAAAACTCCGGGGAAATTTATCTTCACCACGCTTAACGGATTATTCCCGCTGTTCCGCTCCATGAAAGAATCCTGCACGGCAAAGGAAGAGGGGCAAAAAGCCTGCAAAAACTGCACCTTTGATTTAATGACGTTCAGAGACCGCAACATTACAGAGATTGAGGATGATTCAGGGAAAAAGATGGAAATAAAAAGCGATGAGAGATATTACGTCCCGCCGGAAATAACATGGCTGTTAAAGACTCTCAATTTCCGGAAGATTGACATTTACGGGGCGAAGCTCGGGGCATTCTCGCGAAACGACCAACTTACGGCCGGGGACTTTGAGATGCTGGTCATCGCCCAAAAATAGCTTATGGAATTAGTTTTACAGACTAAACCGGCAGGCGGCTTATTAAGTCAAATATGGTGTAGATAGTAACATTGACGGTTCCGCCGCAAAAAAAGTCAATCAAAAACTGCGGCGTATAAAAAAGGCATCTTATAACAATGACTGTAAAAAAGTTCGCCTGCCTTGCAACGGCGGCATTGTGCCTGTCAGTCAGGCTCTGCGGCGCCGGACAGATTGTTTCTCCTTTTGAAAGCGCCGAATGGTCCGTTCCCGAAAGCGTCCTGGATAAACACGTACTTGCCGGTCTGCGCGCAAAGGGGATAGAACCCGCTCCATCCTGTTCAGACGAGGTTTTTTTAAGGCGCGCCTATCTTGACATTATCGGCATGGTTCCGGAACCCGAAGACGTAAAAGAATTCCTTAAGGATACCAGTCCCGACAAAAGGTCAGCTCTCATAGACTTTCTTCTGGAAAGCAACGAGTTTGCCGAGTACTGGTCCCTCAAGTGGGGCGATATACTCCGGGTCAAGGCCGAATTTCCAATCAATCTCTGGCCCAACGCGGTGCAGGCATACCACCGCTGGATACTTTCAAGCCTGAAGGAGAACAAGCCCTACGACATTTTTGTCCGCCAGATGCTCACTTCAAGCGGCAGCAATTTCCGCGAGCCGCAGGTCAATTTCTACAGGGCACTGCAGGGGCGCGGCCCTTCTTCAATAGCAGGCGCAGTTGCCCTTACCTTCATGGGGATGCGCCCGGAAAACGCTCCTGAACAGACAGTTTCGGGCATGTCGGCTTTTTTCTCAAGAGTGGCTTATAAATCCACAAAAGAGTGGAAAGAGGAGATAGTCTACTGCAAGCCGGCGGAAGGGACGATTGAAGCGGTTTTCCCCGACGGGACGAAGGTGTCAATACCTGCGGACAGGGACCCGCGGATTGTTTTCGCCGACTGGCTGATAACGCCCGATAATCCATGGTTTGCAAAAAACATCGTCAACCGCATTTGGTCATGGCTCATGGGAAGGGGCATTATCCATGAGCCCGACGACATAAGAAAAGACAATCCTGCTTCAAATCCGCAGCTTCTCGCATACCTTGAAAAAGAACTTGTCAGCTCAAACTACAACCTGAGGCACATATACCGGCTGATACTCAATTCCAGAACGTACCAGCAATCCTCCATACCCAGAAGTACGGACCCCGATGCGGAAAGACTTTTCGCATATTATCCAGTGCGCAGGCTTGATGCCGAGGTTCTGCTTGACATGCTCTGCAGAATCGGAGGCGGCGGTGAAGAGTACGTGAGCCCTATCCCGGAGCCTTTCACCGTAACCCCGAGATACCAGCGCAACGTCCTGCTGTCCGACGGAAGCATCACCGGGCCTTTTCTTGAGCTGTTCGGGCGTCCTTCAAGGGATACGGGAAAGGAGTCGGAGAGAAATAACAACATCACCGACGCACAGCAGAGGTACCTTATCAATTCAAGCGACATACAGCGCAGGATACAGTCAAGCGAAAAGTTGCGAAAGATAATACTTCTTGCATTAAGGAACAGTCCGAAAGAGGCAATAGACAACATATATCTTTTCATGCTTTCCAGATATCCGACTGCGGAAGAGATAGCGGCCGCCGGAGAATACTTCAGCATAGAGGGGATTCAAAAAACAGAAGCGGTACAGGATTTCGTTTGGGCGCTGATAAATAACAAAGAGTTCATATACAGGCATTAGATAATTACCCGATGAAAATGCGCGGCCGCGGAATGCAGAAGAGAGAACGGGTAAAGAGGCAGGGATGACAAAATGGGAAATTATAAATTGCTGAACAGAATCTTATGGGTTTTTGCCCTAACGTTTTGCACCTTTCTTATAACCGCCTACGGACAGGAGGACGGAAAGCCTTCCCGGGCAAAGGCAGTTATCCAGATATGGCTCTGGGGCGGTCCGTCCCACCTGGACACCTTTGACCCCAAGCCGGACGCCGGCTATGACTATTGCGGACCTTTCGCCGGGACGATAAAAACCAATGTGCCGGGGATAGAGATTAACGAGATGCTGCCCAACCTGGCAAAACATGCGGACAAGTATTCCATAATACGCAGTATGACCCACGGCATCAACGGCCACGAAACCGCGGCTTACATAATGCAGACGGGACACTCTGCCGGTGAAAAACTGGTTTACCCGAGCGCGGGAGCGGTGGTCTCTCTCTTCAAGGGATACGACCGCGGATACAAGGGAGAAATTCCTCCCTATGTCATATTGACCACGCCGCAGGGGCGGTTTTCAGAGGTGGGGTTCCTGGATTCAAGGTACAAGCCGTTCGTTACGGGAGGAGACCCCAGCAAACCGGTCTTCGCGGTTGAAGGACTTTTTCTGGAAGGCGTTTCGGAGCAGAGACAGCTTGCAAGGAAGGAATTTCTCGGGAAAACAGATACTCTTGGAAATGCCGCACCCGAAGAAAAGAATTACGAGAAATTTGATTCAACCCGCACGAAGGCATACGACATCATACTCGGAGACACCGCAAAGATTTTTGACTTGAGCGCCGAAAAAGACGAAATAAGGGACATGTACGGACGCAATAAATTCGGCCAGTGCTGTCTGGTTGCCCGCCGCCTAATTGAAAGCGGCGTGCTGTACGTAACCATCAACTACGCCGGCTGGGACACTCACAACCAGCATTTTGAGACCATGCGGCGCAAGATGCCCGAGATGGACGTTGCGGTATCCGCCCTGCTCAAGGATCTCTCGGACAGGGGCCTGCTTGATACAACGATTGTATGGTGGGGCGGAGAGTTCGGCAGGGAGCCGAAGGTTTCCTGGGAACCTCCGTGGAACGGCGGCCGCGGACATTACGGCAAGTGTTTTTCGGTCATGCTGGCAGGCGGAGGATTCAAGGGCGGAT
>JAFGKM010000031.1 GCA_016928555.1 Candidatus Omnitrophota bacterium | reverse complement strand
AGAGGGAGTTTTGGATGTTATTGGCCAAAATCTTTCACCCTCACCCGGACCCTCTCCCCTCAAGGGAGAGGGAGCACAAAACAATAATGTAGCCAAGTTTGACAGAACCCGGCCGAACATAAGGGGGTCCAATGGAAATCCGAAGGAAAATCAGGTTCATCCCGAAAGCCGCAGAATATTTATTCCTTTCCGCAATGTGTCTTTTCTTTCTTGCCTCCGGGATTTCTGCCGGTGATAATGCCGCGGATATCCAAAAACAGGTGGAAGCGGCAATCAGCTCGGTAAAGCCGGCGCTTGTAAGAATCAGGGTTGTAACCACCGACTACTATCAGGGACGGGAGGAAGATACGGAGGGTTTCGGCAGCGGCGTCATTATCAACAAAGAAGGATATGTCGTTACCAATCACCATGTTGCGGGAAAGGCAAAGCGGATAACCTGCACGCTTTCCGATAAAAGCGAAATAGAAGGACGGCTTGCAGGCACCGACCCTCTTTCGGATATAGCCGTTATTCAGCTCATCCCCGGGGAGAAGAAAGACTTTCCCTTTGCGGGATTTTCAGATTCCTCAAAACTTAAGGTCGGGGACAGAGTACTGGCGATGGGCAGTCCGTATGCATTCTCACAGTCGGTAACAATGGGAATTGTGAGCAACACAAGCCTGGTAATGCCTCCAGCTTCTTTTTATAAATTAACAATGGAAGGCGAGGACGTGGGTTCTCTGGTTCGGTGGATAGGCCATGATGCGCCCATTTACGGAGGCAACTCCGGAGGGCCTCTGGTCAGCATTGAGGGAAAGATAGTCGGAATCAATGAAATAAAAATGGGACTGGGAGGCGCCATTCCCGGGAATCTTGTCCAGGACGTTGTCAGACAGATTATTGAAAAAGGCGAAGTTGTCCGCAGCTGGACAGGGCTGGAGGTACAGCCCCTTCTCAAATCCTCGGGCAGGGACAGCGGCGTGCTTGTCAGCGGCGCGATTAAAGGTTCGCCCGCGGATAAGGCAGGCTTTCTTCCGGGGGACATCCTGCTGGAGCTTGACCGGAAGCCGGTAAGCGTCAGGTTTGACGAAGAAATGCCGCTCTTCAACCAGCTTGTTGCCGGAATCCCGCCGGGCAGAGGGATAGCCGCAGCCGTGTTGCGAAGCGGGAAAAAGATAACACTGAATTTGACGACTGAAAAACGGGAAGCCGCTCGTTTCAGACTTCAGGAATTAAAGCAGTGGGGTTTTGTGGGAAACAATATCTCGGCAATGTCAGCCAGGGAGATGAAGAGGGACAGCCGCGACGGCATTCTTGTTGCGGATGTGAGGCCCGGAGGGCCATGCGACTCGGCAAGGCCGAGAATCTCTTCCGGCGACATCATTACTGAAGTGAACGGCAGTCTGTTTGCGGACATTGAAAGGCTGGCCGTCTTTACCGAAAAGCTTATGAAAGGCGCAGAAAACCCCGTTCCCGCACTGGTTTCTTTTGAGCGCAGGGGAGAACAGCACATAACCGTGGTAAAGGTCGGAATACCTAAATTGCAGGACAGCGGGGTTGAGGTGTCCAAGGCATGGATTCCGGCCGGCATTCAGGTTTTGACCAGGGAGATAGCCGAACACATTAACATTCCGGGCGTGACCGGCGTGAGGGTTACTCAGGTTTATCCCGACAGCAGCGCCTCAAAGGCAGGACTGAAGGCGGGGGACTTAATAATAGCTCTCAACGGAGAAAAAATTCCGGCGTATAACCCGCAGGATCTTGATGTTCTGCCCGCCATGGTGCGCCAGTACAGGATAGGCGATGAAGTAGAGCTTGCTGTACTGCGGAACCTTAAAGAAATGAAGATTAAGATGAAGCTCTCAGCTTCTCCGAAACTGCCGAGGGAGATGAAGAAATACAGGGATGACAACTTCGGTTTTACGGCGCGCGAGATTGCCTTTCAGGACGTCATTCGGGAAAAAGGCATTGAAGAACAGGGCGTTATGGTGGAGGCTGTGGAGCGCGGCAGTTGGGCCGCCCTCGGCGATTTGAGGACCGGGGATATTATCATCAGGGTGAACGGGCAGTCTGCCGGGAATATATCACTGCTCGAAGAAGCGATGGAAAAAATCGCCGCTGATAAGCCGAAGACAGCCGTATTCCAGGTTCGCAGGGGAATCTATCTTATGTACCTTGAGTTTGAACCGCTCTGGCTGTGAGCGGGAAAAATACGAGGAGGAATGCGATGAAGATTCTTTTTAGAATGCGAAGGGCGGTTTTTCTGTTGCCGGTCGTTTTTTGTCTGTTCTTTTTCTCTGCATCCGAAGCCGCTGAAGACGGCGTTTCTGCGGGAAGGAAGATTATTTCCGAATCTCAAAACTGCGTAATCACTTTGGAGATTGTGATAAGCAGCCGCATGGGAATGGCCGGCCAGGAATCAACGTCGGAGGGAAAAACGGAAATAACGGCAACAATCATAGACCCCTCCGGGCTGGCGGTTTTCTCTTTGAGCGCTTCCAATCCCGCGGATATCTTCGGAAGGCTTATGAAGAGTGCGAGAGGAGAAGATTCTGATTTCAAAATGGAAAGCGAGATAACCAAAATAACGATGCGCCTTGCCGACGGGAAAGAGATACCCGGCACGATAGTCATGAGGGATACGGACCTTGACATGGCCTTTGTGCGCCCGGAAAAGCCGCTGGCAGAACCGCTTAAGGCAATAGACCTTTCCCTGAACGCGAAGGCGGAGATTCTTGAGCCCGTCATTTTTTTAAGCAGGATGGGAAGAGACGGCGGCTGGGTTGTTTTCGCCGTCATGGATTACGTGAGAGCCGTGATGGCCAGGCCCCGGACATTCTACGTGCCGGACGAAAACATAACCGCCCTCGGATGCCCTGTTTTCAATGTGAAGGGAAAGATTGTGGGGATACTGCTTCTCCGGATGCCGCCGGTTTCAGCCGGTGCGGGAAATATGGGATTCGGCTCCCTGTTCGGAGGAGGATTGTCGGAAATGGGTATATTCCCCGTGATTCTGCCGGCTGAAGATATCATAGGGGTAGCCAAGCAGATTCCCGCTTCCTCCGTTAGGTGAATTTTCAGCTATTGCGCTGTTTCCAACAGACCATTGCACTTGGAAACGCAGTACGGCACACTGAGGGCGAGTGAGGGCTGCTGGTGCGATGAGTGAAGAGCGCCGCAAGGCACAGAGGGCGGGTTGGTGAGCCCGTTGACCGAAGACCGAAGGCAGGAAGTTTTACCTCCTGTTTTTTTCTTTCCGCCCCTTCTATGTTATAATTTCTACAGCCGCCGCATATTCAAATCCAAGAAAAATACCGGTTGTTGTTTAATGCTGTTCGGAGAATATCAATTTTCGGACAGAAGGAATCTCTGCGCGGCCCAAGGAGTGAAAAAGGTTTGGAAAAGGACAAAAATCAGTTTTTTGAATTGCCGGAGCGCGTCAAGAATATTTTCACAATTCATAAACCTCTCCGCTTTCTGAACATTGACGAACCCCTGCGAGCCGAATTATTGAGCGTTGAACAGCTGGAACATCACGCCGCCGAACTCGCAAAAAAACACCGTGTTACCAAAGAACCCGGACGGGATTATCTTCTGGACCGCCTTTCTGAGAACGAACATCTTTTGCAGAAAGCCTACAGGATTATAACCAGGGCCGTTGCACAGGACCAGGAGCTTTCTCCAGCCGACAAATGGTTCCTTGATAATTTCTACCTGATTAAAGAACAAATACTTGCCATACGCCAGCACTTGCCGAAAGGCTACAGCCGCGAACTTCCGCGCCTTTCAAACGGGCCGATGGCCGGCTACCCGCGCGTATATGAGATCATTTTTGAACTCATCTCCCATGTCGACGGACGGGCAGATATGCAGTGTTTGGTCAGCTTCATAATGGGATACCAGTCGGTGACACCGCTGAATCTCGGCGAACTCTGGGCTATACCTATCATGCTCAGGCTGGCGCTGGTAGAGAACCTCCGCCGCATTATGGCGCGCGTCATAGCAAACAGAGATGATTTGAACAGTGCCAAAGAGTGGGTTGACAAACTGATGGAAACAGCGGAAAGTGAACCGGGAGATATTATCCTTCTGATGGCGGAACTTGCTCGCAAAAAACAGCTTATGCGGACCCCGTTTATTGCCGAGTTCACCCGCCGCCTGCAGGGACAAGGACACGCTTTCACATTCACCATCGCCTGGATAGAACAGCGCCTCGCTGAAAAAGGGCTCACGATTGAACGGGTCGTTCAGGATGAAAACAGGCAGCAGGCCGCCAATCAGGTCTCCGTTGAAAACAGCATCTCCAGCATGCGTTTTACGGAGGAGATGGATTGGCACGTATTCATAGAAAACGTAAGCATCGCGGAACGGGTTCTCCGTGAAGATTTTTCCGACGCCTACGCCCGCATGGATTTTGCTTCCCGGGACAAGTACCGGCATGTCATAGAAAAAACGGCCAGGAGCAGCGGCAGGGATGAGGTCGAAATTGCCCGAATGGCGGTAGGTATGACACGGCAGGGCGAGGACGGGAAAGACAGAAAAGACCGCACCTCCCATGTCGGATATTACCTTGTGGATAAAGGCCTTCCCCTCCTGGAACAGGCGGCTGGAATACGCCTCTCCTTTTTTCGGAAGCTCCGTAAATCATTCGGCATGATATGCAGCGATTACCCGCTGACAGTTTATCTCGGAACGATATTCTTCCTGACATTCCTCGGCACGGGCGCACTCCTCATCCGCGTATTGCGGCATGCAGTATCTTTGCCGGCATTCATCGCGCTGTCCATCTTTGCTTTTCTGGCACTAAGCCAGCTTGCGGTTGAACTGGTCAACAGGACGGTCACGCTGAAGGTTCGGCCGCAGTATCTGCCAAGAATGGATTTCTCCGAAGGCATTCCTTCAAATGCCCGCACGCTCGTTATTATTCCGACATTGCTCTTAGGACTGAAAGAAATCGATAACCTCCTGCGCCAGATGGAAATACGCTACATGGGCAACCGTGATTCGCATTTGCATTTCGCCCTCGTAACCGATTTCTGCGATGCGCCCCGGGAATCAATGCCTGACGACGAAAGGCTTCTTGCAGCTGCCGTAGAGGGAATAAACGCATTGAATGAGAAGTACAGCCAAGAAAGGACTGATATATTCTTTCTCTTCCACCGTCCGCGCCGTTATAATCCGCAGGAGCGGGCATGGATGGGCCGCGAACGCAAACGCGGAAAAATAGAGGACATCAACTCTTTTCTGCGGGGGAAAGAAGGGAATGCGTTCTCCAGTATCGCGGGCGATACGCGAATGCTTAAAAGGGTAAAATACGTGCTCACGCTGGATACGGATACGCAACTTCCAAACGGCTCGGCACGCCAGCTGGTATCGGTTGCGGAACATCCGTTGAACCGGCCGCAATATGACGAACTGAAAAAACGGGTTGACGCAGGATACGGAATCCTTCAACCGCGCACGGGAATCAGCCTTCTGAGCGCAAACCGTTCACCGTTCGCGCAGATTTTTTCCGGAGACCCGAGATTTGACCCGTATACCCGCACTATTTCGGACGTATACCAGGACATGTTCAACGAGGGTTCTTTCATCGGCAAGGGACTGTATAATGTTGACATATTCAGCCGGGCGCTGGAAGGAAGATTTCCGGAGAACAGAATTCTGAGCCACGACCTTCTTGAAGGATGCTATGTGCGAACGGCACTGGTAAGCGACGTCACGGTCTACGAAGACTTCCCTGGAACATATACCGCGGACATAAGCCGCAGGCACCGCTGGATCCGGGGCGACTGGCAGATTGCAGCATGGCTTTTTCCGAGCGTGCCCGGTCCCGGAGGAAAACGTCTCAAAAATCCGCTTTCGGCACTATCCCGGTGGAAAATTTTTGATAACCTGCGGCGCAGTTTAGTGCCTCCAGCTTTAATTTTCATGCTGATTACAGGCTGGGTATGGGCGGGACCGTTATGGCTCTGGGCCGCCGCGGCGGCAGGCATCATTCTGGGACCGTCAATTCTTTCGGCGGCATTCGACGTTATCAGGAAAGCCCGGGGATTGACTATTAAATTCCGGCTGCGCGAGACCCTGCGCTCGGTTGGCAGGTCCCTTGTCCAGACATTGTTCACCCTTATTTTCCTGCCGTACGAAGCGTATATATGCCTTAACGCCATACTGCGGACGGCCGGAAGGCTGTTATTCACACGGCGGGGCCTTTTGCAGTGGACGGCGGCGGAAAACGCGGAAAGAAACGCATTGCAGAATCATGGTTACTTCTGGAGGAAAATGTGGATTGCTCCGTTTACCGCGGTCTGCCTTATGGCATATCTTGCCGGCTTTCCCTCCGGAGTTCACATGGAACTTCTATTCCTGCTGTTTCTCTGGTTTTTCTGTCCGTTCCTCGCCTGGCGGATAAGCCTGCCGGAAATAAGGCGCGAAACTGTCCTGTCCCGCGGTCACAACGTATTTCTCCGGAAACTCGCCCGCAAGACATGGCTTTTCTTTGAAACGTTTGCAGGAGAAGAATCCAACTGGCTTCCCGAAGACAATTACCAGGAACATCCTGTAGCCAAAGCTGCCCACAGGACCTCTCCGACGAATATAGGTTTTCTGCTGGTCTCTAATCTTTCGGCGTATGATTTCGGATACATTTCAGCCGGAGGACTTCTTGAACGGACGCGAAAAACGCTGAACACCATGGAAAGACTTGCAAGGTTTCACGGCCATTTCTACAACTGGTATGATACCCGGACGCTTAAGCCTTTGCATCCGTTATACGTCTCTACCGTAGACAGCGGCAACCTCCAGTACTTTCTTACGATTTTCAGACAGGGACTTCTGGAACTGCCCGACCGGAAGATTTTGCCTCCCCGCATATTCGACGGATTTACCGATACCCTGAACATGTTTCTCGATGCGGCGGAGAAACAACTGCCGGCCGACGCCCTGGCCGCAAATTCCGTGATGGACGCGATAACAAAACTGGTAGAACTCAGAGATACTCTGGAAAAAATCCCCGGGAAGCCCGGCCCCGTAAAAGAAGCGCTTTCCCTGATTGCTTCGAAATTAAGGAATGTCCTCAGCATCATGAGCCTGCCTGATGACAGCGAACTGCTCCTTTGGGCGCGTGCGGCTGAAGACCTTTGCACGGATATGTCAGGGGAGCTTGCATCCCTGGCTCCGTTTACCGGGTTTGTTCCGGACGGCCTGAAGATTTCGGATGAATTGAAATCCCTGCTTGCGCGGCTTGAAAATATCCAGACGCTCAATGAAGCCATACGCACCAACTCGGCCATACTGTCGTCGATAGACCGGATGCAGAGAAATATGGAGACGGAAGATTCCGGAAGAAAACGACTGGAGGATTTGCGGCGCATGCTGGCCGATGCTCTATCAAGGGCTCAGGAACGTGTTGAGCTCATTGAGAATCTTGCCATGAAGTGCGGCCAACTCGCCGATATGGAGTATGACTTTCTCTACAATAAATCGCGAAATCTTCTCGCCATCGGGTTCAACGAGGAGGAACACAAGCGCGACCTTTCTCATTATGACCTTCTCGCATCGGAATCAAGGCTGGGCAGTTTTCTGCTCATATCAAAGGGCCTCCTGCCGGTAAAACACTGGTTTTCTCTCGGCCGTCTGGTGACGGCCTTCGGCGGAGAACCTGTCCTGCTCTCATGGAGCGGGTCGCTTTTTGAATACCTTATGCCCCTGCTGGTAATGCCCGACTACGAGAACACCCTTTTGAACCAGACATACAGGACTGTCGTTGACTGGCAGATTAAACACGGATCGCAAAACAGGATTCCATGGGGCTTTTCCGAATCAGGATACAACTCGGTAGATACCGAAAAAAATTATCTTTATTCGGCCTTCGGCGTTCCGGGTCTCGGATTCAAGAGGGGACTGGCGGAAAATCTTGTCGTCGCTCCCTACTCTTCGGCGCTCGCACTTACGGTTAAACCGGAAACAGCCTGCCGTAATCTTCAACGGCTGGCGCGCGAAGGATGCGAGGGCAGATACGGCTTTTTTGAAGCGGTTGACTATACCCCGAGACGAACGGCGCGCGGAGAATCAAAGGCCGTGGTGCGCTCGTTCATGGCTCACCACCAGGGCATGATACTCCTTTCAGCCGCCTACGTTCTGCTTGACCGGCCGATGCAGAAACGATTTGAGCAAATCCCTGCATTCAAGGCGGCGGAACTCCTTTTGCAGGAGAAGGTTCCCGACGTCAAGCCGTTTTTCCCTAACCTGGCTGAATCACTGGAAAGCAGGCGCGAACTGGTGGAATACGGGGCGCTCATGCGCGTTTTCACAACCCCTGACACGCCGGTTCCCGAGGTTCATCTGCTGTCCAACGGCAGTTACCACGTGATGATTACAAACTCCGGCGGCGGCTACAGCCGCTGGAAAAATATAGCGGTGACCAGGTGGAGAGAGGATACAACATGCGACAGCAGGGGCATATTCTGTTATGTGCGCGATATGTTCACCGGGGAATCGTGGTCTGTCAGTTCACAGCCGGCACAGCGCCCTTCAAAATACTACGAGGCCATATTCTCGCAGGCGCGCGCGGAATTCCGGACCCAGCATGAGGGACTTCGTCTGCATACCGAAATTGCAGTCTCGCCTGAAGAAGACGTGGAACTCCGCAGGGTAAACATAACCAATACCTCTCGCAAAGAGCGCAGGATAGAACTTACCAGTTACGCCGAGATAGTCCTTGCTCCCCCCGATGCCGAGGCGACGCATCCCCTTTTTAACGGACTTTTCATGGAGACCGAGATACTCAGAGAACGGCAGGCTATTCTCTGCAGGCGCAGGCCGCGTTCAGACGAAGAAAAACCCGTTTGGCTGGCGCACCTGGCAAAAGTGCACAACGCCTCTCTCGAAGAAATTTCTTACGAAACCGACAGGGCGCGTTTCATCGGAAGGGGGAGGACCCTCCGCAATCCAACGGCGATAACCGGCGGGGAAAGACTCTCAGGCAGTGAAGGCTCCGTGCTCGACCCGGTAGCGGCAATCAAGACAACAATAACCGTGAAGCCGGAGCAGACTGCCGTCCTGGACATGATATTCGGCATTGCCGAGACCCGTGATGCTGCCGTAACTCTTGCCGGCAAGTACCACGATAAGTCTTTCGCGGACCGCATTTTGGCTCTCTCGTGGACGCACAGTCAGGTAATCCTGCATCAACTCGGCATTACCGAATCGGATGCGCAGCTGTTCGGACGGCTCGCCGGCGCGCTTATCTATGCAAATTTATTCTTGCGCGCCAGTCCGGGAGTACTTGCCAAAAACAACCGCAGTCAGTCCGAATTGTGGGGCTACGGCATTTCGGGAGACCTGCCCATTGTTCTTCTGAGAATAGGCGATGAATCAAAATTTGGACTTGTTGAACAGCTTATAGACGCGCACGCTTACTGGCGGATGAAAGGACTCGCGGTTGATTTGATTATCTGGAACGAGGACCAGTCGGGATACCGGCAGATACTCCATGACCGTATCATGTCCATGGCTACTGCGGGAACCAAGATTGCACCGGTCGGCGTCCCGGGCGGCATTTTTGTCCGTCGGAGCGACCAGATAGCGGACCCGGACAAGATTCTGATGCAGACAGCCGCCAGGATTATCATCACCGATGCCGCCGGCATTACAGAACACCTGGATAGCCGGAGATATACGGAATTGAACATTCCCGGATTGAAACCGTCAAACATTTTTGCACCGAAATTTCCTAAGGAAGATAAAGCACCGGAACGCAGCCTTATCTTCAACAACGGCATCGGCGGATTCACGCATGACGGCCGTGAATATGTAATAAATACAACGCCTTCCCGCCAATCTCCCGTTCCGTGGGTAAACGTGCTGGCGAATCCCGAGTTCGGCACCGTAGTTTCCGAAAGCGGTACAGCGTACACATGGAGCGAAAATGCACACGAGTTCCGTCTCACGCCGTGGTGCAACGACCCTGTTACCGACTGCGGGGGAGAAGCCTTCTATATCCGTGATGAAGAGACCGGTCTGTTCTGGTCTGCCTCTCCGATGCCCGCAAGAGGGAAAAACTCCTACGTAAGCAGGCACGGATTCGGGTATTCCGTATTTGAATATGCCGGCCAGGGCATAAGTTCCGAAATGTGGACATATGCGGCTACCGACAGCCCGGTTAAATTCATTTCCATAAAATTGCGAAATACGTCCGGCCGCAAACGGAGAATCGCCGTGACCGGATATATGGAACCGGTTATGGGACAGCACAGAGAAAAGACGCAGATGTATATTGTCAGCGAGATAGACCCCGAAAGCCGCGCCTTTTTTGCACGGAATCCATTCAGCATGGATTTCCCGGACCATGTTATTTTCTTCGAGGTAAATGCGGCGGAACGCACAGCGACCGGCGACAGGACGGAATTTATCGGGCGCAACGGCAGCCTTGCAAGCCCGGCAGCATTGCGCAGGACAAGGCTTTCGGGCAAAACCGGCGCCGGCTTGGATCCCTGCGCAGCGCTTCAGGTCCTCGTAGAATTGCGGGAAGATGAAGAACGCGATGTTGTATTCATACTCGGTGCGGGCAGGAATACTGAGGAAGCTCGCGGCCTTGTCCGGCGATTCAGGGAACCGGAAGCCGCCAGGCGCGCACTGGAACAGGTATGGGAATTCTGGAACCGCACTCTGGGCACTGTAAACGTAGAGACTCCCGAGAAGGAAATAGATATCATGGTCAACGGCTGGCTCCTCTACCAGACGCTCGCCTGCCGCCTCCGGGCAAGAAGCGGTTTTTACCAATCCTCCGGCGCCGTCGGGTTTCGCGACCAGCTTCAGGATACGATGTCGGTTATCCATGCCGACCCCGGATTTGCGCGGAAACATATTCTTTTGTGCGCATCACGGCAGTTCAGGGAAGGAGACGTCCAGCACTGGTGGCACCCGCCTTCCGGACGCGGTGTGCGCACCCGCATATCCGACGATTTCCTGTGGCTGCCGTTCGTCACCGCTTACTATGTCGGGAGCACCGGAGACCGCGGCATACTGGATGAACAGGCTGGCTTTCTCCGCGGACGGCCGCTGAATGCGAATGAACATGATTATTATGACCTTCCGGAACATGCCGATGAAACGGCATCAATATATGAACACTGCGTCAGGGCGATTAAAAACGGATTGAAGTATGGGCGCCACGGCCTGCCGCTTATCGGTGCAGGCGACTGGAACGACAGCCTGAACCATGTAGGCGAACAGGGAAAAGGAGAAAGCGTTTGGCTGGCTTTCTTCCTGCACAACATACTTACCGGCTTTGCGGAGATTGCCCGCGAACACGGAGATGAAAAATTCGCACAGCGCTGTCTCGAGGAAGCATCTGGCCTGGGTGAAAACATAGATAAACACGCATGGGACGGAGAATGGTACCGCCGGGCATATTTCGACGACGGAATGCCCCTCGGTTCTTCCGTAAACGACGAATGCAGTATTGATTCCATTTCACAGAGCTGGTCGGTTCTTTCCGGAGCGGGGGAGGAAAAGCGTTCGCGCACTGCGATGGAAGCCGTGAAAAAATTGCTCGTTAAACGCGATTCAGGGCTCATTTTACTGTTGACGCCGCCGTTCAACGACTCGCAGATGAAGCCTGGCTACATAAAAGGGTACCTGCCAGGCGTCAGGGAAAACGGGGGCCAGTATACGCAAGGTGCAATCTGGACAATAATGGCCTTTGCCGAGACGGGGGAAAAAGAGCTTGCATGGGAACTGCTGAGGATGATAAACCCCGTTAACCATGGCAGTACGCCGGAAGCTATTCAAATCTACAAAGTGGAACCTTACGTTGTTGCCGCCGACGTTTATTCCGTTGCGCCCCTTGCCGGAAGAGGGGGATGGACATGGTATACGGGTTCAGCCGGCTGGATGTACCGGCTTATCATGGAATCGCTTATGGGACTGCATCTATCAGGAAACATATTGCGGTTTGCCCCGCGCCTGCCGGAAAGCTGGAAATCCTTCAGGATACATTATCGGTACAGGGAAACCGTTTACCATATTGATATTGTGCAGACAGCCAACGGCAAAGAGGTTACCGGTGTGAAGGTTGACGGAATCAATCAGGAAGAAAAAAGCATTCAGCTTATCGACGACAGGCGTGACCACACCGCCGAGGTCATACTTAGCTGAAAAAGATTCCCTTAGACTACCGCCTTATCCAAAATATAAGAGATAGTTCAAGCAGCCCTTTATTTGTCATAATGGTTTTTCATCCTTCTGAGAATCTTCGAGACGCTTCCGGTATCTACGGTAGAAATAGGCGCATACGAGAAGGATGAAGCCTATTCCCAGAAGCAGGAGTATTTTGTAAATCTGCCCGACGGACTGCATGTCAACGAACAGCACCTTTAAAAGCGTTATGCCGAAAAGCGACAGAGCGGAAATTCTAAGGGGCAGGGACTTTTTCATGATGCCTGCAATGAGAAGCCCAAAACCGTAAAGAATCCAGAGGAAAGAGAGGGCAGCCATCATTTTCTGTTCCCCTAAGCCCCATATCCCTGTGCATGAGTAAACATATTCAACGTTTAATTCCACAAAAAGCAGGATGATGAAGAGCGTCCACAGATATGGGACAGCCGTTTTTTCAAACGCAGTTTTCTCAATTCTCTCACTGCCGTAAAGGGAAGCGGCATATGCCATGGTAAAAAGCAAAGCCGCGACTGAAAGAAATTTCAGGTTAAACAGGAAAAGACAGCCGTACGTATATCGGTATGTAAAAAAAGAATCCGCAATGGCTTTAATGAATGTTGCCGTAATCAGGATGAGCCCTGTAGTGCGGAAAGCCGGAAGTTTTTCCTTCACGCCGATGAGAAACAGGAAGAAAGAAAAGACTGTCCAAAGAACGGTTGTGGAAATCCATTCTATGCCATGCAGCCATACCTGCGAGGAGAAGTAAGAGAATATCTCTACGTTTGCTATCCAGAATAACCCGACGATGAAGGCTGTCCACAGCGTTCCGGAATAAGCCTTTTCTTCAGGGGTAATGTTTTTAAGTCTGCCCAGGGAAAAACCTGCCAGCCCGAAAGAAAAAGAGGAAAGAAGAAGCGCAAGGAATTTCAGGTTGAAAAACAGGCAGGAACAGCTGATTCTGTTATAAGGTATTGCCGAGTCCAGAATGAACAGTCTTAAGACAACAAGGAAGAAGATTGACAGCCCGCCTACTCGCAGGGATTTTCTGTCAAGGAGCGAACCTATGGCTAAGAGGATAAGCGCCTCGGCACCCCATACGGTTGTAATCCAGTAACTCTCTACCAGCATGGGTACCGGCAGGGTTAGCAGCCCTACGGCAGTTCCGATAAGCGCAAAGTATAAGAAGATATCCTTGCCGTTCAGCTTCCTTATTATCCCTGCAAGGATGAAGTGATAGGCGGCCATAAAGAGCGGGATGCAGGGCAGGATTCCCGTCAGCGCTTTATTGTCCATGAGATTATACAGCAGCATAAAGAATACGACAGGGTTGGCAATAACAAGAACGATGTCTTCCCATTTAGAATGTCCTTTTCGTATAATGCTGTATATGGTGCTAATGAGGGAAAAAGTGATGAAATATATGACGGCGAAACCCAGCGCCAGAGAAAAATCAGCGTGGGTGTATCTCTGGAAATACCATGTGTTGAAATAAAAAACGGTAAAGCAGAAAGAAAAAAGGGAAAGGATTCTCCATTTTTTAAGGGACGAGGAGTAAAGAACTCCAAGGTTAATAATAAAAAGATATGAAAAGAGTTTTGGCTCGTAATATGCGGTGTAAGCCGGGTCGGCAAGAAATAGAGGTATTAAAAAAGCGCCGAGAGTGGAAAGAAATGCCGTCGGAAAAGAGTTGTGATGTATGGCGGCATACATTCCTCCGACAGAGGATGCGAAAAACAGAATGAAGGCGGTGCCCGCTCCTATCATATGGTAAAAATGATATGCGGTGAATGCAGTGAGGTAAAGTAAAATAAATCCCAGTGCGGATATCCCCTGTGCAAGGGCCTGAAAGTTTTTCCTGTAGAGGAATTCGCTGAAAAATATCAGAAGCAGTCCTCCCAGAAAGCCGATTATTATGCGCAGTGCTTCATTTATCCATCCCTGCTCAAAAGCATATTTCATGAAGACGCCGAAACCTGCGGCTAATGCCAGTGCGCCTACCCATACCAGCCATCTTTCTCCGATAATCCTTTCCAGCTTAAGCCATTGTTTCAGTTCTTTTTCATGGATTTCACCGGTGATTCCGGTTGTAATCTCTTCCGGTTCTTTCTGCGGTTCGGGAGGTTTTTCAACGGGTATTTGAAGGGGGGCGATTTTTATTTCTTTTTCGGATGCGGCTTTTAATTGTTCAACTGGAAGTGTAACGGGCTTCGGACCGGTTTTCTCAATCTCTTTGTAAAGCCCCGTCATTCTTTTTTGCAGTAAATTAATTTTTTCATTTAATTCTCCGAGCCTTCTGAAGATAATAATTGCAACAATCAGAAAGATTACAATCATTAATCCCATAATAGGCTCTCCTTACGCCGCCTCTTTTCGATTACCACTCGCGACTGTCTTAATCGGGGCGGGCGGATTGTGCTATTGAAATCCCCTCTTAATCCCCCCTTTTATAAAGGGGGGCATGGGGGGATTTATCGCACCAGCTCCTCATTTTTCTCAAAGAAGATTGCTAACCTTTTTTCGAGGAAAGCATTCATCCTCGGTTCGAACCAGTGTTCGAACCCGCCTCCAAGGAAGCTTGCAAATCGGGGCGGGCGGATTCGAACCGCCGACCTCTTGGTCCCGAACCAAGCGCTCTGAACCAGGCTGAGCCACGCCCCGTGTTGAAACAACTGAAATTCCCCCTCACCCGGACCCTCTCCCCAAAGGGGCGAGGGAAAAAAGGGAAGACCCCTCACCCGGACCCTCTCCCCAAAGGGGCGAGGAAAGAGTGTGGGGAGTCCCGAACCCGGACTCTTTAAAAAAATGCGCCCAGCCCGATTTGAACAGGCAACTTCCAGGTCCGCAACCTGGCGTTCTATCCAATTGAACTATGGGCGCGAATTTATAAAATACTAACCCCCTCACCTTAATCCTCTCCCCAGTGGGGAGAGGGGAGAATGTGGGGTTATGAAGCCAAATTGGTCTTATTTATTATAGATGTTTTTGCCTTTAATATCAATACCCGCTATCGCGGGAAATCCTTTCACCTCAAGTTTATAAATAGCTTCCGGACCGAGTTCGCAGTATGCGAAGCATTCGGATTTTTTTACAAACCTGTTGAGATAAGCCCCGCATCCTCCGTAGGCAATCAGATATACCGCCTTGTATTTTTTGCATCCTGCGGCTATCTCTTCACTGCGGCCGCCCTTGCCCATCGTTGCTTTCAAGCCGCTTTGCAGAAGGGGCAGGGTGTATTTGTCCATGCGGGAACTCGTGGTGGGCCCGCACGAGCCGATTATTTTCCCGGGAGGCGCAGGCGTGGGCCCCATATAGTAGATGATGCTTCCTTTCAGAGGAAGGGGCAGGGGCTTGTTTTTATTAAGAGCGTCTGCGAGTTTTTTATGCGCCGCATCGCGGGCGACGTATATTGTGCCGGAGATTTCAACCTCGTCGCCTGCCCTGACAGACTTAATCTGTCTGTCGTCAATCAGCGGAAATAACAGGTGTTTTTTCATGATATTCAACCTCACCATTTACCCCTCACCCTTCTTGCACTTCGTGCTTCGGTCACCCGCCTCACATACTCGGCGGGTGTGCCAAACGGTGCTCATTACTCTTCGCACCAGCACCCCTCTCCCCCAAGGGGCGAGGGAAAGAAAGGAAGACCCCTCACCCTGACCCTCTCCCCCAAGGGGCGAGGGGAAGGAAGGAATACCCCTCACCTTAATCCTCTCCCCTCAAGGGAGAGGAGAAATTGAGGAAAGTTGTTTTACTCATAATGTTACTGTTCCGGTCCTGTGAGCCCAGCAGGAGATGTTTACCGCGACCGGCAGTCCCGCAATGTGGGTGGGGAATGTTTCTATCCGCACATCAAGGGCGGTTGTTTTTCCTCCGAAGCCCGCAGGCCCTATCTTCAAAGAGTTCAGCTTTTTCACGAGGAATTTCTCCCACTTTCTGTACGGGGATTTCCCGCCCATTCTGCAGAGCGCAATCTTGGAGAGGAGCGCCGCTTTTTCAAATGAGCCGCCTATGCCCGCGCCCACGAAGATGGGCGGGCAGGGGAGGGAGCCTGCCTGCCTGACGGTTTCAATGATAAATTCTTCTATGCCCTCTTTTCCCGAATTCGGGCTTAGCATCGCCAGCCTTGAGGTGTTTTCTGAGCCGAATCCCTTTGCCAGCAGTGTAATTTCAAGCTTTCCTTTTTCCCCCGGGAGAAGGTGGATGACGCCGGGCGCATTCGTTCCCGTATTTTTTCTTTCAACGGGCGAGACTATAGAGCGGCGGAGATAGCTGTTTTTACTGCCCCGCCGCAGTCCTTCGTTGATAATGTCTTCAATTGTCCGGTATCTGCCTGTGTTGATTATGACATCGCATCCCAGTTCGACAAAAAATACGGCAAGCCCGGTATCCTGGCAGATAGGCAGGCGCTCTTTCTCAGCGGCCATGAGGTTTTCAAGTATTATGCCGAGGTATTTTTTCCCGCTGCCGGCTTTTTCCGCGCGGTAACTTTTCATTAGGGCTGTTTTCACTTCCGCCGGTATGCGGTATGCCGTCCGCTCCACAAGCTTCGCAACTTCCGCGATAATTTTTTCAGAGGAGATTTTTTTCATTTGCCCACCATATTTTATCCATGTCCGTATGATAGTTCAGGGTTATATTCGCATAAAAATTTATTTTCCGGAGTATCTCGCCCGGAATGCTCTTTATTATACCAGATTTTTCTATATCCATTCTTTCCAGCTGGCGCATGACGTTCAGAATCCTGCCGGATATGTTCACCGCATAAGCTTCCCTGCCGCGGCATTTGCGGCACACAATCCCTCCTTCCTTGCCGCTGAAAAAGGGATGCTCCTCTTCTTTTCTGCATATGGTGCATCTTGAAAGCTCTATCCCGTAGCCGAATATTTTTATTATCCTGAGTTTGAAAATCACAAATACAATCTCAGGTGTTGACGATGAGACAAGTATCTTTCCTGTTTTTTTGAGCAGGTTGAAGATTTTTTCGTCTTTTTCTTTTTCCTGTGTGAACAGGTTTACAAGGTTGAGTATCAGATGCCACGCCTTAAGATTTTCCTTCCCGCAGATGTCGTAATACTCTATCAGAGAGGGACTGCTTATGAGGTTCAGTTCCGAGGAGCGTTTCATGTAAGAGAGCGCGAATATGTGCGCTCCCGGCGTAAAAGCCAGGGGCGGGATTCTGCTTTTTTCCGTCCTGACTCCCTTGAGCAGGCCTTTTATCTTGCCGAGATGCTCTGTGTAGAGTGAGAGGATTACGCTCGTCTCCCGGAAATTATTTTTTTTCAGGATTATCGCTTCTGTTTTTACCGGAGCCATTTTTTTCGGATTCAAACATGCCCATGGATATAGCCGTTTTCAACGCTTCCTCAACGGACAGGTTCAGTTTTTCAGCCTTGTTTTTCGGGACCATAAGATAAAATCCGGTGCTTATATTCGGCACGGTGGGCACAAAAACGTTTAAAAAAGCCTCTCCGCTTTCCGTCCTGAATTCGCCCGTGATAAAGCCGATTGTATAAGTCCCGCTGAAAAATTCTATTTTTACCGGATAACGGAAAGGCGTGGATTTCCCGTGAAGCAGACTCTGGCTGACGTTTTTTATGAACATGTATATTCTGTTTATCACGGGAGTTTTCTGGAACAATTTTTCAAGAACGGAGAGCAGCTTCTTGCCGAAAAAATTATCCGCGATAAATCCTATCAGCAGGATTAAGAAGATGAGTGAAAAAAATCCCAGCCCGGGGATATAGATGTCCGGCAGGAAATTTTTCATAAAGGAGCCGAGTATATTCTCAAGGAAAACGATTATTCTGAAAAGTATCCATAATGAAAGCGATATGGGGATTATGAATATCAGCCCCGAAAGAAAGTGTTTTTTAAGAGTGTTCATTTACCACCTCCATAACAATTGAAAGAGCAGGGTTGTGAGGAATACGCCTATTATGCCGCCGACAATCACTTCCTGCGGTTTGTGTATTCCCCGGAGCACCCTGCTTTGAGCAACCCAGAATGCGAGAAGGAAAACAAGAAGCGATATGACGGGAAATTCACTGAACGTGAAAAGCGATATTGCCGTCCATATGCTGAAGGCGATGACGCTGTGGATACTGGGCATTCCGCCGGAGATGGAGTATTTCCTTTCTATGAGCAGTTTTGCGAGCAGGGACAGGGATACGACGAGAATTAATGCAATAAAGCTCATGTGCCACGGCGATGCCGCTATGTTCTGGAAAATATTTCTCCAGCCGGCGGGGAAGTGTTTTACTATGACGAAATAACCGACTGAAACGGCCAATACTGTAGCCAGAAGAACCGCGGCGGCGGAAATGTCCTTCGCTTTTTTCGCTTCGGGATGGGATTCACTTATGAAAACGTTGACGACTATTTCAACAACCGTATTTACCATTTCTGTTATAAGAACTGTTGATATTACGATGAGCAGAAGCAGGAATTCCGGCAGGGGAAGCTTTAAAAACAGCCCCAGCATTATCACCAAAACGGTAAAAGTAATGTGAACCTTGAAGTTTCTTTCATGCCTGAGAACGTAAAGAAGGCCTTCAAGCGCCGAGTTGAAACTTGCCACTATGTCCTGTTTTCTGCCGTTTTCCGCCGGTTCCATAAAAGACGCCTCCCGACTTGTTCGCTATCTTTTTAAACATCCGATCCTGTTTTGCAAACATTCTTTTTTTCTCAGCTTCCGTGCAATCCCTGTAATTTTTAAGGTGAAGATAGCCGTGCACTATCAGGTATATTATCTCATATTCGGCAGTCAAGCCATATATCCTGCCGTTTTCCGCCGCCGTTTCCGCCGCTATTACGATTTCCCCGCAGTCCCTTGAAGTTCTGAATGTCATTATGTCGGTTGCGGTGTTTTTATTCAGGAAGCGCCTGTTTAATTCTCTGATTCTGCGGTCGCTTACAAGTATTATTTCTATTTCGGAGGGCGGACTCTGAAACAAGTCCGGGCATCTTTCAAGAGCCGTTCTTATTGCTCCGCAGTCAACCCCGGCCTTTCTCTGGCGGTTGTTCAGCCTGAACACCGGCCGATTTTTTACTGAGGTGTCTTTCATAAGCGTTGATTATCTTCTTTACGAGGGAATGTCTTACCACGTCCCTGTTTGAAAAATAGACGAATTTTATTCCCGCCACCCTGTGAAGAATCTGCTGTATTTCCACCAGCCCGGACGTCTGGGACGACAGAGGCAGGTCTATCTGCGTTATGTCTCCGGTTATCACCGCTTTGGAGTTTATGCCGAGGCGCGTAAGGAACATCTTCATCTGTTCAAACGTCGTATTCTGCGCCTCATCCAGTATTATGAATGCGTTGCTTAAAGTCCTTCCCCTCATATAGGCAAGCGGAATAATCTCCAGGATTTTGCGCTCGGTCCATTTTCTTATTTCTTCATAGCGCATTATGTCGTATATGGAATCGTATATGGGCTGGAGATAGGGCTTTATTTTTTCTTCAAGGTCGCCCGGAAGGAATCCGAGCTTTTCTCCCGCCTCGAGGGCCGGCCTTGTGAGAATCATTTTCTGGAATTTGCCCTGCTTGACCATTTCAATCCCGCATGCCACGGCCAGGTATGTTTTTCCCGTGCCCGCCGGGCCTATACCCATTACCATGTCATAATTTCTTACCGCCTCAATGTATTTTTTCTGGTTAGGGCTTCTGGGATAGATGGTTTTTCTTTTTGAATCCACAAGGATGGATTCGCGGCCCGCAGGGCCTTTTTCTCCGGTGCGAGGGTTTTCTCCCGCCATCCTCAGAATGTCGCTTCGGTTTAAACTGCCGTGCTCTTTCGCGTGCCGCCGCATCTTTTCAAAAAGATTCAGGGTTTTTTCTGCGGAAGGTTCATCGCCTTTTATCTTTACCGCGTTGCCTTTTGCGAAAATACTGACGCCGGTCAATTCTTCAATATACTCAATATTGCTGTCGCTGACGCCGAATATGATTTGCGCCTCTTCGTTGGTAAGATAAAACTCCTTAATCTGAGACATTTTATGGAATTACTATTCTTGTCCCGGGAGTAAGTACATTCGCATCTTTTATGACGTCCCTGTTCGCGTTATATATAACCGGCCATTTTGAAGAGTCGTTATAATACTTATACGCGATGCCGCTGAGCGTATCACCTCTGACTATGGTATAGGTTTTTTCGGATACAGGTTTGCTTACCGCGGGCTCTTCCTCCAGTATCGGAGCTACTTCCTTTTCCATCTTAATCGTTGCCCTCAAGCGGTTTACCTCGGCCATTGTCTGGTTGGCGACCGCTATTGCTTTCTCGCTTGCGGCATTTGAAGCTTTAACGGCTTCGTTGGATGCGGCTATTGCTCTTTCCGCTTCCCGTGTCGCATGGTCCATAGCCGTCTTTGAATTTCTGTTTGACGTATCCACTGCCTTTGCCACTTCCTGGTCTACGTATTTTACCGCATTGACGGCTGCTTCGGTGGCTTTGTTCACAGCTTCCAGCGCCTTTGCGCTTGTTTCCGCCGTTTCGGTGCTTTTTGCGAGAGCTTCGTCGGATTTTTCTTCCGCTCTCCTGCTGACCTCAAGGCTTGTTTCGGAAATGGCAAGAAGCTGCTTCATTTTTATATCAATCTCTGTGTCGGCAACCGCACCATTATTATTTGTCTTTGCAGGTTTTTCTTTCTGAACCGAGGCGCATCCGGAAAGAAGCAGAACCGCCAATACTAAACTCATATATTTTATATTCATCTTATTCTCCCATGTTAAAAGTCAAAAGTTAAAACTACAATTTAAAAGTCAAAAGTTTTAAAAATGCGTATTTTTTACTTTTCACCTTTCACTTTTCACTTTCCATATAATATATCACTCTGTTTTCGGGATGTCAACACGTATTTTATTTTCTTTCAGGAGAGATTCTTCAACGCTTCCCGGAGCGTTCGTTAAAGGGCACGCGCCTTTCTGAGTTTTCGGAAAGGCTATGGTATCTCTTATGCTGTCTTCCCCGGCCAACAGCATTATAAGGCGGTCAAGTCCCATGGCGATCCCCCCGTGGGGCGGAGCTCCGTATTCCAGCGCTTCCAGCAGGAATCCGAACCTTTCCAGATAGACTTTCTTTTCAACGCCGATTGTTTTAAAAACCTCTTCCTGGATTTGCCGCGAATTTATTCTTATACTGCCTCCGCCAATTTCAATGCCGTTCAAAACAATGTCGTAAGCCCTTGATTTCATGCCTGAAGGGCCGGTTTTGAACTTCGGGATGTCTTCCTCTCTCGGCGACGTAAAGGGATGGTGAACCGCCTGGAGCCTTTTTTCGGCTTCGTCATATTCAAAAAGAGGGAAATCCGTGACCCACGTAAATTTGAATATGCCGGCCTGCGGTTTGAAGGCTTTTCCCGCCACGGCCTTTTTAATCATGTTAAGGTTTTCTCTTACCGGTTTGGGTTTGCCCCCGAGAAAAAATAGGATGGAATTGCCGGATTTTCCATCCGGCTTCAGCTTGTTGATTGTTTCCGCATCCAGGAGTTTTTTAAACGGGCTCTGTATCTCGTCCGTCCTGAATCTTATCCAGCCTAAACCTCCGCCTCCCGCTTCCCTGACGAGTTTATCAATATTTTCTATATCCTTCAAAGAGATGCTTCCGCCTTCAGCAACAGCAAATCCTTTTATGATGCCCCTCTTTTCAATTATTTCTTTCAGGATTTTTATGCCGGTATTTTTGAAAATATCCGTAAGGTCCCTGTATTCAAACGGAATTCTCATGTCGGGCGTATCGCTTCCGTATTTTGAAACCGACTCGTCGTAGGTTATCCTCGGAAAAGGGATTGATATCTCAAGCCCGAACGCCTCTTCAATGGCATATTTCAGCATCCTTTCCGTTACTGCGATTACATCGTCCTCTTCAACGAAAGACATCTCCATGTCTATCTGGGTGAACTCCGGCTGTCTGTCGGCGCGCAGGTCTTCATCCCTGAAACACTTCGCAATCTGAAAATACCTGTCTATCCCTCCTATCATAAGCAGTTGTTTGAAAAGCTGGGGCGACTGCGGGAGCGCGTAAAAATTCCCTGGGTTCAGCCTCGACGGGACGATGAAGTCTCTCGCTCCCTCCGGGGTGCTTTTTGTCAGGACGGGAGTTTCCACGTCCGTAAAGTTTTCCTTTATCAGAAACTCCCTGACTTTGTGGCTGAAGAGCGCCCTTTTGCGGAGATTGCCGTTTAGCCTCGGACTGCGTATGTCAATGTATCTGTATTTCAGCTTAAGTATTTCGTCGGTTTTACCGGCTTCGGAAAGTTCAAAGGGAAGAGGCAGGGACGGGTTCATGATTTTCAGGTTCTGCACCCGCACCTCTATCTCTCCCGTCTGTATCCTAAGGTTTACCGTTTCCGCCGGCCTTTCGGAGACAATTCCTTCCACCCTGACCACCCATTCGCTTCTGAGCTGTTTTATTTCCTCAAAAATGTCTGCGGAATCTTCGGGAGAACACACCGCCTGGGTTATGCCGTACCTGTCGCGGATGTCAAAAAAGGTAACTCCTCCGTGGTCCCTCATGGAGTTTACCCATCCGCACAGCGTCACTTTACCGCCAAGGTGTGTTTTATTCAGCTCTCCGCAGGTGTGGCTTCTCAACATTTCAGCATCTCCTTTATCCCGAAACGACGTTTTTTGTCATTGCAAGCCCGAAAAGATTGCCCCCCCACCTATCTTCCTCCCCCTCGAGGGGGGAGGATAAAAGGAGAGGGTGAATATTTAGTGGCAATCTCAGCAATTATATAACCGTGCGATAAATCGCACCGCTATAAATTCACTTTTCACTTTATTAGTTCTTTTATCCTTTTCAGATAGGTGTCTTCAGAGATATTTTCCTGCTCCCCCGTAACCATATTTTTGAGAATAAACTCGTTTTTTTCCAGTTCCCTGTCTCCTACTATCAGGCACCATTGCGCACCAGAGCGGTCGGCGTTTTTCAGGTGAGCTTTCAGCCCCCGGTCTTCATAATCCGTTTCTGCGGCTATGCCTTCGTTTCGGAGCTCCTTGACTATTGAAATGCCCTTAAGCGCCGCGGCTTTTCCCATTGCCGCAAGGTATACGGAAGGCGTTTTTTCAAGCTTGAAATTCACGATGGAGATGAGCCGCTCCATGCCTAAGGCGAAGCCCACTGCAGGAGTGTCCGCCCCGCCGAGCTCTCTGACAAGAGAATCGTACCTACCGCCCGCGGCTACGGCGTTTTCATCGCCGTTCACGTAAAGTTCAAAAACAGTTCTCGTATAATAATCAAGCCCGCGCACCAGCCCCGACTGTTTTTTACAGGGGATTCCGGCTTTTTTAACGTATTCTTCAAACTCTCCGAAGTGGTCGAGGCATTCTTTGCAGAGCGTTTCCGTAACTGCCGGAGCGCATGCCGCGGATTCCCTGCATTCTGCGTTCTTGCAGTCGAATATCCTGAGAGGCGAAATTTTGAGCCTTGTCCGGCAGTCTTCGCAAAGCGAATCCTCTTTTGCGGACAGCGCACTCCGCACTATCTCCGTATACGCGGATTTGCACTTTGGACATCCGAGCGTGTTTATAGCGAAATAATAACCGGTAATATTAAGCTTTCTGGCCATGAAATCCAGCAGGGCAACCGCCTCGCCGTCGAAGAAAGGGTGTTTCCCGCCCAGCAGTTCAACCCCGAACTGGTAAAACTGCCTGTATCTGCCTTTCTGCGGCCTGTCGTATCTGAACATGGGGCCGTAATAGTAGAGGCGCGTAATTTTTCCCGGAATCGGCGGCGCCGACTCAATAAATGCCCTTACGACCGAAGCGGTGCCCTCCGGCCGCAGTGCAAGATGCCTTCCTTTCCTGTCCTGAAAGGAATAAATCTCTTTTGAGATGATATCCGAAGAGGCGCCTATGCTCCTTTCAAAGAGCATCCGCTCCTCTATCACGGGTGGGCGTATCTCCCTGTACCCGTGAAGCTTTGCGGAATCCGCAAGTACTGTTTCGGCAAACTGCCATTTCTCGGTTTCACCGGGCATTATGTCGTGCATGCCCCTGACTTTTTTGTATCTGTCCATAAGTCCATATAATTTACCATAAAACGCCCTGTTGACAAAAATATTCGCAAAGTATATAATCTCTAAAAAGTACAGCGGTGCAATTCATTCCTCGGTTAAAAAAAATCAGGGTAAAGGAGATTAAAAATGTTAGTAACTGAAAAGAAGCAGGAGGTAGTCAAGGATTTCGGAAGGCATGAAAAGGATACGGGTTCGCCCGAGGTGCAGATTGTTCTGATAACCAAAAGGATAGAGGCCCTCAACGAGCACTTCGGCAAATTCAAAAAGGACACCAATTCAAGGCGCGGATTTTTAAAGCTTATAGGACAGAGGCGGAAACTTCTTAAGTATCTGCAGGCTGAAGACCCCGTTAAATACCAGGAAGTCATTAAGAAACTCAACCTCAGAAAGTGAATAAAATGATAAAAAAAATTGAAGTTCCGTTCGGCAGTGCAAACTTATCTCTTGAAACAGGGCTTGTTGCCAAACAGAGCCACGGCGCAATATGGGCAAGGATGGGCGACGTTATAGTTCTTGCCACCGCAGTATGCTCAAATGAGCCGCGGGAGGACCTCGGGTATTTTCCTTTGAGCTGCGATTACAGAGAGCACATTTCCGCCGCGGGAAAGATACCCGGCGGCTTCTTCAAGAGAGAAGGCAGGCCCAGCGAAAGGGAGATACTGGTAAGCCGTCTCATTGACCGGTCAATCAGGCCGCTTTTCCCTGAAAACTATTTTAAAGAGGTTCAAATTATAGTGAACGTTTTTTCCGCCGACATGGAGAATAACCCGGATATCCTTTCAATCGTTGCAGTCTCCGCGGCGCTTGCCTCTTCCAAGATTCCTTTCAAAGGCCCCGTTGCCGCCGTGAGGGTGGGGTATATTGACGGCAAGTACATTGTTAACCCGACCTTTAAAGAGATGGAAAACAGCTCAATGAACCTGATTGTTTCCGGCACGGCTGACTCAATAGTGATGGTGGAAGGCGCAGGAACGGAATTTCCGGAAGAGCAGTTCATGGAAGGGCTTGAAACCGGGCATAAAGAGATAAAGAAAATTATAGAGAAGCAGAAGGAATTCGCCGCAGAGAAAGAGGAAGCGCCTGCGCCTGCGGAAGATTCCGAACTGAAAAAGAACGTTGTCGGATTTATATCTTCAAGGATAATGAAAGCTTACGAATACCCGGAAAAAAAGGCGAGGGAGGAATTCTACAAGCTGATGGAAGAGGAATTTCTCACCCCTTTTGAAGAGGAGAAGAAGCCTGAAGTGAAGAAGGTTTTTGAAAAGGTTTTGGCGGACGAAATCAGGAGAATAATACTTGAAACGGGAAAACGCCTTGACGGAAGGGCTCCCAAAGAGGTGAGGCCCATAGAATGCTCCGTCGGGCTTCTTCCGAGGACGCACGGCTCCGCCCTTTTCACCAGAGGGCAGACGCAGTGCCTTGCTTCCCTTACGCTCGGCACGAGCAGGGACGAACAGAGGATAGAAGGCCTTCACGAAGAGACAACAAAAAGGTTTATGCTCCATTACAATTTCCCGCCTTTCTCCGTGGGCGAAGTTGCTTTCCTGCGCGGGACTTCACGCAGGGAGATAGGGCACGGCGCGCTTGCGGAACGCTCGCTTGCACTGCTTCTCCCCCCGGAAGAGGACTTTTCCTACACCGTGAGAATAGTTGCCAACATACTTGAATCAAACGGCTCGTCTTCAATGGCTACGGTGTGCGCCGGAAGCCTGTCTTTAATGGATGCCGGGGTTCCGGTGAAAAAGCACGTGGCGGGAGCCTCTCTCGGCATAATAAAGGAAGGGAAAAAGTACATACTGCTTACGGACATTGCGGGGGAAGAAGACCATTACGGCAACCTGGATCTGAAAATCGCAGGTACGGAAGACGGGATTACCGGGTTCCAGATGGATGTAAAAGAATCCGGAATGAGCATGGATATATTCAGGGAGGCGCTCCAGCAGGCAAAGGAAGCAAGAAAAGAGATACTTGAAAAAATGTATGCCGTAATTTCCGCCCCGCGCCAGTCAATATCCGCCTATGCGCCCAAGATTATTTCCCTGAAGATAAAGACCGATAAGATAGGGCTGGTCATAGGACCCGGAGGCAAGACGATAAAGAAGATTATAGAGGATACCGGAGCCGAGATAGACATATCCGACGACGGGACCGTCAGAATCTACTCTCCCGACGGTGCGGCATGCGAGGCTGCCGCGGGAGTGATAAGAGGCATGACGGAAGAGCCCGAAGCGGGAAAGATTTATGAAGGCACGGTGGTGAAGATAATGGCGTTCGGCGCATTTGTTGAGTTCATGCCGGGACGGGATGGTTTGGTTCATATATCCGAGCTCGCACCTCAGCGCGTAAATAATGTTGAGGATGTTGTGAAAGAAGGGGACAAGATTAAAGTCAAGTGTCTGGGTGTTGACGACCAGGGCAGGGTTAAATTGAGCAGAAAGCAGGCGCTCACAAAGAAAACCAAAAAAGATGAGGGCGATAAGACTTAACCCGGAGCCGGCAGGCGCGGGAGAATCCGTCATAGGAGTTTTTGCTCCGTGCGACCCGAGGATTGACAGGGATTCCAGGGCAAGAGCTGCAAATATTATCAGGATGGCGGCGGATATAATCGCCGGAAGAATTAAAGATATTGACGGGACGCCGGTAAAGGTTGTTTACAGCGATGTTCTGATAGACGGTGAAAAGCAGGCCGATACTGTTGCGGCTCAGTTCAGGGATGCAAAAGTAAACATACTTGTCGGCGTTCCCGATACGTGGTCGTTCCCCCAGTTGACGCTTATCTCTCTTCTTCAGCATTTTCCTAAAGACACGCCCCTGAATTTAACCTGCGGCAACAGCGGTCCCAAGCCGGGCGTTGTCTATACGCATGCTTGCAGCGGAGCCGTTGCGCAGTACGGCAGGTTAATGCATATCAACATAGGCACATGGGCGGATACCGGACAGAATCCCGTTATGACGGAAGGCACGGCGGATGCCCTGACCGACTGGTGCTATGCCGCTCTGACTTTCACAGCCCTCCATGGAAGGAGAGTTGTTGTTTTCGGCCATGACTCAATGGGAATGGAAACAGCCCTCGCGCACATCATTCCGACAAGAAATATCTTCGGCATTGAAATAACGCGCCTTGACATGAAGCTTCTCGCCGACATGCTTAAGAAAAAGGCGTATGACGGGAATGAACTTAAAGAGTTAAGAAACTGGCTTGATGGTTTCTGCAAAGGAAGAATAGAACTCAGGAACGGGGAAGACAAAGAAAGGTTGAACAGTTCTCTTGCGATGTACCTTATAGTCAGAGACCTGATGAAAGACATAAATGCGGTGGGCGGCGGATTCATGAGCCAGCTGGAGTGGGGCTCGGATTTAAGAGGAATCCCCTTGCCCGTTGCCGACGTTATGGAGTCGCTCTTTAACTCCACGTTTGACCACAGGGGAAGAAAAGCGCCTCTCCCCTATGCCACTGAAGCGGACGTGCAGGGGCTTCTAACGATGCTGTTTTTCTCCCGCCTTACAGCGGGCAATCCTCCGCTGTTCATGGATTTCCGCAAGGTGTGGGAGCCGTGGGAGATAAAAAAGCTTGCCGGCAAGAAAGGCGTCAAACTTTCGGGCAAAACAATTTGGGAGAAAAAGGGGTTTGTGGACGGGGATAATTCCGGAAGCGCGTCGTTTGACTGGGCGGCCAAACCCGGCTCATCTGTAAAAGAGATAATGTCTAAAGTATCGTTCCCTCTCGCCGACGAAGGATATTTTCCGGGGATGGGCAATTCCGTGACCTTTGTGTCGCCTCCGGGGATTAAGGGCATAGCCGGAAGGATGGCTTACAGCAGTATGACGGGGATGTTTTCAATGGTGTGGGACGAAGCGCAGACCGTGGAACTTCCGAAAAAGCTGTCCGATGCGGTATGCAGGACGTCAAGCTTTACATGGCCGCATACCTTTGTCGTGCCGGAATATGCCACGATGGTTGAATACAAGCAATTCGCCCCCGCAAATCACTTCCACATGGTCTGGGGGCTGAATCCGGCGCGGCTTGAATACTGGATGGATATGGCCAACGTGCTTTCGGTTGCGCCATGGCAGGCGCGCCCTGCTTTCATGGAAGGCGTTGACAGGCCGGCTCCTCTTCTCTACCTCATCAACGGCGGAGAGACGCAGACCAAACTCAGACTTGCCTCAAGAAGTATTTAGTACCGAATTGATTTCATAATAAACATAACATCGTTGACTGCGTCGTCGGCTTCCTCGACGTATTTCTTGCATACGCCTCGTTGCCTCCTTCTTGCCGCCTTGCTATATGGCGAACTCAATCCGGTATTACTATACGATTAACGTTAAATTTACGGATTTACCGGGAGCGGTCGGAATAAAGGGAGAGTATCTTTTCCACGACCTGAGGGATTGTAAGCCCGGTCGTATCTATATAAACCGCATCTGAAAGCTTTACAAGGGGAGAAATGCTTCTCTGCCTGTCTTTCTCGTCTCTCTGCAGGATATCCCGTTCTATATCTTCAATGTTTCCGTCAATGCCCATTTCCCTCAACTGCAGGTATCTTCTTTTTGCCCGCTCTTTCGCTGTGGCATCAAGAAAAACCTTTAACTGAGCGTCCGGAAAAACCTTGCTTCCTATGTCCCTGCCCTCCATTACGATGTCATGATTGTCTCTGAAATCCCTCTGCATCTTCCAGAGAATTTCCCTTATGGGAAGGATGGATGCGACAAACTGAGTGCCTTTGCTCACTTCCTCTGCCCTTACCGCATCGCTGACGTTTTTCCCGTCGAGAAAAATGGTATATTTTGAAAATTTGCCGGAGAGTTCTATTTTTGCCGCCCGAGCCATGGCTGTCAGGCCTTCCGCATCCGAAAAAGGTATTTTTTCATTTATGGCCTTCAGAGTGAGAGCTCTATACATGGCGCCGGTATCCACATAGAGGAACCCGAGCCTTTCCGCTATGAGTTTTGCCACGGTGCTCTTACCCGAGCCGGCGGGCCCGTCTATAGCTATTACGAATTTTTTCCCCATCAGGTTTCCATTATTTCTTTGGTTTTCTCTTCCACCCGCCTGTCTATTTCCTTTATGGCTTTATCGGTTATTTCCTGTATTTCGTCTATTCCCTTATACATGTCGTCCTCGGAGATGGTCTTTTCTTTTTCGCCTTTCTTCAGTTCCTCGTTTCCCTTCCTGCGTATTTCCCTTATCTCAACCTTTGCTTCTTCGCCCATCTTATGCAGAATTTTTACAAGCTCCTGCCGCCTTTCTTCGCTTATGGGGGGGACCGGTATCCTTATCACGTTTGCATCCGAAACGGGGTTAAGCCCGAGGTTGCTGCTCTGTATCGCCCTCGTTATGTCTCCCACGGCGTTTTTATCCCACGGCTGTACCACAATCAACTGCGGCTGTGGAATGGTTATCGTTGCAATCTGGCTAACCGGCATTTTTGAACCGTAGTATTCAACCGTTATTCCTTCCAGCAGGGCCAGCGACGCTCTTCCCGCCCGCAGGCCTCCCACCTCTTTTTTGAAAAAATTAACGACGCCTTCCATTTTCCTATCCGCATCTCCGAATATTTTTGCTTTCATTTTCCCCTCCTGTAAAAGCGTAAGGTTCTGTCAAACTTGGCTACGTTATTGTTTTGTGCTCCCTCTCCCTTGAGGGGAGAGGGTCCGGGTGAGGGTGAAAGATTTTGGCCAATAACATCCAAAACTCCCTCT
>JAFGKM010000030.1 GCA_016928555.1 Candidatus Omnitrophota bacterium | reverse complement strand
TTTTACCGCTGAGGATATATGTTTTGGCATTAGGAGTAAGAGTAAATTTTTGAGAAAGAACCTCTTTTATCTGATTTAATTCCGCTCCGTATTCAGACCAGCCGATGCAGAAATCGCCTTCGCCGGAGATTATTATCTCCATCTTGTATTCTTTATCGGCGTTTACATTTATTGAATAGTCGCTTTTTATCCTCAATTCCTTTTTCCCATTCTGTCGCGTAACAACCATTGAATTATAGCTTGCATCAAGAACCGGCTGTTGAATAATCTCCATTTTAACAGTCGGATCTTCATCTCCAGAGGGGGTCATTTTCCAAAAAGCCGTGCCATACTGGAAATCTCCATTGAATAAGGCGTTTCTGAGTGTTTCTTCGGCTTGTGCTTGAAATATCAAAAAACCGGCTAAGATAAAACAGACGAAAAACAAACATCTAAGTGAATAGCTTTTCATTATTCTTGATCTCCTTTTGATACAGCAACAAGGCGGAAGTCTAATTCCCTCACAGATAAATTAAATGCGCCTTTTTCTATTCTAAAAGATTCTCCGTTGAGCAAATCTTTTCCAATCATAAGAGGCCCGGAAATGAGGGTATCATTCAAACTTATTTTTGCCATTTGAGGTTCTCTGTTTGTATTGCCAATTACTAAAAGTTTTTTATCTTTTGGATTGCTTCCAAGGAACAGACTGACTTTCACTTTTTCATCGGAACCTGTCAGATACCCTGCGTTGTCCCAATAAGGAATGAACTCCATGCTTTCCATGCCATAGTCGGTCATAACATTGTTTATTGCTTTTACAATTCCGACGTTACAAAAGGCAGGACAGACCGATATGTTGTGCAGCAGCAGCAACATCATCATCTCTGTCGTCGGTTCCTGGAGAGCATAGTATCGGCCGGGCAGTTCCGGAAGAAAAACCCCTACTACGCCAAACTGTTTGCCCATGAAATATCCTTTCAATTCTTCTTCCGGCAATATCTCACTGTAATGTCTGCCAACGCGGCGCGGGTCTATAATAAATTGCTCTCCCGACAGCTGGGCATGCACAAACGACAGCAGCGGCGGTACAGTCAGAAAGCCGTGTATGAATAGATTGAAATCTTCGGTTTTCTCTGACATCATTACATAGAATCTTTTGAGTGCATTCCTGCTTGACAGTATTGGTATTGTGGGACGCAGAATTCCGTTTTCATCAATGTATCCGCATCCGTGCAGTCTGTTTATATCTGTCCATCCAAGTCCGTCAAAGTAAATATTTTTCATGCCGTAAGTGTTAACAAGTTTTTCCCATTTCCATAGAAGCCAGTCTGTCATTGAACTTGCAGGAGAACCGACTGTAGCCCCTCCCCGTACGGAAGGCGGCACAGGATTTTCCAGTAAATGCTTCTCTCTGACAGTTATTCTTTTCCACAAACTCCCAAACAGGTAGTGTTCGGGAAGAGTCGTTTTGTCAGGATATACGTCTGCATGATACTGAATACTTGTTTTGAAATAGGAGGAGGGACTCTTAAGATGTTCATAAAACCTTCCGGATTCAACCTTTTTAGGGTCAGGGCCGGGATAATAGACTCCCCCGTCCCAGGAAAAATCAAAAAAGTCAGGCCTGTACAGTGCCGGAATTGTTCTCCAGTTCTCCTTAACCTGTTTTGCCGGAGTTGCTATAATACCGAAAACTATCTCTCTGGATTTTTCTATAATGCGGCTATTATTGATAAAGTTGAATTTCATCACGCGGGATTCTCCCCTCTCAAAAATTTCCATCTGACTTTCAAGATTGCCGCTGCGGTCCCACCCACGGTCGGATTCGGCGAACCAGCATAAACCTATGTCTTCATTTCCCATCCATAGCACCGGCTCAAAAGCAGATTTGAACGGCAGTTTTTTCATTACCCCGAATATATCCGGTTCTTTGGGCGGATTAAAACATCGGAAGTAATTAAGGTATTTTGAATATTCCTTTTTTATGGATATTTGAAGGGACAGATTCTCTACATTGACCGGTGAAGATAACGGGCTTATAAACAGCTTTGTCCATATCATGCCGTCGTACTCTATGTTATGTATTGCAACTATTTCAATGCCCCTTGCCGTTCCAGAAGAAACTATTTCAATCTCATTGAAATTGTTTTTCATAACCCTGACTTCATTAAGGGGAAATGCAATTTTCCTCCCGCCTGATACGGCGCTGACAATTATAGGCTGGCTGAGTACCTGCCTGCCCCAGATATTTATGGCTGAAGGGAATATGGATTTTTCAAATTTATAGCTGCGGCCAAGCACTTCCACAGTCAGTCGTTTTTCAGATAGTCTTTTTAAATTTATGGGTGTCCATGGAGCAGGAACCTTATCTGTAATACCTATGTTGTTATTCAACCATATCTGTTGTTCGACCAGCGCCTGTTCTAATGTATCTATGGTCGGGCGTTTATCCTCTGCTCCTCTGACAGGTGAAGCAGATATTACAGCGGCGGATATCAGTAAGAAAATTATTCTTAACGGAAATTTCATAAAATCCTCCTGCATTATATTACTGGACTGTTATACGCACCATCTGAGAAAAATAGACTTTCCCGGTTTCTTCATCACGAATTTCTATTTCCACAAGCCCTTTTTTATGATCCTTAAGGTCATTGTCAATTTTAATATTTTGCTTTTGTCCCGGCTGAAGAAGTATCTTCCTGCTTATCGCAGAAGAGGGGAAATAATCTCCCGAAGGATAAAAAAGGTACCTGACAATAATTGTTCTTTGTGCAGAGAAAAGATTTTCAAGTGAAAATATCGCTGATACAGTATTTTTACCGGAATCTGTCTCGGCAATTGTTTCTATTTTCGGAACTACGGTCTCTTTACCGCCGAATATAATCTTTCCAAACCTGTTGTAGTCATGATATCCGCCGCTCACCAATGACCACAATGTCCATGGTTTATCTCTAAATTTCCCTGAACGCCAGTTTCTGCAGAAATTTGCCTTCCACACGTCGTTTTCAAAAGGCGTGCCTGCCCCTATCGGAGCAAAATCGTTTACCCATAATTCTGCATACCACCATTTTTCATCTACCCTACATCTGTAAAACCAGTCGCCGTTCCATTCAGATTCTTTATGTCCCCGGCCGTCATACATTGATTCCCAAGGATTTCCTACAAACTGGAAATAGTCAAATGTTTCGGTGTATTTCGGCATAACAAAAAATTCAATCTCATCCGCTTGGGCCAAAACATCCCTTTCCTGCGGACCTCCAGCCAATCTTTCTTCAGGTACAGGAGATTTGAAAAGCATGTAAAGCCGGCTGTCGTCGTACATAATATGCACCCATGTTTCCTGTTCTTTTTGCTTTCCTTTAGAGTAAAGGTTCATGAAGTCTGTTATAATAGCCGCCTGTTCCCAGAGTTTTATATCAATACCTCCGTCTGTTGAAGGAGGGCGGGCCGCATAAGGGATTCTCACAGCAGGTACGGTGTAACCGATATCTTTTAAAAAAGCAGTAATGTATTTTTCCTCTATCTCGTCCGTCGAAAAAGACTGGTTGTAGATTCGCATTTCGTCAAGAGCTGTCGCTTCTCCAGTTAGAATTGACAAATAATAATCTTGTTCGCTTAATATTTTTTCCGGAAATACAACAGATTTTTCATAACGGACAGCTTTCTGCCCATTGACATGGAAGGATATTTCTTTCCCATTCTTATTTATCAAGATATGCTGCCATCTTTTTGCACTCCAGTTATATATCGGAATGAACATCGTATTCTCTGTGCCGTTTGCATGCACGTGGAATATCAGGTTCGAGGTTTTTTGCTCCTTGAATATCTGTACCCGGAAATCTTCTGCAATCTTCAGGTTGATGACAAAAGGAGATTTTCGCTCTACCCCCGTCCATGCCGCCGGCTGTATCCAGAAATCAAGAGAACCTTCCTCTCTCAAAAACGGTTCATTGAAAATGTATGTAAGCTGTTCTTCCCGGTTTTTATCTGCCATCAACAGTGCTTTATCCCTGCGGGCATCCCCTTGGAATATCATTGTTCCGCTATATTCAGCAGATATATTGCCCGTACTGCCCTTCAATTCAACAGAAGAATCAAAAGGCGCATAGAGTATAATATCTGCAAAAACCGTGAGCTTTAAGATTAATAATATGAACAGAAAAAATTTCATGATGCGACTCCTCCTATTATTTCACTCACATCCGCAACAAACACGCGTCTTTTTCCTGAAGTCACGCCGTCAAACGAAACAGCCTTTCCGTTCGGATGCCACCTTGGATGCAGGTCGCATCGCGTTTCCCCTCCTATTTCCTTAGGAGAAGTTAATTCTGCGACTGTTTTCATGGTATCGGATGACGGATGATACAAAAATACTCCATATTTTAGTTTCTCGTCAGGATAGGTATCCGCTAAAACCCACTTTTTGTCGGGCGACCATGAACAATGTCCGTCTCCGCTGAATCTGCCCTGCTTTAACGGTTCAACCCTGCCGCCGAATTCTGAAACCATAAGATAGTCCGGCGGAAATCCTCCCAGTTGCGCCCACACAAGTATCTTATCAATGTGCTGCCAGTCATAATGGCTTATGTAATGGGAGTATCCTGCACAGTTTAATTCAGTACCCTCGGGATTTACAGTTAACATGCGGGTTCTGACCTGCCTCTCATCCACTCTCCAGCGGTGCAGGAATAATATGCGCTGGTTGTCAGGCCTCCAGAAAAGATGGTTGATTCTGTGTTTGCATCCATCCATTTCATCGGTGTGTTCAAAAGAAACTATCTGTTCATAACTCAGAATCATTTTGCTTCTGCCGCTTTCAAAGTCAAGAAGAAAAAGACCGTCATCATCAGGCATGTTATTAGAAGCATTTGCATCCGGTATTCCTGCATATCCGTAGCCTGGGCGGGTATCATTTAATCTCGAAAAATTCAATGAGACAGCTTTTTTCCCGTCTCTGCTGACTGCATAGGTGGGCATGGTTATAATCTTTTTATTCCCGGTCTCAACATCAAGGATAACCGTCACGAATCTATCTTTCTGCCGGGCATTGTACAGTATCTTGCTATTTGGCGCAGAAGGCAGCCATTGAAGGCGGCATCCCATCTGCCAGTTCCATGCTTTTGTTTTGTCTATAACATGCACTTTTTTGCCGGGAATCTCAATTAGCAGAAGTGTTGCCTCATCTTCAGGGCCGGGAGGGCGGTCCATAAATGATGTTTCAAGACAAAGGAATTTATCACCTTTCCGATTCCATGGTGATACATCGTAATATCCGAAAAAATGATGCCTGCCATTATCAGGGCTGACTGGATAAAACATTTTAAATTATCTTGTTTATATTATAGGCGTTCCGAAAAACACTGCAAAGTTTTTCTATAGTCCTTGCCAAAAAGCAGCATATGAAGGTCTTAACCACCAGCTGCCCCATTTGCCGTAATTGGCGAAGTAGTAGTTATATGTTAACGGCTCAACATGTCCGTCTATGAAAGCGAAGTTACACAGGCCATCCGTATATTCGTTTCCAGGCTTCCTTCCCGCTCCATGCCTGAAGGATGGGAATCCATATGAATTACTGTTGAAATAGTGTATTGTCCAGAAAACCGTGTAGTTTGAATAGGAAGATGTCATGTAAGAATCACACCACATCCATGCCACTCCAGGATTTTTTATCCTGGAGAGTTTTGTTCGGGGCAAGTGTCCGGGATACTTGCCAAAAAGATTGCAGGAATTGTATCCTATAGTGTAGGTGTCGGCTTTTCTTTCGGAAGACGGGCACTTGAATATCTGTTCGCCTCCCACAACACCCTTAGTTGTTACCGGAAGATAGTTGTTTTTTACAAGAAGCCAGCTTATCCAACCGTTTGTAGCATCGTATGCAAATGGAAAATATTCATTCCAGTCCCCGCAGTACATCAAAATCGCCAAATGCGCTTGTCGGAGGTTGCTGATGCATAAGGCCTGCCTTGCCCTTTCTCTGGCTTTAGAAAGAGAGGGTAACAACATTGAGGCAAGAATGGCTATTATTGCCACTACTACCAGCAGTTCTATAAGCGTAAATCCTTTTTTCTTTTCCATTTTATTTTACCTCCTTTCAAACAAACAGTATTATTTAAACGTTTGAATCATATTCGCTGTCCTTTTGTCCGATAATTATTCGTCACCTCCTCTCACAGAAATGGTTCAGTTTTTTGCAGGAATCTCTGTTGATTTCCTTACAACCAGCTTTGTAGATATTGCAATACGCTCCGGTTCCATGAATTTGGGACTATTGATTCTCCTGAGTACAAGATCTGCAAGTTTCTCTCCCATTTCTTTCACAGGAAGTTTTACTGTTGTAAGTCGAGGATCTATATATGAAGCGATTTCATAATCTCCGAAACCCACAATTGAAATATCATCAGGTATGCGCAGACCCGCTTCTTTAAATATCTCAATCGCACCTACTGCAATTACATCGCTTGAACAGATAACTGCAGTGGGCCGCTTTTTCATTTTAAGAAGCGCCCTGGCAGATTGGCATCCGCTTTCTTTGCCGTAATATCCGGGAAATATAAAGGATCCTTTCTTAACCAATCCGTTTTTTTCTATTGAAGAAATATATTCATCCAATCGTTCTTTATTTGAGATGTTTTCCTTCGTTGCAGAGAAAAAGGCAATTTTAGTATGTCCAAGTTCAGCAAGATGTTTGACTGCCTGCGCCATACCCTTTTTGTTATTGAAAGATATGCAGTCAAAAGGTTCTTCAGGATGTGCTCCTATATTTATAATTGGAATTTGGGTAGTCCGGATAGTTGCTTCTGAAATACGATCAGGAAAGTTAAGGGCAGGAATAATTGCAATACCTGATTTGAGATCTTTTGCTGGAAGGTCCAGCGGTCGCCTGTTTTCTATGTATTTCACTGTGAGAGACAGGCCATTCTCGGCAAGTTTGGAGGCAAGGGATGCAAAAAGGGGTGTGGAAAAATAGGGGTCGGAAGAATCTGCTTGGGGATTTCCCGTGCTAAAAAGACAGACAGGAGGATGCTCCTGATAAACATCTCTAACAAATGTTCCTTTACCCCTGACCCTGTAAAGAAGTCCCTCGTTTACCAGTTCATTGAGAGCTCTGCTTGCCGTAACAGCTGTTACATAAAAGTTTTTTGCGAGTACGTTTTCTGAAGGGATAGGTTCACCCTCTCTAAAATTGTTTTTCTTTATTTGTTCAAAAATGAATTCTTTGATTTGCAGATACTTTGGAGCTGTCCCGTTTCTTAATTGAATTTTTTGAAGTTCCATAGTTAACTATATAATATCACATGTTTTTTATTTTGTCAAATTCTTTTAACGGAATTTCTGAATCAGGCTTTGGCGAGGGTGAGGATTATGACTTTCTCTGCCCCGCCGGCCAGAAGCGTTTTTTTCGCCTCCCGCACTGTTGCCCCTGAGGTGTAAACGTCGTCAACCAGAAGAAACTTCCCGCCCTTTATCAGATGAGCCCTCCTCGCTCTGAACGCTCCCCGTACGTTCTTCTTGCGTTCTTCTACGCTCAACTCTGTCTGGGATGAAGTGTTTTTCCTTTTTACGAGAACGCCCGGCAGATACTTCTTGTTTAATATCCCTGCCATCCGTGAGGCGACAATTGCAGACTGGTTGAAACCCCTTTTAAACTCCTTTTTCCAGTGAAGGGGGACGGGAACAACTGCATCAAAGTCTTCCCGCACGTTCTTGCGGATGAAATCGGAAGCAAGCAGGGCAAATCTTCCGCCGTAATATTTTTTGCCGGAGTATTTAAAACGCCGGATTGACTCTTTCACCGGGCCTTCGTACCGGAAGATGTGCAGGACATCCGCTCCCGCGGGGTTCTCCACTTCAACAACGTTCCTTACGCAGGCGGGGCAAAATCCGCAGCCGTTGAGGGCTTGAGCCGCACCGCACCCCGCGCACTGCTCCTTCCATAAAAGTCTAAAAAATTTTTTAATAGACATAATGCGATTGATATTTTACAATATTCCTTATGGAAGTAAAACTTAAAAGCCGCTATGTAATCGGGGAATTCTTCATAAATTTCTTTTTTTCCATGGCGGTCTTCACCTTTGTTTTTTCCCTTGAAGCCGCATTCGGCATAATAGAATTTCTCGTTAAGGGCACTTTCTCGCCGCTTCTGGTGCTGGGAGTCTTTTTTCTTTCTTTGCTGTCTGCCTTCGTCTATATTATTCCCCTGACGTTTCTTTACGCCTCTACGTCCCTGTTTTCCCGCATGTCTTCGGACAGGGAGACCCTCGTCTTTTCCGCCTCGGGGGTAAACATCCGGAAGCTGGTCAACCTGCTTTTGCTTTTTGCAGGCATCTCGTCGGTATTTCTGCTGGTTTTCAACCTGTACATTCTTCCGGAGGCAAGTTATAAAAACAGGGATATGATATACAGCCTGAGGTTCAGGAACCCTCTTTCGCTCCTGCAGGAGAAAAGCGTTACCTCCGATATCCCCGGCATAAACCTGTATATCGAAAAAATATCCCGCGGTTACGGAATAAAGAATATCTCAATCACCTACAACGAAGGAGAACTGACTAATTTTTTAAAGGCGGAATCCGGAACCGTGAAATATGAAGCTGCGGAAAACCTGCTTGTCTTCAGCCTCCGGAACGGGTTTGTCATAATCTACGACTCCGTCCAGACGGTATCCCGGCTAAATTTTGTAAATTACAGGTTTGTCCACCGCCTGCCGGAAGGGTTCGGTGGAAGCCGCCCGAGGACAAGGATTGCCGATATGCGGTTGAGCGCGCTTATTGCAAAAGGCGGAATACGGGAGAAGGTGGAGATTAACAAAAGGATAGTCTTCTCCGTTATCCCCGCGATATTCGTTCTGCTCGGCGCCGCCATAGGCATAAAACTGAAACAGCAGAGTAAAATGCTGCATATCGGTTTAGGCGGCGGTATAACCCTGATTTTTCTCCAGCTGGCGGTTCTGGGCGAGATGATTTCCTATAAGTCGGGGACGCCGGTATTTGCATGGCTGCCGGTTGCGCTGTTTCTCCTTGCGGGGATTTTTCTGAAATGATTATAAAAACGAAATATACTCTTTTCAGCTTTTTGAAACTGTTCATCATAGTCAGCGTCTCTTTCATGCTTATGTTTTTTCTCATAGACATACTTGAGGGCCTTAACGACCTCGTAAAACGAGGCGATGCCTTTGACGCCGTGAAATCGTTCTACCGCCTTCCTTCCATATTTGTGGAAATATCGCCGGTTCTTACGTTTTTAAGCGGGATGTTCCTGCTCGGCGAGATGATAAAATACGGGGAAATCAGGATACTGGAAATATCCGGGATAAAACCTTTGAAGCTTCTGGCCGTCTTTTTCCTGTGCGGCACGGTTATTTCAGCCGCCGCTTTCTATATTAAGAATTTCACCGCCCCTGCATGCCTGAAAAGGATAAATAAGCCGGCGGAGATAAAAGTGGTGAATTTTTCATCCCCCGGATACCTGCTTTACAGCGAGAAATTCACGCCTCCCGGCACATTCAGGAAAATTCAGGTTTCAGTCATAAGCGAAAGCGGCGGAATCATGACCGTGAATGCCGCGAGCGCCGTGTACGGGGGAGACAATATATGGACGTTCGGCAGCGGCCGCATATGGTATTTCGGCAGTGACGGGAGTATGGAAAAGTCCGAAAACTTCAGCGTCAAAAAACTGCATATAATGCTCGAGCCCGGGCTTATCATGGATGCGTCGAGAAACCTGGATGAATTTTCTTACGCTGAACTGAAGGATATGATGCGGAAGCTGGAAGGGCTGAATATCCTTCCGGTCTCCGTGAAGAGTTCTCTTCACGAAAGGTTTGCCTACCCCCTGCTGAATCTTTTCCTGCTGTTCATCCTCTTCCCGTTTTTCTACGTCAGGCATAAGATTTCAAGGGTTTTCGTTTTGGGCCTTTCAATACTGCTCTCTTTTATATCCTACGGCGTTTTTTCCTCCGGACTTACCCTTGCAAAAGCCGGGAAAATGCCTGTTTTCGTTGGAGTATGGCTCATGCATATCCTTATAACGGCATCGCTTGTACTGTTTTTCTTCAGGTTGTCCCTTTTGTCTAAAAAAACAAAATCGGATATAATCTGAAGGTTGAAATAAAACCGAGAGAAACTTAAATGATGAAGAAAAAGGATTTGGCCATAGAAATAGGATGCGAAGACCTCCCTTCATGGTCGGGCGGATATCTCAAGGAAAACTGGCTGCCTGTTTTTACGTCACTGCTTGACGAATATCGGGTTGAATACGGTTGTGTCAGGTTTTTTCATACCGTGAGAAGGCTGATTATATACATAAAAGACGCCGGAGAAAGACAGCGCGACTTGACTGCCGAGATATACGGGCCGCCAATAGAGGCCGGCATTGACGAGAACGGCAGGTTTACGGCCGCGGCTGAAAAATTTGCCGGCTCCCACGGCGTAAAAGCGCAGGACCTCCTTGTAAAAGAGAAAAAAGGAAAAAAAGTACTTGTGGCAGTGAAAGAGGAAAAGGGCCGTCCTCTGCAGGGCATAATGGGGGAGATTCTGGAGGAAAGCATAAAAAAGACCGAGATCCCGAGAGGGATGAAATGGAATGAAGACGGTTTCAGGTTCATACGCCCCGTAAGATGGATTCTCGCTCTCTTCGGCAAACAGGTTGTAAGGATAAAGCTGGGAGGCGTATCAAGCGGCAGGTCTTCCTTCGGACACAGGGTCTTGTCTCCTTCAAGGTTTTCCTGCGCCGACCCTGCAGACTACATGGACAAGGCGCTTAAAAAATCCATTATCTTTGACCCCGGGGTCCGGTTTGAATTTATTAAAGCAGAAATTCGCGAAAAAGCCGGCGTGGCGACGGTTGTCATGGATGAGGAATATGCCGTTAAAATCTCAAATCTCGCAGAGTACCCTGCCGTTGAAATATGCAGTCTTAAAGATGAACACATTGAATTGCCCGACGAAGTGGTCGGAGCCGTTGTAATGAAGTTAAACGGCATTCCGCTTTACGAGAAAAGCAGGAAACTTAGTAAAAAGTATATTGCGGTGTTTGAAGGCGCGGGCGGTGACGAGATAAGGGAAAATTATCAGAATGTTCTTCACGCCAAGATGGAAGACGCGGTATTTTTCATGGAAAAAGACATGCAGTCCGGTTTTGCCTCCTATGCGGAACGGCTTAAGAATATTACGTATCATCCCAGGTGGGGAAGCGTTTATGACAGGGTTGAACGGTTTAAGAAGATTTACGCGGCGCTTCAGGATTATATGGATATTGATGCGGAAAAGAAAGAGAATATTTCAACGATAATCTCGCTCTGCAAAAACGACCTGCCTACCCTGATGGTTGCCGAATTCCCCTCGCTTGAGGGCGTTATCGGGCGCATATATGCCGCGAAAAACGGGTATAACGATATTGTTTCCTCCGCCGTTGAACAACATTACTTTCCCAGATACAGCGGAGATAAACTGCCCGAAACCTATGAGGCGTGCATAGTTTCGCTTATAGCGCGCCTTGAGGCAATATGCAGCTTCATGGTAGACAATACAAAAGTCAGGGGCGCGGGAGACCCTTACGGGCTAAAAAAACTGGCGAACGGCCTGATTGAGATAATATGGAGCAAAAAACTGAACTTCCCGCTGAGGAAGGTTGTCCGCGGGACTCTTGATGTTTTCGGCTGCGGTTTGCGGGATACCGAGAACGAGATAATGAACTTCATTTTCCAGAGGGTTGAGAATATCCTTGCGGGCGAAGGGGTTTCTCCCGGCATCAGGAGAGCCGTAATGGCGGTGGACAGGGAAAACCCCGTTGTTCTGAGGGAAAAGATAGACGCCCTTGAAAAATTCTTTGCCGGCGGAAAAGAAGCAAAAAGCATCCTTGTCCCTTTTATAAGGGTGGCGAACATCCTGAAGCAGGCGGGGGAAAAGGGGATTGACTCCGGTTCGTTTGACGAGTCCCTCCTTGCGGAGAAGACCGAAAAGGAGCTTTACGATTTTTACAGCTCCGAAGCGGCCATAGAAAAACTTCTGGCTTACGACAGCAGGGATTACGAAGCTTTTCTGGAAAGGCTCAGCGGCTGGCGTAAAATAATAGACAGGTTTTTCGACGACGTGCTTGTTATGTGCGAAGACGAAAAATCAAGGAACAACAGACTTGCGCTTCTGAAAAAAATCAACAGCCTGTTTAATCTTTTTGCGGATTTTTCCCTGATACCGATAGTGGAGGTTGATAATGCTTAGAGAAGTTGATGCCGAGATTTACCGCGTGCTTGTCAATGAGCAGAAAAAGCAGAGGGACACCATAGGGCTTATACCTTCGGAGAATATAGTCAGCAGGGAGATACTCCGCCTCGCAGGCACGGTTTTTACAAACAAGTACGCCGAAGGATATCCGGGAAAAAGGTACTACGGCGGCTGTCAATTCATAGACGAGATTGAAGAAATCGCGGTAAGAAGGGCGTGCATGCTGTTCAACTCCGAGCACGCCAACGTCCAGCCGCATTCCGGAAGCCAGGCGAATATGGCGGCATATTTTACCGCACTCAAACCCGGAGACAAGATTCTCGCAATGAACATACTTGCGGGCGGGCATCTTACCCACGGCCTGCGCACGAATTTTTCGGGAACGTTTTACAATGCGGTTTTTTATGACGTTGACAGGGAGACCGAGAGAATAAATTATGAAAAGGTCAGAGAGATAGCGGTCAGGGAAAAACCGCGGATGATAGTATGCGGGGCCAGCTCCTACCCGCGCATTATAGACTTCGGGAGATTTCATGAAATTGCGGCGGAAGCCGGGGCGTACATGCTTTCCGACATCGCCCACATCTCGGGGCTTATAGTGGCAAAACTGCATCCTTCGCCCGTCGGGCTTGCGGATTTTGTCACTTCAACGACGCATAAGACAATGAGAGGCCCGAGGGGAGGCCTCATACTCTGCGGAAGCAAGTACCGCGAAAAGCTTGATAACTCAATCATCCCGGGCATACAGGGAGGCCCGCTGATGCACATAATAGCGGCCAAGGCGCTTGCTTTCAAGGAGGCGATGCAGCCAGGTTTCAACGATTACCAGAAGCAGATAATTCTCAACTGCAAAAAACTGTGCGCAGAATTTAAAAACAGGGGATACCGCCTCGTGAGCGGAGGGAGCGACAATCATCTTTTTGTGATAGACCTTAGGGATAAAGGCATACACGGCTGTGAATTTGAAAAACTTCTTGAAAGAGTAGGTATAATAACAAACAAGAATCTTATTCCGTTCGACCCCCAGCCGCCGAGGGTGACAAGCGGCATACGCATGGGAACCCCCCTTGTTACCAGCAGGGGCATGAAAGAAAAGGAAATGGAGCTTATCGCCGGCTGGATAGACAGTACGCTTAAAAACAGGGAGAACAACAGGGTTTTGAAGGACATATCAAAACAGATAAGGAGGTTTGCGCGTGAATTCCCCATCTACCCCGAGGCCTGAATGGGACGAGTATTTCATGGAGATTGCCAAACTGGTCAGCAGGCGCTCCACCTGCACGAGAAGAAGCGTCGGAGCGGTTCTGGTGAAGGAAAAAAGGATACTTGCGACCGGCTATAACGGCGCGCCGTCCGGCATAACCCATTGTTCAAAAATCGGATGCCTGCGGGAAAAGCTGAAGGTGCCTTCCGGCGAAAGGCATGAACTGTGCAGGGGCCTGCACGCCGAGCAGAATGCCATCATACAGGCGGCTTATCACGGCATATCAATAAAGGGAAGCGTACTTTACGTCACCTGCCACCCGTGCAGCGTCTGCGCAAAAATGATAATAAACGCGGGCATCAAAGAGATAATAATAAGCGAAGGGTACCCGGACAAAATTTCCGGAGACCTTCTGAATGAGGCCGGCGTTAAAATACGCACGGCGGCAAAAAAGCGATAATGAAAAGGCAACAGCTGCCTCGCCTTATAAAAGAAATTCTTTCCGCCAGGGGGTTCAAAACCGAAAAGTCAATGGCGGAATTTATCCACTCCGGCATCTCAAGCCTTTCCGAGCCGTTTTCAATACCGTCGATGAAAGAGGCCTGCGAGGCGCTTAAAAAAACTCTCTTGAACAAAAAGAAGGTTTTTATTTACGGAGACGGCGATGCCGACGGGATATGCTCGGTTTACCTGCTCTTGAAATTTTTTGAAACCGTCGCGCATGAAGCCCCGTTCCGCCTGACGCACAGGCTTGACGAGGACTATGAAATAGAGGACAGTCTCATATGCGAACTTGCCGAAGAAGGATATTCCCTTCTGATTTCCGTTGACTGCGGCATATCTTCGGTTTCCGCTCTCAAGAAAGCCGCAGAAGCGGGGATAAAATGCGTAATTCTCGACCATCACATAGGCGATTCCACAAAGCTTCCGGAACAGCACGTTTACGTCAATCCCTTCACGGGCGGCAAATGGCCCGAAGGGGCGCGGAACCTGAGCGGGGCGGGCATTGTTTTCAAGTTTATTGAAGGCATGGCCCATTTACTTCCGGGCATGAGGGAGAACCATTTTTATGATCTTATAGAAATAGTCTGTCTTTCAGTACTTGCGGATTTTCTCCCTTTGACTGGAGAAAACAGGATATTTGTCAGGGAAGGCCTGCAGCGGCTGCCCTTCACGGGAATAGGCGCCCTGGCATATTTTATTGAAGAATTAAACCTGCAGGCGCCTCTGAACCAGAAGGATGTAACGATGAAGATAAACCCGAAGCTCAACTCTCCCGGCAGGCTCGGAAAGCCGGAAGTTGCACTCAGCCTCTTGATGGAAGATGACCGCGAGAGGATAAGGCATCTTAAGGATGAAATAGACAGGATGGACAGGAAGAGATACCAGAACGTGGCAAAAGAGATGCAGAACCTGGCAAACTACAGGGAGGAAAGCGCGGGTTTTATAATATCGGAAAGCATTTCGCCGGGAATCTGCGGGATAGTAGCCTCGCGGCTGGCGGAAAGGCATAACAGGCCCTATCTGGTGGGCTGTAAAACGGAAAATTTTATGAGGGGTTCAATCAGGGCGCCGAAAGGATACAATCTGTATGAGAAACTCAAGCCGGTTGACAGGTACATGCATTCACTCGGAGGGCATGCGGGGGCGATGGGCTTCAAGTGCGGGGAGGAGTATCTCGGCAAAATAAGAAAATTTTGGGAGGAGATTGAATGGGAGCCCGAGCCTTCAGGCAGTTCTTATGACTGCATTCTGGATATAGAAGAACTTACCCCCGAGCTTATAAAAGAGATAAACGAGTATCTGGAGCCCTTCGGAAAAGGGAACCCCGAGCCGGTTTTCATGTGCAGGGACGTAGTGGTCAAAGGCATCTTTCGCAGCAGCCGGAAAGAAAAGAGGAGCTTCTGGATTAAAAAGAAAAACAGCATCTACGAATCTTTCCTTTCGGACGGGGTAAACGCCTCTCCCGAAAACGGCGAGAAAATCAACATTTTTTACTCGCCCCGCATAAAGGGCATCAAAGGATTGTACAGGATATTCCTTGTGATTAAGGATTACTGTTCCTGATACCGATTTGATTTCATGCATAGAGCTTTGTTGCCTGCGTCGGCCGTCCTCCTCAACGTACTTCAGTACGTCTCGTCGTCGGCCTCCTGGACGCCTCGCTCTCTGGTGAACTCAAACCGGTATTACTATACGGTTGAAGGCAAATCCGTGTGAGCCGTGATTTGCTGTTTGACAGGCCGCTTCACCTTGCCTGATTTTATGCAGGTTGTGCAGACATACATCCTTTTCTTTTTGCCGTCCGTCTCGGTAAGAACCCGCTGTATATTCGGCTTCCAAATCCTGCGTGTTTTAACATTTGAATGGCTTTTGCTGTTTCCCGTTTTGCTTCTTTTTCCGCAAACTGCGCATACTTTACTCATTGTTTTCTCCTTTACCCCGCTTTCCCTTCACGCATATAGGTTCATTATCTGCGTCGGCAGCTTCCTCGGCGTATTGTTACATACGCCTGCGGTGCTTCCTCCTTGCTGCTTCCCTCTATGCATGAATTGAAAACGGGCTATACACTTGCCCCGTCCTTTTTAAATCCTCCCTAACCCTCCTTTGCTAAAGGAGGGAACCTTTAAATCCTCCCTAACCCTCCTTTGCTAAAGGAGGGAACCTTTAAATCCTCCCTAACCTTCCTTTGCTAAAGGAGGGAACCTTTAAATCCTCCCTAACCTTCCTTTGCTAAAGGAGGGAACTTCTTTATCCCCCCCTTTGTCAAAAGGGGGTACGGGGGGATTTGATGAGGGGTTCTGATTTACCTTTTTTATATCTTTCCTTCCGCCTTCAGCAAATTTATAATCCTATTAGCATAACCGTTTTCCGGGTCTATTGTCAAGACCCTGTTCAGGTATGAAACGGCTTCCGGCACGTTATTGTAGAACATCAGTTGTATTGAAGCGATTGTGCACAGGACGTCCTTATCGTAGGGGTTGAGCCATTCCGCCCATTTGTAATAGTAAAACGCTTTTTCAAAATTCCCCTCCCGGAGATAGATAGTGCCCGTGTTTGCATCCGTTTTTGCAAAATGCGGGAAAATATACTTATTGATTTTTAAATAAATCTCTTTTGCTTCTTCAAGTTTTCCCGATTCGCCGTAGGCAAAGGCCAGTTTGTACCACGCCTCGTGGTTGTTGGGGTTCATGGAGCAGACTACCAGATAATTGTCAACGGCTGTTCTTAAATCCCCCGCCTCTTTTGCCCAGATGCCCCTCTTAAGGTAGATTTCGGGCGAAATCCTGTAAAAAGAAGTGAATACGCACATGATAAAACCTACCGCTCCCGCCGTGTACCATAATAAGCGTGACAGTTTGAAATCAATCTCGTGTTTTTTTACATGTCCCGCCGCCAGCCCGAGCAGAAACCAGAAATACATTGCGGTTGAGGGGTTGCGCAGGTTTGTTGAAAATATATTGTCCGCAAGAACCGCGGCAATCCCTGAGATGCACCCTTTTATAAGCAGACTTCCGGTTTGCATATCCCTCTCCCTTGATGGGTTTGTCCCGGCGGGGAGAGGATTAAGTTGAGGGTGAACGGCAGAATTGCGCACTGCATTCTCTATAATTATAACGATAAACGCAAGAAAGAGAATTAGCCCTATAATCCCCGTCTCCGAAAGTATCTGAAGGTATTCGTTGTGGGTGTGGATGGTTACCGGCGTTGCTTCCGGCTGAAGGAAATATTCCCGTATCCTGTAGTACGGATAGAAAAAAGTGAAGTTTCCCAGCCCCCATCCGGCAAGCGGCTTAACCTTTACCATTTCCAGCGCGGCATTCCAGATGTACCATCTGATATTGGTCGTTATCCACCGGTAAGCGTAACCGTATGAGAGCGCTCCAGCCGCGAGGATTGCCATATACGGAGACCACTTTTTAATGAAAGTTCCTTTAATGTTTACAAGAAACAGCAGAGTGGCCGTCCCGAAAAGCGTTCCGGATATTGCCGCCCTGGACTTTGTCGCGAGTATGCCGAAAAAAGCGGAGATTATGAAGACGGCAAGGAAAAGACGCTCATTCTTTTTAATATCTTTTGAAAAGAGCATGGCGGAGGCAAGAGCTATCAGCATCATGATATGGCCGGCGAAAAAGTTGGGGTTGCCGAAGGTGGATACAACATATTTCCTTGGACCGATAAAATTAAAAATTGCGGTAAAAGAGGCGATTATCCCTGCCGCAACCCATATGTAAACGTCCTTTTTATTGAAGTCCATGTTGGAGGCGCAGATAAAAACCAAAAAGTAGAGGATGTAATCTTCAAGGCTTCTTGCGGCGCCGTATCCGAAGGGAGCGGTAAATGAAGAGAGCAGAATCCATGCGGCGAATACCATGAATACCGCCAAATTCTTAATTTCAAATGCGAACCCCTTTTTTTTGATTATAAAAAGAGCTGACAGAAGAATGCAGAAAAGATACCCCGCAATATTCTTTATAAGCGTATAATCGTAAGCCGGCGTAAACCTGATGAGAGGACCGGCAAAAAGAAAAATAAAGAGCGCCGCCCTCTCGTATATCCTTGGATTAACCTCAGTTTTCCTAATTCCGTTTTTCATTGTTCATCCTCTTTTATCTCTCTGTTCCCCTCTCCCTTGAGGGGAGAGGGTTTGGGTGAGGGTGAAAAAAAGGCATCATGGATCTGTTTTCACTAAAACGCATTCCTTAGCGCGCCGGGAGAGAGCAGTATTATCGCAAGGTCGAGCCATATGCTCCAGTTTTCAATGTAATAGAGGTCGTACTGGAATCTCTCCTCCGGCTCAATGTGCCCTCCCCTCAAGCCGTGCACCTGCGCCCAACCCGTAAGCCCTGGTTTTACCCTGAGGCGCATGGAAAAAAAATCATGTTCCATGAAGAATCTGTCGCTTACCGATATCGGCCTGGGGCCTGCCAGAGACATCTCGCCGTTGACTATGTTAAAAATCTGAGGCAGTTCGTCAAGGTTGTATTTCCTCAAAAACCTGCCGGTTCTCGTGAGACGCTTGTCTCCCGGAAGGGTATACGGCATTTCTCCGGCACATGATTGTTTCATCGTCCTGAACTTGAAAATCCTGAAGGCTTTCCCTCCGTACCCTACCCTTTTCTGCCTGAAAAAAACGGGTCCCTTTGAACCCGCCGCAACCGTTATGCAGAATAAAGGCAGGGCTGTGCAGAACAAAAGGAATAGAAGCCCTCCGACAATAATGTCCGAAAGCTTCTTAAGCAGCCAGCCCGGGAATTTCTCTACGGGTATCCTTCCCGTCACGATAAAAGGAAGCCCGTCAATGTCGTCAGCCTCTCCGGAATAAAGAAACTGGTATATTTCTGGTATCAGGTAAAGCTGAAGCTTGTGTTCATCGGCAAATTTTGCAAGTCTCATATTTTCCCCGTAGTCTCCGGGAGCGGCTATTATCGCCGGCTTTTTTTTATTCGATATGCGTTTCTTCATCAAGTCTTCGTCAAAATGAGGGAGAACATCCGGGTAAATACTGCCTGAAGAACGCATCATCAGCCGTTTTACAAAGGAGTTAATTTGCGGTCCTGCGCCTACTATCAGAACGTTTTTTTTGCCGGCCCGTTCAGTTTTTGCAAATGCGTAGTGGCATATCCAGAGAAAAACGAATGAAAAAACCATTGCAAATCCGACAGCAAGCCTTGAATACAGAAAACCCCGGTAAAAGAACGTGCCTGCCGTAAGGATGACGATGGTCCAGAAAGTTCCCTGTATTATGCCGGCTAGCTCTTTTACAAAATTCGGGAACAGCCTGCTTCTGTAAATGCCTAAGGATGCCAGTATAAGCAAATAGGCTGTAACGGCAAACAGCGTAATGTTTATGTAGAAATGGACGGAAGGCACACCCCTGTCTGCGAACAACCCCGTGTAAAACCTGAAGTAATATCCCAGCAGAAACGAGATATAAATGGCGGCCCCGTCAAAAAGTATCAGAAATTTTCTTCTTTCCATTTTATCTTCTCGGCCAACCCTCCGTTTCCTCTCCCCTGGGGGGAGAGGATTTAAGGTGAGGGGGCGGTTCATCTTGATGCAATGAGATTCATAAATAACTTCTCATAGTCCTCCACAACTTTTTCCCACCGGTACAGTTTTTTTACCCTCTCTCTCGCCTTTTCTCCAAGAATTCCCGCCTGTTCCGGATTCTGCAGAATAAACTCCGCTTTTTCTTTGAGGCTTTCCGCGCTTGAAAAATAAAGTCCCGCATCCCCTAAGACCTCTCTGTTGAAAAGGACGTCAAGGGCAATAATACAGTTCCCGCTGCCCATTGCCTTCAAAAGCGCGGGGTTGGTCCCTCCGACCTCGTTGCCGTGTATATAGGCAAATGCGCTGCAGTGAAGCTCTTCAATATGCCCGTCTTTGTACACGGGCCCCAGGAAAAGTATCCTTTTGTCCTTAACCTCGCGAAGTTTCTTCACGTAGGGGCTTTTCCAGTTCGCCCCGCCGGCTATCGCGAGCATTTTGTCCGTGTGTATCTTGCCGAACGCTTCAACCGCCATGTCCTGGTGGTTTTCCGGTTCAAGCCGGCTTCCTATAAAAAAATATCCGCCTTTTTCAAGGTTGTACTTTTTTACTATACCCGGGTTCCTGCTTTCAAGAGTATGGGCGCCGTAAGGTATATAAACGCTCTCTCTGCCGTATTTTCTAAGGTAGTAATCTTTTATTGCCATGGCGTCGGATACAACCGCGTCTGCAATAATGGAAGAGAAAAATTCCGCAAATTTATAGTATAACTTGGCCGCCCTGCCCCACTTCGCGCGCCGCCATTCAAGGCCGTCTACGTTTATGGCTGTTTTTTTCCCCAACAGTTTCGGCAGAAGCGCAAGAGGGCTGTTGGCGGAATTGAATACCAGAATTGCGTCGGGAGACCACAAAAGCGCCCTCACCATACTGAAAAGAGTATGCGAGAAGGTGTCGGTTGACTTGCCCGGGATGCTCGGGGGATAACATAACCCGACGTCCCTGTAAGATGCGGGCAGACCTTCGTAAAGGTACCTCCTGCAGGAAACAAGAACCTTATGCCCTTTTTTTGCCAATCCGACGCTTAATTCCTCCGCGCAGGTTTCAAACCCGCCGTATTTCGCGGGTATCCCTCTCGTCCCGACTATTGCTATTTTCACGTATCTATTATACATCCTGGCAATTCAACCTTCAACCTTCCGTTTTTCCCGCTCCGGCATGTTGTATTTTTCAAATCAATGCATTAAAATTAAAGCGGGGTCAGTTAATGTCAATCGCTTATAAAATATCCGCGTTCAACCGTAAAAGAAAATGGAAGCTTTTTAATACTCTATACAACCCGTCTCCCGAAACGAAAATTCTTGACGCCGGGTTCGGCGAATACGAGAATTCACCGGTGGACAATTTTCTGGAAAAACACTATCCTTACCCGCACAAGATAACAGCCCTTGGCATAAGTGAGCCGCGGGAATTCAGTCGCCGCTACCCTGCCGTTACAGCCGTTCGGTACAACGGCGGCAGGTTCCCTTTTGAGGACAAATCCTTTGATATATGCTGGTCCAATGCGGTTTTAGAACACGTGGGAAGCAGAGAACAGCAGTTATATTTTCTCAAGGAGACAGCAAGAGTGGCGAAAAGCGCTTTCATAACCACGCCCAACAGATATTTCCCCGTGGAAGTTCATACGAAAATCCCCCTGCTCCACTACCTGCCGAAAAGGCATTTCGACAGTCTAATGTCTCTTGCGGGTAAAAAGTGGGCAGAGGGGGACTCTATAAACCTGTTATCTTTTGGAGAGATAAAAAAATTATTGAAGGATGCGGGGATATCCGAGTACAAAATCATCAGCAACAGATTATTCCTTTTCACCCTTGATTTTATCATCTGCTTTTCTTATTCGGGGTGAGAGTCTTTTCATATAAGGCCGGAAAGAAATTTGTCTACGGTCATTATTCTAACAGCCCTTTGTTGAACGTCTACATTTTCGGTGGTGACCACCTGGTATGCATACGGAATGTTCATAAAAGTTTTTCGGCTTGGATGCCTTGTCCTTTAGGGCGGGGTATTTCACTCGCCTTCGCAGAAAGCCACGGGCTATGCCCGTGGGACTCCACTAGAAACAGATTCCAGAATATTTGACCGTAGTCAAAATTATTTGCTGATATTTTCACCTTTGGTGCAAAATACAGGAAAACCTGCGGGTATTACTTACGCGATTTTATATCGTTGAAAAGTCCCTGTCCTTCGCTAACCGCTCTTAGCATAGTGTCCGCCATTTCCCGCGCCTTTGCGCTCCAGAGATGTTTTTCCGAAATGTATCCCCGCAAACGCGCCGGAAGCGACGGGTCTTTTTTTATCTGTTCAAGCAGGCGTAAAATGCCGTTTTTGAAATCCTGTTTCGTATCCGCAACTGTTATAACTTCCCTCAAGGCGTCCATACCGGTTATGCCGGTTGTCACAACGGGTTTTCCTGCGGCGAGGTATTCGTACACTTTTATCGGGTCTCCGTCATTTTCCAGCCTGCCCACGTTATGCGGGATAATGCATACGTCAAAACAGGACAGGTATGACGGGAGTTCGGAATAATGCTTGTCTCCCAAGAAGTACAGGTTGCTGAACCGGAAAAGCGGTTTCATCCATTTTTTATTGATGTAGGCGCCTATAAACACGAAGCTTAAATCCGGCAATTCCCCAGCCAGATACTCCAGCAGTTCTCTGTCAATCCGCAGTCCCATCCTTCCCGCATATCCGACAATCGGCTTTTTAATATCTTTAATGTCTTCCGGAATTTCTCGCTTTCCCCGGCTGAAAAACTCCCTGTCCACCCCGTTTTTTATTACGGCCTTATATCCTGCTTTCGCCCCGGAAAAAACACCTTGCATTTTTTCGGATACCGAAAATATGATATCTGCGTTTTGTGAAACGTAAGCATAACTTTTTTCAAGGTATTTCCTGCTTTTTTTCATTTCGGCGTGCTTGAGCCAGTTGTCCATTGCGTCGTAAACAAGCAATTCTGCGTCTAACCGTTTTGCCAGCCCTGTTGCAAAAGGGTTCCAGAGGAAAACAACCGGATTTGTAACGGAAATTGTCCTCATCGCTCTTTTGACGGCCTTTGCCATGCTTTTGTCTCCGAAGGCGAAATAAAGCCAGTTTCTCTTAAGAAACAAGGGGGTTATTACGTCTCCTCTTAAAAAATCCAATACAAAGGTTTTTTTATCTATTTCCGTAAGACAATAACAGAATCCTTTTTCAATAACATTTCCCTTCTTTATTCTCCATGGCATTTTGTTTACAAACATTTCAGGAATGGATATGGGCCTGTCTACGATGAGAATCTTTTCAATCCTGCTGTCTTTCCGAAAATGGGCAATCAGATGCTGGTCCCTGTCGCAAATCCCCTTCTTCTCCGCCTTGCGCCAGTCGTGGAACGGTATTATTATCAGGTCCATAGCGTTTCTTTTATTATGTCAGATGTCCAGATGTTCAAGCTTTTTAAGGATGAAACTGTTATCCCCCGCATGTTTGATAAATCTGAGAAACCGGGAAATTGATTTAATCTTTACTCTGTACGGCAGGGTTCTCAAGACAGCCTGTAAATGCCCTAAGGTGAGCGCAGGCAGACATCCGCATTTAGTCAGGATAAAAGAGGCATTTCTGATGCAGAGATTTGTAATGCCGTTCTTGATAAGCTGTTTGTTCCTTCTTGCCTCTTCTCCGTAATAAACGCCGTTTTTGCCATGGGGGTGATGAGAATAAGTATGATTTTGATGAATTGCTTTCGCGGCCGGGCTGATATTGACAAGCGGCACATTTCCGCAGTAGGCGAAATACAGAAGCTTCGGGTCGTATGATGCACGGCCGATTGCAAAAGGAGGCAGGCCTTTCCATATTCCTTTTGTAAAAACAAATAAATCTATGCCCGTCGGAGCGCCTATACTGCCCCCTTCCCTGATTTTCATGCAGATTTTTTTGTCCCACTCCTTATCATTGAAATCTATGTATTCATCAATACGTACGTTCCATCTCCTTGCAACAAGCAGAAATTTCTTCATCTTGATTCTACCCGCGGCCCTGGTAAAATCCCTGCACAAGATAATATCGGAGTTTACATAAGCCAATACCGGAAAAGATGCGATCTTTTCTGCGTCGGCGAACATATGATTGACCAGAGGCGTTCCGAACTCATTTGTTTTTACATCCGGGATATGCCGGATATTCAATTTTTCCGCAATCTCCGCAGTTCCCTGTTCTTTCCCGAAAAGGATAACCTCGCATTTGGGTTCCAGCAGGGTCCAGCTTTTTATTGCGTTGGTTTGTATGACTTTAATATGCCCTTCAAATTTTTTTGGGGTGCTGAATATTGTAATCATATAATCAACCTCAGATGTAAAGACGTCTTTTATTCTTTGATATCATACAATGGTTGTAAGCAAGCATTCCGAGCAAGATAAAAGTTGCGGGAAAAAAAACGATTAACAGGCAAAGCATGAAAAAATCATACCACAGCAGATTTACAAAAGACGTTCTTCTCAGAACGCGCAATTCCCTTTTTTCTATGTCATATGTAAAAATTCTTCTTGTGTTGCAAAGGGCGATAAATGAAACTCTCCTGTAGTTTGTGGGAAAAGAATGTTTTGACAGGAAGACGGGGATTACTCCGATATCAAGCCTTCGTTTTTTCATCCTGAAAAGAGACTGAATTTTTGAAACCTCCCTGACGGCATCGTAAAGCAAAAAATTCTGTTCCGGTATGATGTTTTCCAGAGTATCAATATCCTTATCCGTTAAATGCCTCCGGTTTCCGTAGAAATAGATGCTGTAGCCGGGAAATCCGGACATCAGGTCTTCAATCAGGAGTATTGTTTCTTTTATCGGGATAATAAACTGATGAAAAACAACGATTGATTTATTTTCTTGCATAGTTTTTCAAAAACCATCTGTATTCTTTCTTCAGCCCTTCTTCAAGCGGGATCTCCGGCTGCCATCCGAGTGAGCGGATATTGCTCACATCAAGCAGTTTACGCGGAGTTCCGTCAGGCTTTGAAGCATCAAAGCGTATACTGCCTTTAAATCCTACGACTTCTTTTATTATGTATGCCAGTTCCTTGATAGATATGTCTTCTCCCGTCCCGACATTGATAATATCCGGACCGTTGTAGAATTTCATCAGGAACACAAGCGCCTTTGCGAGGTCCTCAATATACAAAAATTCTCTTCTCGGTTTTCCAGTTCCCCAGACCACTGCAAACTTTTTATTTTCTTTTTTCGCCCGGTGAAAATTTAACAAGAGTGCGGGAATGACGTGCGAAGTTTCGGCATCAAATCTGTCTCCGGGACCGTAAAGATTTGTAGGCATGGCGGAAATAAAGTTTGTTTTGTACTGCGCGTTATAAGACTGGCACATCGTAATACCGGCGATTTTGGCAACGGCATAGGGTTTATTGGTCTCCTCAAGATAACCGCTGAGCAGGGAGTTTTCTTTTATCGGCTGTACCGCAAGCTTTGGATAAATACATGAACTTCCCAAAAACAAAAGTTTTCTTGCGCCGTATTTATATGAAAAGTGAATTACGTTATTTTGTATGGCAAGATTTTCATAAATGAACTGTGCGGGATAAGAAGAATTTGCAAGGATGCCTCCCACCTTTGCCGCGCATAAAAAGACATACTCCGGCCTTTCTTTTTTGAAAAAAACTTCTGTTTCCTTCTGGTTCTTCAAATCCAGTTCTTTACTGCTTTTGAAAACAAGGTTTTTATATCCTTTGCGGGTCAATTCTTTCAAAACCGCGCTTCCCACAAGTCCGGTATGGCCGGCTATGTAAATCTTCACTTTCAAACTTTGCATGCATGGAACCTTCTGATTATAAGGCATTGTCTTTTTCATCTCTTTCCATCCAGTAATCGCAGATATCCGCGATGCTTTTCTCCATGGGAATTTCCGGCTGCCATCCCAGCTCATCCCTGATTTTTTTATTATTGCCTACAATCACGGGATTATCATTCGGCCTTATCAGCGAGTTCTCTGTTCTCAACTCAACTTTTACGCCAAGGTAGTCGGCCATCAGTCCTATTATTTCTCTGATGGAGATATTTCTGCCCGCGCACACATTATATATCTGGCCGTTACGCCCATTCTCCAAAAGCCGGTAATATGCTTTTACCACGTCCCTTACGTCTATGAAATCACGGACGACATCAGGGTTGCCAACATGGAGAATTCCCTCTTTCCTGTTTTGTTTCTTTATCCGGGTCAATTGCTTTGCAAACGACGGAACGGCGAATATATCTTTCTGTCCGGGGCCAAAATGGTTAAATGACCTTGTCATGACGATATCCAATCCGTATCCGGACGAGTAAATCATGGAAAGCAGTTCCTGCGAAACTCTTGCTGCGGCATAGGGGCTTACCGGATGCAGAGGAGCTGATTCAGAGAGTGGAATATCGCTCTTTTCTTCTATGCCGTATTCTTCTGACGAACCTATGGACAGCACCCTGCAATTCATCCCTGTTTCCCTCAGCGCCTCAAGAAGGTTCAAGAATATATTGGTGTTGTTTCTGAAAGACACAACAGGATTTTTCCAGCTGAAAGCAACACTGCTGAAAGAGGCCAGATGAAGGACGAAATCGGGCCGGAATTTCAAAATCGCCTCTTTTACCCGTCCTGTATCCAGAAGGTCCAGCATGGAAAACTCAATATTTATGTTATTGTAGCGACCTGGCTCAAAATCCGGTTCGGAAATATCAACGCCCAAAACATCCGCATTATTCCTCAGACCGTTGATGTGTTCTATAAAATGGGCGCTTACAAAACCGGAAAAGCCGGTAATAAGATAGCGTTTTGCCGCTGAAGACATTTAAGGATTTCCCTGTTGTGTGTTTTCGTAAAAGCTGAAGTTGTGGTTAGTATAGTCAATCATTTTCTGCCGTGAAATCTTAATGCCTTTTCCCGGGGGCTCAAGTTTCAAAAGTTTCATGTCGTAGTCAACCATGATTTTTATAAGTTCGTCAAAGGTGATTTGAGCCTGCCAGTTGAGTTTCTTTTTTGCTTTTGAAGGGTCCGCAAGGAGGTCACATACTTCTGTCGGTCTGAAATACCTGGCGTCAATTTCTATGACAATATCTCCCGGTTTCAGAGATGTTTTTATTGGGCAGCGGTCTATTGATTTAACAATGCCTTTTTCTTTTATGCCTTTTCCCTGCCATTCTATTTCCATACCGGCGTAGTTAAAAGAAAGTTCAACGAACTCTCTGATAGTGTGATTTTCTCCGGTGCCTATAACATAGTCGTCCGGTTTATCCTGCTGGAGGATTTTCCACTGGCATACCACATATTCAGGGGCAAATCCCCAGTCTCTTTTTGCATCAAGATTGCCGAGGTACAGTTTATTCTGCTGTCCGGCAATCATCCTGCTTAATGCCCGCGTTATTTTACGGGTCACAAAAGTCTCTCCCCTCCTGGGGCTTTCGTGATTGAAAAGTATTCCGTTGCAGGCAAAAATGCCGTATCCTTCTCTGTAGTTTACAGTCATCCAGTAAGCGTAGACTTTTGCGGCCGCATAAGGACTTCGCGGATAGAACGGTGTTTTTTCGTTCTGCGGCGGAGGTGCGGCTCCGTACATTTCCGATGACGAAGCCTGATAAAATTTTGTCTGAATCCCGCTGGTTCTTATCGCTTCCAGTATTCTCGCAGTGCCCAGAGCGGTTATTTCCCCTGTATATTCGGGGATGTCAAAACTCACTCTCACGTGGCTCTGCGCGCCCAGGTGATAGATTTCATCCGGCTTGATGTTATAAACAAGATTTGTAATCTGCGAGGAATCGGCAAGGTCCCCGTAATGAAGGAATAATTTTGCCCTTGCTTTGTGAGGGTCGACGTATATATGGTCTATCCTGTGGGTGTTAAAGGAACTCGCTCTTCGTATTATTCCGTGTACCTCATAACCCTTTGAAAGCAGAAATTCAGCCAGGTAAGAACCATCCTGCCCCGTAATGCCGGTTATAAGCGCCTTTTTCATTATAAAAGAATTTTACCATCAATTCGCTCTTCATTCAAAAATCCATCAATCCATTCCATCAATGCTTTTCAATGAGTCTGTATGATTTATTTTTGGGACTTTATCAATAGTTTTTAATTTCCAACTCTTCTATCTTTTTTAAAATCCAGCTGTAATTCCTTGCATTGTTAAGCAGTTTTAAAAGAGGCGATGTTTTTCCACTTCTTATCCGGTAAGGCGCGGTTCTCAACGCCGACTGCAGATGTCCCAGGGTAAAAACGGGAAGCAGGCACCCGAATTTCGTCAAAATAAAAGAGGAATTGGCAATGGAAAAAAGGGAGAGGCTATCTTTAATAAACTCGTTGTTTCTTCTCGCTTCCTCGCCATAATAAATTCCATTTTTACCATCCGGATGATGGGAATAAAGGTGTTTTTGGTGGATGACTTTTACGGCGGGTGTGATATTGACAAGGGGAATATTCATTGTATAAGCAAGATATAAAAGCCTGGGGTCGTAGCCTGCGCGTCCGACTGCAAAAGGAGGCAGATTTTCCCAGATTCCTCTGGTAAAAACAAATATGTCTATAGCTACGGGGGAATCCATGGTTCCGGATAACTTAATTTGCGATAGGAGCCTGTCAGTCCAGTTTTTTTCGTTGAAGTTTATCGGGCTCTCCATATCTATATTGCGTCTTCTTGAAACAAGCAGGAATTTTCTCATTTTTATCCTGCCGACGGCCGCAGGAAAATCATTGCAAAGAATGATATCGGAGTTCACATAGGTTAATACCGGAAATGAAGCAACCTTTTCAGCGTATGCAAAAAGATGGTTGACCAGAGGTGTTCCGAATTCATTTGTTTTCACATCCTGGATATGCCTGATATTCAGTTTTTCGGCAATCTCCGCAGTTCCCGGTTCCTTTCCGAACAGTATAACCTCGCATTTCGGTTCCAGCAGGGTCCAGCTGGTTATCGCATTGGTCTGTATTACCTTGATATGCCCCTCAAATTTTTTCGGAGTCGCAAATATGGTAATCATGATTTTAAATTGATATCCGGCTTCTTGCCCCTTTTCTTTGACAGAAAGTCGCTATATACCAGCATCGCGGCAAGAATTACAGATGCAGGAAATAAAGTCACAAACAGGCATAATGCAAAAAAATCGTACCATAATAATTTATAAAAAATGCTTCTTTTTATTACGCTAAAATGTCTTTTATCAACGTGATATGCCAGAATTTGTTTTGTGCTGGAAAGCGCAATAAACAAGACTTTTCTGTAACTGACGGGGAAAGCATGACAAGGCAGGACAGGTATAATACCGGTATCAAATTTCTGTTTTTTAAGCATGAAAAAATACTTTATTTCAGATAATTTTCCTGTGCCGTGATATAAAAAGAAATTTTGTGCGGGCACAATAGTTTTCAAGGTATCTATGTCGCTCTGTTTAAGATGTTTCCGGTTGCCGCAAAAATATATCCTGTGTTCAGGGAATCTGTCCGCAACATCTTTAACAATATCTATTGTTTCTTTAACCGGGATAATAAATTGGTGAAAAACAACGATTGATTTAAATTGCTTCATGTTGAAAGCCTTTTACTACCAAATTCTTCATTGGACAAAACACACATCTGCCGCTATTTTTATAGCAATTCCCTGTATAAAGAAAGTGTTTTTTCGGTTGTTTTTTCCCATGTAAAGTTTTTCGAAAGCGAATAGCCTTTCTCTATATATTTTTGCCTGTCAAAATGTGTATCCAAAACGATGGATACGGCACTGAATATCGATTCTTTGCTGAGCGGGTTAAAGTAAAGGCCTGCGTCTCCGGCAACCTCCGGTAAACTGGAGCAGTCACTCAATAGTACCGGACAGCCGCATGAAAAAGCTTCCACGACAGGTAAACCGAAACCCTCATAAAGAGACGGCAAAACAAAGGCAATTGCGTTTTTATAGCAATATTTTAATTCCTCGTCACTTACCTCTTTGTAGAAGATATAATCCTGAAGGCCGGTCTCCGCAAAAAGTTTTTGTTCTGATTCATTGAATGCCCCTCCTCCCGCGCAAAAAATAAATACTTTTTTGTCTTTCAACAGAGGTGCAATTGCAGTAATAAAAAATTCAAAATTTTTATAACCGTATCTTGTCCCGACAAAAAGCAGATATTTTTCGGGAACGGCAGTTTTTTTTAATGGAACGTTTGATAAAGAACTGGCGAGATAAATTACCGTAACTTTCTCAGGGGCGACATTTAATTGCAGGCATAAATCCTTCTTAGTTGATTGCGAAATAGCTATTATTCTGTCGGCTTTTCCGACAGCCGTTTTTTTCATATCGCGCGTTTCGTCATAAGGGGGGAAATATGACGGGAACAGTTCGTGTATCATGTCAAATACTGTTATTACAACCGGTTTTTGGATATCAAGCGATAAATAATACGGGTCGTAGTACGTTGGGTGAAATATATCGTATTTTCTTTTTTTCAATACGTTGACGGACAGCCGTTTGTTAATATATCTCAGCATCCTGTATTTGCCCCTGAAATCCATAGTGCACAGAGCGTCGAGCGGTAATTTGAGTCTGCGAGGAAGGTGAATATTTTCTGAAAGCGTCATAGGAAGAACTGCTTCAACATCGTCATACTGATTCAGGTGTTTTATCAGTTCTGTGAAATAACGGGATATTCCGCCGTATCTCTGGGAAAAAAATATCTGATTATCAAACAGTATTTTCATTTTTTATTATTTTCTGTTCTTCAACCGCATGAATCCTGCTCTCATGATTTTTATTGCTTTATAAGGGACTCTTAAAAACCGTCTCAGAAAATTGGGTATATGCGGTCTGATACAGTAATGTTTTCTGTCAGTATATCTATCAGCCGCAAGACACCTGACAATCTGTTTTGGGTGTCTTAAGGGGAATTGTATTTCCGAACGTTCGGGAATAAAGTTATTATACTGCGTTTTGGTATGAGTAGCATCAGGACCGAATCCTATATTTTCAACAATATTTACCTCCGGTATAACAGCCAATCCTCCATGCATCCAGCAGCTGAATAGCCATACATAATCCCACGTGTCTATTTTTTTTGAAAACACTTCTTCAAAGCGTCTAATCCAGTATTCCTCAAAAGGCTTCCAACCTCCCCCTATCTCTCTCACTGCAAGGGATATCTTCTCCTTATTCCATAAGTTCATATCTATGTCGTAGCACTTCCACGCTCTGCGCCATGATGCCCAGCCCCATATGTGCGTATAACAGGAAAAATAATAACTGTCCGGTGTACGGGAAATCCCATGCTGTAAATTATTGCCGGAGATATGCATTACTCTGGGGTTATCCTTATACTTTTCAAGCAGTTCCTCGGAAAACCAAAAAAAACTCTGACTGGGCAGACAGTCATCTTCAAGGATTATACCCTGTTCCTCATTTTCAAAGAACCATGTTACCGCTTCACTTACTGCTTTTCTGCATCCCAGATTTTTTCCCCTGAAAAGCGTTTTCACTTTGCAATCCCAGTCAATATTGCCCATCACATATTCGCGCACCGCTTTAACTTTTTCCTCATCGCCCTGCATATTTTTCCTCGGGCCGTCAGAGGCGATATATAATCGTGGCGGATGGGCATTTCGGATGGTTTCTAAAACCTTACGGGTGGTATCCATACGGTTAAAAACAAGGAACAAAACGGCTGTTCTCATCGGATGCTCCGGAGTGAAAAATCTTCTTTCGTAAGCGAAAGGTTTGGATTATAATAAGGATCACCTTTTTTGAAAATGCTTCCCCATTTTTTTCTGCATAATAAACATTCTCTTTCAAGTGTTTTTCCTTTTTCTTCTGTCATGTTACGACCAATGGTATGACTTTCATGATGATATAACTCGGCATAAGGCGTCCATATGATAAGATAACCTTTTTCTCTTATTCTGAGGCAGAAATCAATATCATTGTAATAAACGGCAAAATTCTCATTGAATCCGCCTACTTCGTTGAATATGCTTTTCTTCGTCATCATGCAAGCCGCCGTGACAGCACTGTAATTCTGAATAATTGCAGTTCTTGCCATATACCCCGGCTGGTTTTTATGAAAATTTCTAAAGGCGTGATTAATCATTCCATTATTCCATATTATAACGCCGGCATGTTGTATTGTATCGTTAGGATAATAAAGTTTTGCCCCAACGGCTCCTACGTCACTTCTCTGGGCAAATTCCAGCATTGATTCTATCCATGATGGTGTTATTACTTCCGTATCATTATTCAAGAAAATAAGGTACTCTGAACCTACAAGAGGCACAGCATAATTATTAACAGCGGAAAAATTAAACGGTTTATTATGATTAAGAATTCTGATTTTATGAGTCTTTCTTAATTCTTCATAGTATTCAAAGATTTCTTTGCCAGCACTTTGATTGTCAACAATAAAAATTTCATAGTTTTTATAAGTACTTTTATTTAGAACTGAAGAGATGCATTTTCGAAATTTGTCGAGATTATCTTTATTTGGAATTATAATAGAGACAGCAGGATTATTATCAATAGCATATCTAATCCGGTAATGACCGGAAAAGTCTGTAAAATCAACTTTTCCTTTTAACCCGAGTCTATGGATATGCTCGCTCAGCACTTTTTGAGCATTTTCAGGTACAACTCTTTTTGTTTTATCAGCATTCTGACATTTACGAGCTCTGTAATGATAAAGCACTTTAGGTATATGCTCTATCTTTTGTGTTTGTTCGCTGAGTCTTAAAAGAAGGTCATAATCCTGAGAGCCCTTGTATTCTAATTCTATTTTGAACCCGCCAATTTTGTCAATAACATTCTTTCTTATCACTGCAAAATGGCCTATATAATTAAAACTTCTGAGCATATCAGGGGACCAGTCCGGCTTAAAATGGGGTGAAAATCTTTTTCCCATGATGGAAAGTTTATCCTCATCTGTGTATATAAAATCAATATCATTGTTTGTATTCAGCAGTTGTATGATTTCATAAGCAGCTGAAAGATGAAGTTCGTCATCATGGTCAACAAATCCTATAAATTCGCCTGATGCAATTTTCAGTGCTTCGTTCAAGTTGCCCGCTATACCCTTGTTTTCTTCAAGAAAGACAACCTTAATCCTGGCATCTTTTTTGGCATATTCCTCAAGTATTTTCTTTACGTTGTTATTGCTTCTTGCGTCTGCGATGCATAATTCCCAGTTTGCATAAGTCTGGTTCAGAACAGAGTTTAGAGTACTTTTCAATATCCTTAACGGAGGGTTGAAAACCGTGATGATAATGCTTATTCTGGGAGCATACGCAAACTTTGTGTTCTTTTGATAGCTTATAGCCTTGTTTCCATTTTGTTCAATCCATGCTTTGTAAGTATTGAAAGATTGTACTTCTACCGAAATTTTTTTTGCGAGCGGCCGTAATCCCTGTTGTTTGATTGTAATAAATGTCTTTTTAATTTTGCCCGGGTCTATTATATTGATAATGCCATCAACAAAAGAAAACGTTCTTTTAAATTTCCGATTAACTTCAGCTATCGTTTTTTTTGTCCACCTAAAAGGAGCAGTGATTTTCCATGACTTGGAAGCAAGAATTTTCTGCAATTCATGTTCTTTTTGCATAACACACTGCTGCATGATTTCCACAGTTTTTGTTTCTTTAATTAAATAGGCAATTTCTTTTTCAGGTATGAATAAACCGCAGGATGGTGTTGAATAACAACAATGCCGATAGATTTTCAACAATTCGTCAATCCTATCCTTTAAGTTAAAATATGTTAAAACAATCTTGCGGTTATTGAATCCTATTTCGGGTTTGTATTTTAGAAATTCATTAATAAAATTTTCTAGCGTATAAACCAAATTATATCTTCGGCCAGAAAAATTATTTTTTTCAAGTTCCTCTACATTGTCTTCCGTAATTATACCATCCCCTCCAATAACTCCAGCAGAGTTTCCATAAACCATAACAACTCTTCCGCAACTCATTGCTTCTATAGCGCTTCTACCTAACGCTACAACTAAATCGGCGTTATTTATATATTTTTCAACATCCCATACGCATTTTGCCGTTTTTCCAATTACATCGAGCTTTAAATTTAATTTCCTACAGGTTTTTTTAATAAGATTTAATGTTTTTCCATCAACATGACTTGCGATAATAAGTACTTTCTTCAGTTTTTCATTAATTGGAGTTATTGGCCTGAATTTTTCAGTATCTGCAAAATTTCTGAAAATCCTAATTTTTTCTGCCGGGATATTTTTGCTGATTAGATTCAACTTGACTTCTTCGCTCACCGCTAAATACATCTGTATATTGATATCTATGGATGGAGGAGTTTCTAAGAAGGGAATAATTCCATGGGATAAAAAAATCATGGGGACTTCCGGGAAAAAATGTCTTGCCTGTAATGCAGGAATATTATGATGAGCATGAATGATATCTGGTTTTTCGCTTTTTATTTTTCCAAGATTATCTATAACAATTAAACCGCTTTTTTGCATTTTTTGAGCAACATCACCACAAAACGGCGAATATATAAAAACTTCATTGTTCTTTGCAAGTTCTCTTGCAATATCCCAAGTAAATAATTCGCTCCCACCAAGCATTGTTAATCTATAATTGGTCAACAATATTTTCATTTTGTTTATGCATTACAATTAATTTAAAGCTTCGTAATAAATTTCAATTTGCGTGTTTAAGTTAACTATACCTGTATCATTGTTTTTTGAAGTGACAGTGATATAAATAAAATCCACTCTTCTATCCAAGGGAATAACTTCATCATTCAGAAATTCTGAAACTCCGGCATATAAGAAATAATTTCCGTTTTGAAGAGAAAAATTCATTTTGAATTCAACCGATACAATATCATTTTCCATTTGAGGTTTTATTTCGATACCATGATAATAAGAACTTGTGCCATAAATTCTAAACCCGTCACTTGTTCTTATTTCCATTCCGAAAACAGGCTTTTCTATTTGTTGATAAAATTTTACCTTCATACGGAAAATAATTGTTTCATTGCTCAAAATAGTAGTCACTTCTTTGCCTTGATTGTTTAAAATCATAAAGTCTATAATCTGTGCTTTGCCATTTCCATACCTGAATTCATTGTTGTTGTAGTTTTTTTTGTTTTTGCAAACATCATCGCTAAAAGATGACAATTCCTGTTTTTCTTTTAAGTATTCTGTTTGATGCTTCACGGATTCATGAGTGCTCAAATAGAAAAGATACTTATCAATTGCATCAACAGGTTTTTCTACAGAGTCGATGGTTCCTTTTCCCATAATAATAATTCTTTCTGTATTTCTTTCCATCAAGTGAAGATTATGAGAAACAATAATGATAGTCTTGCTTGCGTTTTTCAATTGTTTTATTTTGTTAAAACATTTATTCTGAAAAGGCAAATCGCCTACGGCAAGGACTTCGTCTATCAAAAGAATATCAGGTTCGGAATGAACGGCAATGGAAAAACCAAGCCGGACATACATACCGGAACTATAGTATTTTACAGGAGAATCTATGAAATCTCCTATATCGGCGAATTCAATTATGTCTTCCATCCTTTTATCTATTTCTTTTTTACTCATGCCAAATATCGCTCCGTTTACATAGATATTTTCTCTTCCCGTCAGCATGGGGTGGAAGCCGGCTCCTATTTCTATAAGTGAACCTACTTTCCCTTCTATTTCAATACTGCCTTTATCCGGAAGTATGATATTTGCAAGAAGTTTGAGTATAGTTGTTTTTCCTGCACCGTTTGGTCCGATAATGCCGAGGGTTTCACCTTTTTTGACTTCAAATGACACATTATCGAGTGCCCAAAATTCTCCTGGTTTTAAAATCTCAGTTCTGGCAGGAATTCCGAAAATATTTTTGGTTATGTCCTGAAATACATAAAGCATTGATTGCTTCAGGGACTTCCGGAATTTTTTTGATACGCCTTTGAAGGATATTATCGTTTCAGTGGTTGTTGAAGTGGCTTCCATTTTATATGACCTCTGTCATTTTATATTCTGCCAAGTGAAAGATTCTCCAAGAAAACAGAAAAACTAATAAGGAAATAACAGTTGCCCCTATATATGCCGCCGGGTTTGTTATCCTGCCATATAGTATAAGGTCTCGTGGTCCGGTAACAAGAGGGACCAGTATATTATATCTGCTTATATTCTCAAAAAGTTTTACTGCGGGTTTTTGATATAGTATCGGAGTAAGAAAAAGGAGAAAGGTTGTGACAAGCCCTACCACATTCGTTATATCTCTTGAAATGCAGTTGAGTAGGGAAAGCAAAAGTCCTATTCCCAATGTCAGGATAATTAAAGGTATAAAAAATATTGGGAAAAACAATGCCTGCCAGGAAGGAGATACTTTATAGAATATAAAAACCAGGGCAACAAGAAACATTCTTATTAAAAAATCAAAGAAGGCTTGGGCGAGAGACGAAAAAACAAGCGTTTCCTTGGGGAAGTTTATTTTTATTACTATACTACCTGCACTTATTATACTATTTGTGGTACCTATAAGGCCTGTGGCAAAAAGTTGCCAGATAGTCAATCCTGTGAGGGCAAAGACAGGATATGGAACATCAATTTCTCCTATGTTAATAATTCCACTTTTGTTCATCAGAATAAACACTCCTATAAAAGATACGGGCATGATTATTATCCATGCTATACCGAGTAGAGACTGTTTATATCTGGCACGGAAATCACGGATAAAGAAACGAAATATAAGTTCTCGGGATTTTTTGAGTTCGGAAAACATTTCCCGAAACAGTTTAAAAAAACCTTGTTTAACAGGGAATTCCGGGATGGAAATTTTGATATTATCTTCCATAAAAATATTATAGCATATGCATCAACGGGAACTAAATTTTATATATCTGTACGAAGTTAAGTGGAGTTTAACAGAACATTATTATACAAAAGGCTATTAATTATAAACAGTTGTGGATTTGGGAATGATGGGGTGCCAGTATTGCCTGTCAAACCGTCCGGGTCTGATAAATATCTCGTTCGGGGGCAGGTTTTCCATACGAATATTATAGCACAGGATGTAAGAGAGTAAAGTATTGCCCGTAAGTTTGCTTTCAGTTGAAGGCGGGAGGTGAAAAATTTTGACAAGAGGCGGGAAGCAATATATAGTAAACTACTTAAGAAAGGAGTCTGAAAATGGCGAAGATAGCGTTTATAGGAGCGGGAAGCATAGGGTTTACCAGGGGGCTTGTCAGGGATATACTTACCTTCCCCCTGCTTAAAGATGCAACAATAAGCCTGATGGATATTGACAGGGAGCGGCTTGAGGTTGCAAAAAAGTCCGTGGAGAGAATCGTTGCGGCTGGAAAATACCCTGCAAAAGTTGAAGTTACCATGGACAGGAAAAAGGCGCTGAAAGGCGCGGATGCGGTGCTGTGCACCATCCTTGCCGGCGGGGTTGACGTGTGGAGGCATGACATTGAGATTCCCAAAAAGTACGGAGTGGATATTAACGTGGGCGATACCCGCGGCCCGGCGGGAATCTTCAGGGCGCTGAGGACCATACCCGTTATGCTGGGCATATGCAGGGATATTGAAAAGTACTGCCCGGACGCAATTTTGCTGAATTACACCAATCCGATGGCGATGCTGTGCAGGGCGATGCAGAGCAAAACGTCCGTAAAAGTTTCTGGCCTCTGCCACAGCGTGCAGGGTACCGCGATGATGCTCGCAAAGTGGATAGGCGCTGATATGAAGCAGATAACTTATGTTTGCGCAGGCATTAACCACCAGTCATGGTTTGTTGAGTTTAAAAAAGACGGCAGGGACGCCTACCCTCTTATCCGCAGGGCGATGAAGAGAAAAGAGGTATATCAGCACGAACTTGTCAGAAACGAAATGTTCCTCGCCCTCGGTTATTACGTGACGGAATCAAGCGGGCATAATTCCGAGTACAACTGGTGGTTCAGGAAAAGGCCGGACCTGATAGAGAAGTACTGCATTCACGGCACGGGCTGGAATCCGGGAGAATATGCTTACGTTCTCAACTACTACATGGAGAGAGAAGGTAAGTGGAGAGAAGATATAAAGAAATGGATGAAAGAACCCGTGAATCTTAAGAGAGGGCTTGAGTATGCCGCAAGCATTATCAATGCCTACATGGGCGGCAATCCTTTCATGTTCAACGGGAACGTTCCGAATGACGGCATCATAACCAATCTTCCCAAAGATGTCTGCGTTGAAGTCCCTGTTCTGGCCGACAAGAGAGGCTTTAATGTGATACACGTCGGGGCTTTGCCGCCTCAGTGTGCGGCTTTGAACAATATCAGCGTTGCAATTGAAGAGATGGCCGTGGAAGGCGCGCTTATCGGAAATGCGGAAAAGGTTTTTCATGCGATATGTTACGACCCGCTTACCGCAAGCGTACTGTCGCTGGCAGAGATACGCAAGATGGTGAAGGAGATGTTTGAAAAGAATAAACCGCACCTGCCGCAGTTTAAGAGCGTAAGGTTTTAAGGAGCGCAGGCTGAAGACCTGCGGCTACCAGTTCATATCATAAGGAGCGCATGCGGAACCTGCGGCTACCAGTTCATATCATAAGGAGCGCAGGCTGAAGACCTGCGGCTACCGGAAACACCCCCACCTTCATCCTCCCCCCTCGAGGGGGAGGAAAGAAGTGGCGGGAAGTTTGTGCAGGTAGTCGCGGGCGGGCTGGAAATCCGGGTTGAGTTCAAGGGCTTTCCTGAAAAATTTTTCTGCTCTGCTATGGTCATTTTTAAGATAATAAGCCAGTCCCATGCTGAACCATGCAAGGTAAAAATCCTGCTTTGATTCAACTGCTTTTTCAAAACATTTTATCGCCTCGTCATAACTTTCGGTATTTACGTAAAGAAATCCAAGATTGTTGTTGAATTCCGGGCTTTCAGGATTAAGCCGAAGGGCATTGGTGAATGATTCTTCCGCCGCATCGGGATTTCCTCCTAACATGTACACCATTCCCATGTTGTTATGAATTGAATCATAATACGGATGGAGTCTTCTTGCCTGCATGAGATAATCGTATGCTTTTCGGTAGTCTCCGGCGTTGAGGGCAAGCGTACCGGCATAGTGTGCATACTGGAAAGAAAACGGGTTGTATTTGACGGAATCTTCTGCAAATCTGAGGGAGTGGATGCCCCGTGAATTTTTCGCCTTAAACATATTCCTGCTTGCGGCGGTTCCGCTGTAACTGAACACAAGTCCTGTGAGGATGAATATTGCAAGGTATACCTGTACTGCCCTGACAGGCACGTTCTGTTTAATCACTTTGTCTCTTCTGTACATTGCGCCGAGCAGGGCAAGATTTGCCCAGAAGATAAGAGACGTAGATGCATTTTTAAAGGGGAAAGAGGCGAGCGCATTGATGCACACCGCGATTGTTGAAGCTCCAATGCCTGCGATGAGTAGTTTTTCTCTCTCCCCTGCTCTTTTATACAAAATGAAGGCGGTTTTTGCAGACGCAAAAAGCAGGAACAGGAAAAAGGCCAGGCCGGGGATGCCGGTTTCAGCCGCTGTTTCAAGATAATCATTATGGGCGTTGCCTACGTTCAGCGATTTGCCGCGCAATGCCTGTTCCTCATCAATAGCATAATAAGGATAAAGTATGGTGAAGTTGCCGGGGCCCACTCCGAAAAAAGGATTGTGTTTTATCATTTTTAACGTGATGTTCCAGATTAGAAGGCGGCTTTTTACCGTACCGCGCTGGAACGCGGTTGAGGAAGAGAAAAGCGGACCGGCCAGTGCCAGCAGTATAAGCAGAATTACGGCCGGCTTCAGCCCCGGCAGTCTCTTTCTGCCCGGAATAAAGATAATGAAAAAGAGTACAGAGAAGAAGAAGGCGATGTAGCTTGCCCTTGTAAAGGTAAAAACCAGGTGGGATGCAAGCAATACAAGGAGCAGAATCTTCAGCGCCCTTTCCTTCCCGCGTTTTGCGGCGGCGGCGGCGAAGCATGCATAAGGGATTACCATTACCAGGTATTCCGCGGCGAAGTTCCTTCTGCCCAGCGTGCTTAACGGACTGCGCTTCAACTCCCAATGCAGTAAGTCCCATCCTGCCTGCTGGAGCAATCCATAAGCCGATACTATGGCCGAGACAACAAGCACTTTCCCGATAAAGCCGTATGCCTGTCCGGTATCCCGGGCCATGAGATTTTCAAAGGTTATGTAAAACGTGGCCAAAAGAATAAGGACGAGGATTGAGTGTACGCCTGTATAAACATTGACGGTTTTGTGCATCGCAACCAGGTTCCAGAACAGTATGAGCAGTACCGGGATAATGAAAACGCTGCCGTCTTTGAAAAGCTTTTCCCTTATGTTGTATCCGAGCAGGAGGGCTGTAACGAGAAAAATCCATGCCAGCTTGGGAAGATTGGTCGGGTCGTTGAGCCCGGGAATGAGGACTAACGGGGTGAGTGCCGTGAGCATCATCAGGGCGGATGTGAGTTTTTTCATTTTCAGGGCTATTGACCGGATGCAAACTTTTGGTATAATATGTTACCCTTGATTTCTGATAAAGGCAAATGGGGATATAGCTCAATGGGAGAGCGTCCGCCTTGCACGCGGAAGGTTGCGGGTTCAACTCCCGCTATCTCCACTTAGTTTCGCAAGCTGAGGGAGTTGAAGAGAGCGAAGTCAGAAATTGCGATGAGTAAGAGCAATTTCAGCGAGTGGCCGACCCGAGCCGTATCGGGAGGCGAGCGGCGCCAACTCCCGCTATCTCCACTATTATGGGTAAACGCAGTAAGACGCGTTACAGTTGTTTGTCATTGCGAGGAGTTTACCCCGTTTTGCGGGGTGTTTTTTACGACGTGGCAATCTCCGAGATTGCCGCTAAATATTCACCCTCTCCTTTTTCTTGCCCTGGGGGGCTTCGGTCAACGGGCTCACCGACTCGCCCTCAGTGCTTGCG
>JAFGKM010000029.1 GCA_016928555.1 Candidatus Omnitrophota bacterium | reverse complement strand
GCGGGTGGCCGACCGGAGCACTTGTGCGGAGGCGCCGAATCCTCCCCTGCCCACCATAGTTTACTTGAATGCGTTGATTGGCAGGTGGTCTAAACACTAATCACTTTTTTTCACTGTTTTCAACGCGGGGTTGGTTTAATGGTAAAACATCAGCCTTCCAAGTTGATTATACGGGTTCGATTCCCGTACCCCGCTTTGCACTCTTCTTTGAAAGGGAATCGAATTGGAGCGAAGTAAGGGATTGCGAGCTGGCGCAGCAATCCCAGCGGGGGGCCTACCCGAGACGTATTGGGAGGCGAGGGAGCCGATTCCCGTACCCCGCTCTTTTGTCATTGCGAGGGACGAAGTCCCGTGGCAATCTCATACCGATTGTCATTCGGATTGCCGCGCCAAAATGCGGCTCGCAATGACAAACATTATATAGTAATAACTGAAACCTTGTGAGATGAAGTACATCTAAACATCTTTATGGAGAATACAATGATAGAAGTATCCGAAAAATCCGCACTCGGAAGAGAAATGCTTTTTGACATAGAGAAGAGCAGGGTGGACGAAGAGCGCCGCCTGATTGTTAAAGAAATAAAGGAGAATGCGTCCGTGGAGGGTTTCCGCAAGGGCAAAGTGCCGGAATCCATCATAGAATCAAAATTTTCCGATGTGATAAAGGAAAATCTGATCAAGCGGATAATCCCTGAAATTTATTTCTCGGCTATTAAGGAAAAAGGGTTTTTACCGGCCGCAGAGCCTGATGTGTTCGGGGTTGACCTTGACGGCGGCGGTCTGAAATTCAAGGTTTACCTGGAGCTCAAACCGGAAGTAACCCTTAAAAAATACAAGGGCATTTCCGTCAAAAAAAGAACGCCCGAACCCGTAACGGAAAAGCACGTGGACGAAGTACTCGCGGAATGGGAGAAAAGGCCGGAATTCGCCGCAACAATAATTGACCCTTCCAAAAGAAAGGCATGGCGCGACAGGATAAGACAGCAGCTCGAAGACTATAACCGGATGCATGCGTCTATGGAAGAAGACAAACAGCTGTGGGACGAGCTTTTCAAGAATGCGGATTTTCCTCTCCCCGGGAAGATGGTCAACGAGCAGGCGGCGAGATATGCGGAGGATTACTTCAACCGCATGGACCTTAAGGAAAAAACGCAGGAAGAAAAAGAAAAGATTGCGAAGGAAATTTTTGAAAAGGTTAAGCCGGAGGCCGAAGCGTCGGTGAGAAGGTATTTTATACTGGACAAAGTTGCCGAAAGCGAGAAAATAGAGGTCGGAGAAGAGGATTTAAACAGCAGGATAACCGAGTTAAGCCGCTCGACCGGCGATTCGGTCGAACAGATGAAAGAGAAACTGGAAAAAGCCGGGAAGATGGACGATTTGAAGGATGAAATAAGGATTCAGAAGGCGTTCAAGGTGCTGAAGGACAACATTCATTTCATACAGAGGGTTATTCTGCCGGGCGAAGAGAAAAAACTGGAGACCTTAAAATGAAAGGACAGCTGATACCCTACGTAATAGAAGCGACCGAAAGAGGAGAGCGCGCTTACGACATATATTCACGCCTGCTCAAAGACAGGATTATATTCATCGGCTCGGCGATAACCGACCATCTTGCAAACGTCGTGATAGCCGAATTCCTCTTCCTGCAGAACGAAGACCCGGAGAAGGACATACACCTGTACCTTAACACTCCCGGCGGCTCAATCACTGCCGGGCTTGCGGTATACGACACCATGCAGTTTATCTCCTGCGATGTCTGCACATACTGCATAGGGCAGGCCTCAAGCATGGGCGCGCTTCTGCTTGCCGGCGGGGCGAAAGGGAAAAGGTTCCTTCTTCCCACCAGCAGGGTCTTGATACACCAGCCGTGGGGCGGTGTGGAAGGGACAGCGAAAGACGTCAGCATTCAGACAAAAGAGATGATGCGGTTAAGGGAGATTGTTGTAAATATTCTTGCCCTGCATACGGGACAGTCCGTGAAGAAAGTGGAGAAGGATACCGACAGGGACTATTTCATGGATGCCTCGGAGGCGGTAAATTACGGTTTAGGCGACAAAATCATAAAGTCGTCAAAGATATCCCGGCTGAAAAAAAATGACAATACTTAAAAAAAATAACAGGAACAACAAAAAAGTCATGCCTGCCCTGCCTTTGAGGGACCTTGTTATATTTCCCAACATGGTTGTCCCTCTCCTTGTAGGCAGGACGCGCTCCATAAATGCGGTTGAAGAATCTCTTGCCAGCGAAGAGGAACTGCTGGTAGTTTTCCAGTCCAACCCCCATGTTGACGACCCTGAGATGAAAGATCTCCTCTCTGTAGGCGTTTCCGTGAAGGTTTTACAGAGCGTCAGGGAGCAGAACGGATTGATGAAGATTCTCGTTGAGGTCATGAGCAGGGTGCTGATAAAGGATTTTGCAAAGGATAAAAAGACGTACATCTGCAGGGTAGAGAAGGTTATTGAAAAGCCGGCGGAATCAAAAAACAAGGAGAACGAGGCTCTTTCAAGGCTTGTCAACGGACTTCTTGAGAAATACCTTGCCCTTAACGCCTCCGTGCCGAAAGAACTCTACACAACGATATCAACCATTGAGGATCCTTCGCGGCTTTGCGATACCATTGCGGGATACCTGCCGCTCAAACTCAAGGACAAGGGAACCATAGCGGAGACAATCCCCGTGGAGGACCGGCTCCGCCTGCTCATAGACATACTGAACAGCGAAATCGGAGTACTTGAGGTCCAGAAAAAGATACAGAACCAGGTTATCAAAAAAATAGAAGATACCCAGAAACAGTATTTTCTTAGCGAACAGCTGAAGGAGATACAAAAAGAGCTGGGCAAGGAAGGGGAGAGCGACGAGATAAGCCAGCTGAGGGCAAAAATAAAAAAATCAAAGATGCCCAAAAGTGCCGAAGCCAAAGCAACGGAAGAGCTTTCCCGCCTTTCCAAGACGATGCCTCTTTCTCCGGAAGCGACGGTTATCAGAACGTACCTTGAGTGGCTTATAAACCTTCCTTGGGAAGCCGAGACGGAGGATAACCTTGACATAAAGCACGCGGAAGAGATTCTCAACGAAGACCATTACGGCCTTGAGAAGGTCAAAGAAAGGATACTTGAATACCTTGCGGTGCGGAAGAGGGCGCAGGGATTGAAGTCTCCGATACTCTGCTTTGTCGGCCCTCCGGGCGTGGGCAAAACTTCACTCGGAAAGTCCATCGCGAGGGCAATGGGCAGGAAGTGCATAAGGGTTTCTCTCGGCGGAATCAGGGACGAAGCCGAGATAAGGGGGCACAGAAAAACGTACATCGGTTCTCTGCCCGGCAGGGTTATACAGTCGCTTAAAAAGATCGGCGTCAGGAATCCGGTTTTCCTGCTGGATGAAATTGACAAACTCGGGCAGGATTTCAGGGGCGACCCTGCGAGCGCCCTGCTTGAGGTGCTTGACCCCGAGCAGAACAACACTTTTTCAGACCATTACCTTGAGGTTGAGTTCGACCTCTCAAAGATACTGTTCATAACCACCGCCAACACCGAATTTTCAATACCTCCGGCACTGCTGGACAGGATGGAGATAATTTCCCTGCCCGGCTACACGATGTGGGAGAAGAACGAGATTGCGCAGAGGCATCTCATCCCGAAACAACTGAAGGAGCACGGGCTGACGGATAAAAACATAAAATTTTCCGACGATGCGATTTTCACCGTTATCAAAAGCTATACCAGGGAGGCGGGCGTCAGAAACCTCGAGAGGGAGATTGCCAACATATGCAGAAAAATTACCAAAAAAATCGTAGAGGCGGGCAAGGAGCATTCTTACCACATTAATGCGAAAAGCATAGAAAAATACCTCGGCCCCGAAAAATTCTCGTCCATGGCCGGAGAAAAAGAGCACAAGGTGGGCGTTGCCACCGGAATGGCATGGACAGAGTATGGAGGGGAGATTCTGTTTACGGAAGTCCTGACGATGAAAGGGAAGGGCAACCTCATGCTCACCGGCCATCTGGGCGAAGTGATGAAAGAGTCCGCCCATGCGGCATTGAGCTACGTCAGGGCGCACGTGAAGGCGCTCGGGCTTGACCCAGGTTTTTACAAGGACCTGGACGTTCACATACATGTGCCGGAGGGCGCAATACCCAAGGACGGTCCGTCTGCGGGGATTACCATAGCCACTGCGCTCATATCCTGCCTTATCGGCAAGCCGGTAAATGCCGATATCGCAATGACCGGAGAGATTACTCTTCAGGGCAAGGTCTTGAAGATAGGCGGCCTGAAGTCCAAGATACTTGCCGCCCACCGCTATGGGATAAAAAAGATAATTATCCCCGAGGAAAACGGGAAAGACCTGAAGGAGATACCAAAAAAGGTCAGGGAAGACCTTGAAATTGTGCCCGTGAAAAACATAAGCGAGGTAATTGAACTGGCAATCATCGGCTGGAAGAAGCCAGCCGATAAAAAGGTTGAAGAAACACAGCCGGTTTTAACTTAATAACCTTTGGTGCTTGTCATTGCGAGCGTATTTTAGCGCGGCAATCTGACGTCATATGTCATCCCTGCGGATAGTAAGCAGGGAGCTATTACTGTAGCGGTGCAATTCATTGCACATTGGAGGAGAACATGCTTAGAAACAGATTGTTTACCCCGGGCCCGACCTCAGTGCCCGAGCAGATTCTGCTGGAAATGGCGTCGCCTATTATCCATCACAGGACTGAAGAATTCATAAAGATAGCGGCTGAAACGCTGGAAAATCTGAAGTACATATTCCAGACCAAAAACGACGTTTTTATTATCGCCTCGTCCGGAACCGGCGCAATGGAGGCGGCTGTAGTGAACCTTTTGTCCGCGGGAGACAAGGTTGCTGTCATATCCGGCGGCAAGTTCGGGGAGCGCTTCAAAGAAATAGCCCTTGCGTATAAACTGGAAGTAATCCCCATTGAAGTGGAGTGGGGCAAGAAGCTTTCCCCTGAAACCGTAAAGGAAGTCCTTGCGAAGAACCCCGGGATAAAGGCGGTCTTCGGCACACTGTGCGAAACCTCAACTGCAACCCATTTTGACGTCAAGGGCATAGCCGAAGTCGTTGCCGGTTTCGAAGACACGGTCTTTGTGGTGGATGCGGTAAGCGCTCTCGGAGCGGTACCCTGCCTTACGGACGAATGGAAGATAGACGTTGTCGTGACCGGCTCCCAGAAAGCGTTCATGCTTCCTCCCGGGCTTGCATTCATGTCAATGAGCCCCAAGGCGTGGGCCATGGCGGAGAAATCAACCCTGCCGAAGTTTTACCTTGACCTTAAAAAGTATAAAAAGACGCTTGCAAAGAATGATTTCCCTTTTACCATCCCAGTTTCGCTGGTTGCCGGCTTGAGGAAATCGCTTGAGATTATAAAGTCGCTCACCATGGAAAAAATATGGGAAGAGCACAGGAAAAGGGCTGAGGCGACAAGGCAGGCATTCAAGGCGGCAGGCCTTAAACTTTTTTCCGAGTCTCCTTCCGACGCCGTTACCGCGGTTGTCCTGCCCGAAGGGGTGGAAGGCGACAAGCTTGTAAAGTCGCTGAGGACAAAGTACGGGATGTCGGTCGCGGGCGGACAGGACAAGCTTAAGGGCAAAATCATAAGGATATCGCATCTGGGATGGCAGGATGAGTTTGACGCCCTGACCGCCATAACCGCCGTAGGCGTCGTGCTGAGGCAGGCCGGGTGCAATATTGACATGGAAAAAGGACTCTCTCTGGCAAAAGAAATTCTCTTTACCTCAGAAAAGTGAGTCAGTGAAGGAGAAAGATGAATATCATTTTAGTGGTTTTTGATTCTCTCAGGAAAGACTGCATCGGCGTTTACGGAAAACCGTTATGGGGCGAGGTCAAAACCCCCAATCTGGACAGGTTTGCCTCCGAATCCCTTCTTTTCACGAACGCCTATCCTGAATCTCTTCCCACACTCCCTTCAAGGCGTGCGATATACACCGGCAAAAGGGTCTTTCCTTTCCATAACGCGAACTTCCGCCTCAAGGGAGATTTTGTCAGCACAGCGGGCTGGGGGCCCATACCTGAGCAGGATGACACGCTGTCGGAAATTCTTTCCGCAAACGGGTACAGGACAGGGCTGATATCCAGCCTTTATCATCAGTTCAAGCCTTCCAAAAACTACTGGCGCGGCTTTGACCAGTGGACATTCGTCAGGGGCAAAGAATGGGACCCTTATAAAAGCGGCCCGGAACCTTCCGAGGAGGAGATAAACTATTATCTTCCCGAAGAGATAGGCATACCCGGCAGGGTGGAATTCATAAAGAAGGTTATTAGAAACATACGTTCTCTCAAGAATGAAGAGGATTATCCCGTTGCGCAGGTCATGTCAAAATCTGTGAAATGGCTTGAGGAGAACAGGGATGCGGAGAAGTTTTTCCTGATGATTGAAAGCTTTGACCCCCACGAACCGTGGAATGTCCCTCCGAATTACAGGGAGATGTACGATACCTCCACCAAAAGGGAGCAGATTATTTCGGGATACTTTTCCGCCGACAACCTCCCCGGTGACCTGCTGAAAAGGACGCAGGCAAACTACAGCGGGCTTGTGACCATGTGCGACAGGTGGTTCGGGCACCTGTACGAATCCATGGGGAAAATGGGGCTTCTGGATAACACCGCTATCGTGGTGACAAGCGACCACGGCCATTCAATGGGGGACAAAAATTTCGTAGGGAAAACCGGTTATCCTTCAGCGCCGAATGTTTATGACATCCCCCTGCTTATAAGGCATCCTTCAGGGTTCGGCACCGGCAAAACCAGCGGCTTAATGGTACAGCACCATGACCTGTTCCCTCTCCTCCTCGGTTTTTCGGGGGCGGAGTACGATTTGAAAGCAAAAGGCATAGAGGGCAGGGATTTCTGGGGCAATGTTTTGAATAACGACACGAGTTTCAGGGACCATGCCACAGTTGGTTGGGGGCCCTGCATCACGGTCATAGACGAAAACTGGTGGTTCAACTGCCTTGCCAACGGCAAGGGGCCGTTACTTTATAACAGGAAAAAAGACGCAGGTATGGAGAAGAACGTTGCGGCTGAGAACAGAGATGTTGTCGACAGGTTGTTTTCAATCGCTCTCAAAGACGCAAAAGACGGGATACCCGGCTATCTTAAAGAGCAGGCGGACAGGGCTGAAATTATTCCCGGATGCAGTCCCATCGCGGCAAAAGCCTCCCAAATCTGAACGCCATTGTTAAACCGCGTCTAAAAAATATCCTCGTGGGTGCCTATGCCGACCAGAAAGGCCTTATCGCTTTCCCTGCGGTAGACTGCTCTGTAATTCATTGTGATGCTGAATTCCCAATAAAACTCGGTACCCTGGATCTTTTTGTTTCTCAAGGAAGGATGTTTTTCATTTTTCATCAACATATCAACGCACCAGTAAACCTTTTTTCTGACCTCATGGGGCAGTTTTTTAATCTTCTTTTCAACGGAAAGAGGAATAACGATTTCTCTTTTCATTTTTCCGTCTCTCTTTCCAGCGACTTTGCATTCCTGTAGGTCTTGCAACGCCCCTTCTTTATTTCTTCCTCGGATTTCTTAACCATATCCTGCCAGTCCGGCTTAAAGAAGAAAGCCTGTTCCTTTTTGACGACGCATACCGGATTTAGAACGATTTCACTGTCCCTGATTTCAAAATTTAACAGATCGCCTTCCTTAAGGTTGCACTTTTCCCTTATTTCCCTGGGCAGGGTAATCTGGTAATTTCGCGCTACTTTCACAACGCTTGAGCTCATTTTTCCCACCTCCGGGAACATTTTATCGTAAAACAGTAATTTTGTAAATAACAAAATTACAAAAGTTGGTATTCAGAGCCGTTTTTTGTTTGATGTACTGACGGAAATGTCAGGCTTCGGGAGCGGTGGTCATTACGACTTCGCGGAGGCGTTCCATGAAGTAGCGGTAGTTTGCAAATGTGCACATTTTCAGTACAAAATGGTCCGGCCCCGGTATGTACCTGCCTTTCCTGATGAGCCTGCGCGCTTTCTCCATCTCCCTGTCTATGGCTTCCTTCCCTTCGTACATACACTCTTTGCGCAGGCCTCCTATTACCCCTGCCTTCGGATAACGGCCAAGCACCCTCGCAACGTCGTTTCCCGCGAGCGCCTCGTATGGATACATTGCGGTTACGCCGCCTTCCAGCATAAATTCCGTAAGGTCTTCAATAAATCCGTCGGAGTCAACCAGAATTACCTTTATCCCGTGCTTCGCCGCAAATGCGGCAATTTTTTTATAGCACGGCGTCATGAACTCGCGGAAGATTTTTGGAGAGATAAAAGAGCCGTTCTTTGAGGCCATGTCCTCCCAGCATTCTATAAGGTCAAACTGAACGTCCTTCACCTGTTTTTCCCATATGTGTATCGCCATCTCCGTGTAGTAATTCATCACGTCATGCACCAGTTCCGGCTTGTCGTAAAAGGCGTAGGCAAGGTTTTCGTCGCCCATCTTCTTCCTTGCAAATCCGTAAACTCCCCCGTGCGTCAGCTGAAGCGGGTAATCCCTCGTTTTGTATTCTTTGACCAGCTCATTCCATTTGTCAGGGAAACGCGCCGGGTCGTCCGGGTCAAGATATTTTTTCCTGTATGTTTCCCAGTCGCTCATTGTTTTTACCGGCCAGTCAATCTCGTGATGGGCGTAATCGCCTTTTTTATATAACTGGCAGATGACGCCGTCGCCGTCGCGCTGTACCCGTATCTCGGCGGTCTCTTTTATCGTCACCGGCTCATCCATTTTTGAAGCGTCCATGTTCACCGGAGTCACCTGCCATCCGCGGTATACGCCCTCAAACCCGAGCACTTTGTCTATGGACTGCCTTATGCCGGGGTATTCCGCCTCCCACTCCTTATGCGCCGCATTGGTTCCCCCGAATACCTTCATGAAAGGCACGCGGTCAACATTTTTTCCGGTAAGCGTTTTTACAAACCGTTCCCTCGTATCCATACTCTTTTCCCCTTATCTTGTCATTGCGAGGGACGAAGTCCCGTGGCAATCCGACGCCTTTCGTCGTTGCGAGAGCCGATTTTATCGGCTCGCGGCAATCCCAGCACTATTGGTTATTTCTTAACCGGCGGCAGGTGTATGCTTTTCTTGTTTACGTCTTCGGCCGCCTCCATTATCCCTTCCGCATACGTCGGATGGCAAAACAGCATTTTCTCAAGGGATTCAATCTTAAGCCTGTTCTTTATAGCAAGTGTGGAGAATGCCACAAGCTCCGTCGCTCCCTTGCCTATGATATGTATTCCGAGAATCTCTTCCGTGCCGCTGTCTGCAACCACCTTCACGAATCCTTCGGTATGCTTCTCCGCATACGCCTTTCCGAGGGCCGCAAAGGGGAATTTGCCAGTTTTGACACTGCGGCCGCTGTCTTTCGCCTGCTTTTCAGTCATGCCGCAGAGCCCTATCTCCGGCTTCGCAAAGATTGTCTCCGGTATGTCTTCATAGTCCATCGCCGCATTTTCCCTGCCCGCAATGTTCGCCGCGGCAACCTCTCCTTCCTTCGTGGCTATGTAGGCGTACGGATATTTTCCGTTGACGTCCCCGACGGCATAGATATTTTCTATATTTGTCCTCATTGACGCGCCGGTCTTTAGCCTGCCGTTTTCCGTCTCCAGCCCGATATCTCCCGCCGCGGAAAGGTTCGGCATCCTTCCGACCGCGACAATTATCTTCTTTTCCTTTATTTCGTCTATGCTCTCAATCTTTTTTCCCGTAAAGACCTGTATCCCTGCCTTCGCCATGGAATTTTTCAGGGTGCTTACTATGTCCGCATCCTTGCCCGGCAGGAGCGTATCCGCCATCTCGTACAGCGTGATTTTTACTCCGAACCTGTTGAGTATGGAGGCAAACTCACATCCGATAACGCCGCCGCCCACGATGGCGATGCTTTCAGGCAGGCTTTCCGTGTCCCACAAATCGTCGCTTGAAAGCGTCCTTTTGTCCGTGCGGCATATCGCAGGAGTGCAGGGTGTTCCGCCTGTCGCCACAACGATGTTTTTTCCTTCAATAGTCCTGTCCCCAACCTGAACGCTGTTTTTCCCCGCAATCTTCCCATGTCCCTGCACAAAGTCAATCCCGTTTTGTTTCAGAAGGAAGCTTACGCCGGTCCTCAACCGTAGAATAACGTCCGTCTTTATCTCCTTAAGCACTCCTTCCCATCCTGCGGCAAGGGAGGTTTCTTTCTTTATTGAACCGTATCTTGATTTACCGAGTTCTTCGGAGATTGCAAAAAGCGATTTTGTCGGGATGCACCCTTTGTTCAGGCATATCCCGCCGAGTTCTTTTTCCTCTATGAGGCAGGCCTTCAGTCCATACTGCGCGCACCTGACGGCGCATGGGTATCCCCCCGGCCCTCCGCCTATTATTATCACATCATACATTTTTATCTCCCCTGTTATGGGGTCAACTCTTGACACTTGACATTTACTGTATGATTTCCATTATTTTATTTATCTACATAAGTCTGACGCGAAGAAATGTCAAGTGTCAAGAGTTGACCCCAATACTATATCTGCGGCAGACTGCAAATCCTTCACTATAAAATCCGGCTTAATTTCCCATTGCTCAGTTTCTTTCGCGTCCTTCGTCTTCCCCGATAGTACGAGTATGGTTTTCACCCCTGCGGCTTTTCCCGCCTGAACGTCTACCTCGGAATCGCCTATGAAAAAACTTTCACCCAGGTTAATGTTTCCGAGTTCCTCCTGCGCCCTGTAAAAAAGTCCGGGCTTCGGCTTCCTGCAGGTGCAGTTTTCCTCCGCGGCGTGCGTGCAGTAATATACCTTTGCCAGTTCCACGTCGTGTTTTTTCAGGAGAAGTTTCATGTTTTCCGTCAATCGGTTGAGGTCGCGCTCGGTAAAAATACCCTTATTGACTCCCGCCTGGTTGGAGATAATGACAATCCTGTACTTATTGTCGTAAAGTTTTTTCAGTCCTTCAATGGCGCCGGGCAGGAACCTGAATTCCCCCCAGTTTTTAATCCAGTCGTTGGGCGTGAATATGGAGATAACCCCATCCCTGTCCAGAAATATAGTTGGGGTCAACTCTTGACACTTGACATTTATTTTTTTCATAATAATATTGCAATGAATTATTTTGCTTAACACTCGGGATTTGTCAAGTGTCAAGAGTTGACCCCTAGAAGAAGGGGAGTGTTTCTTTGAGGCCGAACATGATGTTCATGTTCTGAACAGCCTGTCCCGATGCGCCTTTGACGAGATTATCAACGGCGGATACGACAACCAGCATTTTATCGTCTACAAGTTTTATGCCTATGTCGCAGAAATTTGTGTCGACGATATTTTTCACTGCGGGCGAAACCCCGTAGGCCATCACTCTGACGAAGGGTTCGTTTAAATAGATTTCTTCGTACATTTTCTGGAGCTCTTCCGCGGAAATTTTCTTTTTGAGGTTTACGTAGCAGGTTGACAATATACCCTGGTTGTAGGGAACAAGATGCGGCACGAATGTTACCGAATAACTGTTCCCGCCGGCGCCGCTTATGACTTCATCCATCTCGGGAGCGTGCCGGTGCTCGCCTATCTTGTACGCCTTCATGTTTTCGTTGCATTCGGCAAACATGTTTCCGAGCGACGGCGTTCTTCCCGCTCCGGTGACGCCGCTCTTTGAATCCGCGATTATCCTGCTTTCAATGAGATTATTTTTTGCAAGCGGCAGCATCGCCAGAATTACCGACGTCGGATAGCATCCGGGATTGGCAATGAGCGCGGCTGACTTTATTTTCTCCCTGTTTATCTCGGGCAGGCCGTAAACAAATTTCTCGTTGAGTTCCGGGCAGGCGTGTTTCTGGTAGAACTTTTCGTATGTCTGCAGGTTGCTGAAGCGGAAATCGGCGCTCAGGTCTATGATTTTTTTATTGATTTTAACAAGGGGCGGGACGAATTTCATTGAAAGCGAGTGGGGCAGGGCGAGGAATACCACGTCGCACTCTTTCTCTATCCTGTCCCAGTCCGGGGCATTTTCACACTTCAGGCTTACGATCCCTTTAAGCTTCGGGATTATATCTGATATCTCGGGAGTTCCTTCAACAGGAGCCACAAATCCTGCCGTTATTTCGGCGGAAGGATGCGCCGAAAGTATCTCTACAAGCTTCTGCCCCGCGTACCCTGAAATCCCGAAAATCCCCGCTCTTATTTTCATCAAATCCCCTCTAACCCCCCTTTTTCCAAGGGGGGAATAAGTTATTTCCCTCTCTCAAGTTTCCCCCTTTAGGAAAGGGGGAATAAGGGGGATTTTAAATCACCTCTTAGTCCACTGGAATTTCTTTCTTGCGCCTTTCTGCCCGTATTTCTTCCGCTCTTTCATGCGCGGGTCCCGGGTAAGCAGTCCGTGCTCTCTCAACTGTGAAATAAGCGAAGGGTCATGTTTCACCAGCGCTCTTGCAATCCCGAGCTTTATGGCGTCAACCTGTCCTATCATGCCGCCGCCGCTGACCTTTATGTCGGCATCAAACTTGCCCGCAAGTTCCGATACCGTAAGAGGTTTCACCGCTTCCTGGTTCTGCTCTGAAATAGGAAAGTATTCCTTGAGGTCTTTTTCGTTTACAATGATTTTCCCTTTGCCTTCCTTAAGCCTCACGACCGCACTGCTTGTTTTCCTTCTTCCTATACCTAAAATCGTGTTGCCGGTTTGTTCTGCCATGTTTTTTCCTCCGCTCAATTGAATTTGTGAACTCTTATTTTAAGAAATTTCAGCCAGTTTGTCAAATTGCCCTTCCAGCGCGCCGTAAAGGCTGTTGTACAAAGCGTAGAATTTGTTATAAACCCCGTTTTTAGCGGCATCGGGCCTGAATACCTGCCTGTCCTCTTTTATCAGCTCCCTGCACGCCTGCCGGACTCCGGGGTACATCCCCGCGCCTGTGCCCGCAAGAATGGCCGCGCCGTATGAAGGCCCTTCCTCGAATGCAAGCCGCACGGCATCCCCGTTGAATATGTCCGCAATCATTTGGCACCACAGACCGCTCTTCCCTCCGCCTCCGGAAATCCTGAATCTCTTTCCCACGGGTACTCCGATATCCTTCATTATCTCCACGCTGTCTTTCAGCCCGAAGGACACGCCCTCCATTACGGCCCGCACCAGGTGCTCCTTTTTATGCTTGAGCGATAGCCCGAAGAAAATCCCTCTTGCGTCCGGGTCCGGATACGGGCATCTTTCCCCTGTGAGATAAGGCAGGAATAAAAGTCCTTCGCTTCCCGGGGCGGTTTTTTCCGCCATTGCCGTAAGTGTATTGTAGTTTTCAGTTTCGGAAAACAGGGTGTTTCTCAACCATCTAAGCGAGCCGCCAGCCGACAGCATCACTCCCATCAGGTGCCACTTTCCCGGGACCGCGTGGCAGAACGTGTGCAGGCGTCCCTTCGGGTCGACAAAAACATCGTCGGAGTGGGCGAAGATAACCCCGCTTGTCCCCAGCGATACCGAAACGAGCCCTTTCTCCACTATCCCGCTTCCCACCGCTCCGGCCGCCTGGTCGCCCGCCCCTGCCGCGACAGGAGTTCCGGCTTTCAATCCGGTTATCCCCGCGGCTTCTTTCGTTACGCGCCCTGTTATCTCGGTCGATTCCGAGCATTCCGGCAAAAAAGACCTGGGTATGTCAAGCTTTTCAAGGATTTCATCTGACCACCTTCTTTTGACGACGTCAAATAGCGAAGTGCCGGATGCGTCCGAGACGTCCGTTGCAAACTCTCCGGTGAGAATGAAGCGTATGTAGTCCTTGGGCAGAAGTACCTTTGCAACCTGTCTGTAAACCCCGGGGTTGTTATTCCTCAGCCAGAGGATTTTAGGCGCCTGGAAGCCGGTGAGCACCGGGTTGCATGTGATTTCAAAGATCCTGGATTTGCCGACCGCCGCAGTTATATCTCCGCATTCCTTTGCGGTTCTCTGGTCGCACCACAATATTGCTGGATGTATGACCCTGTTCTCACTGTTGAGAAACACCGAGCCGTGCATCTGTCCGGTAAGCCCGATGGCTCTTACGGCGCCGGCAGGCGCTTTGGATTTTTCAAGAATATTTTTTATCCCTCTTATCACCGCATCACGCCAGTCCGACGGGTTCTGCTCCGCCCATCCGGTTTTTGGCGTAAAGAGAGGATATTCCTGCGTTTCGGAGGAAAGGGTTTTTCCGCGTTCGTCAATGATTATTAGTTTGACTGCGGTTGTGCCTGCGTCTATCCCCATCAAATAGTTCATTCTTATCCCGCCTACCCCCTCTTGTGAGCCCTTCTCTTTTTCCCCCTCGCCCCTTGGGGGAGAGGGTTGGGGTGAGGGGTGTTTTTCACTGTTTCATCTCAGCCGCCGGCGGGAAGATGAAATTAAGATACCTCTCCGCCACCCTGCTTTCTTCGGTATGCCCCTTGTGGATGTAAATCCTGTGGCAAAGAGTCATCTCCTGCCCCGTGGGGAGTATGTATGTCCCTGAAATCTTCTTATCGCCCGTGAAATCCGAGAGCCCGAAGAAATTTGCCGTATACAATCCGTAACCCCTTATGTGCCACCACGTCGGGAACCGCAGGTTGCCCGGGTTGTCAAATACGGCGATGCCGCACTTCACCCCTTCAATCTCTCCGCAGTAGTCGCACCATTCCGCTCTCTTGCCCCAGCATTCGGCCTCGGTCCTTCCTCCGCAGGCGTTTACCATGATTCCGCCTTTCTCCTCCTCCATCACGGGGTTGAGCCTGATGCTCAACAGTCCGGATTCCTTCGTGTCTCTGAACACAACCTCTCCCTCGCTTGCCCGCAGTGTAGTCTTCTGGTCTATAATCCTGCATTCTTCAGGCAGGTTGTATACGGTGATTACCCGCTCCTCTTCAAGTATCTTCTTCCCTTTATTGGTTACCCAGTCGCTTGCGGAGTGTATCCTGCCGAAGACCGGGCCCGATGTCAGCTCAACGAATTTCTTGTGCACCGTTCCGCCGTGCCCCTCTTCTTCCGACCAGTTGTCCGTCCCGTTGGTATCGCCGTGGGCCACCCATATGCCCCTGTGGTGCTTATGGTCTATTTTTTCGGGATTTCCTTCGGAAGCCGGCGTCCTCAACACGCATTTTCCGCCCGGCCCTATTACGGGGAAAATGAACGGCCTTACGTTTTTCTCCGAATAATTATATGAGGCGAAAAACTGCTCGTTGACGAAAACATCAACCATCCCTTCATTCTTTTTCTCGGTTATTTTTACCGCGGGAGGCGCCTCGCCGGCTGTTTTGAGCGTGTACTTCACTTCTTCGCCGGCCTTTATTGCGTGCGGTATGAATACGACGTAATTTTTCCCTGCATCAGTTTCCGCCTGCCCGTAGAACTCCTCTTTGCCAGCGGAAAGGACTGCGGCGTCTTTCATCTCTTTCGTCTCCGCCCTCAGCGGGGAATTGGAAAACGGCCTGTTCCCGTTATTCTTTACAACTAACTCTCCCATGATTTTCCTCCCGGTGTTTTTTTTGAAACCATGCGATGAATCGCACCGCTACATTCCAATTCTTGCAGCGGCGGCATTCATGCCGTTAATTTCTAAACAAATTTCTTCAGATACTCAATGCTTTTCTTTGCGATTGCCTCCGGCCCCGGCGAAAAATCAAAAACCTCTACCGACAGCCAGCCGCCGTACCCCGCATCCTTCAGCGCCCTGATTATCGGCGCAAAATCCACATCGCCGAACCCCGGGCCGCCGAGATTCCTGTCGTTAACGTGAAAATGTTT
>JAFGKM010000028.1 GCA_016928555.1 Candidatus Omnitrophota bacterium | reverse complement strand
TCGTTTTGCTTGTTTCGCTGCTGTCCCTCCGCAATTCGCTCTCCGCCTCTCCGCCTGCCTTTTTCATCTGTCTCTTGACAGTACCTATTTTATTTCCGTGAATTTTACGTTTTTGACATAGTTGATAACTTCGCCGGGGCAGAGTGCATAGTCTCCCAGGACGACAAAAAGATGCTCTGCTTTGGACGGGTCAAAAGGCACACCCATATGAACGTCCACGGGGTCGTCCATGTTATCCACAAAGAATTCAAAACTTTTCTCATCCGCATCAAAGAAGATGCGGAACTTATGCCATGTATCCGGTGTAATATTTATCATTATGTCATGGTGCTTCTGGGCAGGCGCTCCCTCGTACCTGTTCCAGTTTATCCTCTTCACTCCGTAGCCGTTAAAGCTGGTCAACTGCCCGAAAAGGTAAACCTGCAGAGAAAAATGCCGGTTGTTTGCATTGCCTATCTTCGCCTCAAAATCCAGATACCCTTTTCTCGCCGCAGGTATGGCTTTGGCTATCTTATCCCCTCTGTAGGGAACCGTGCAGTGGACAATCTTCAGGCCGTTGTCTTTGGTGAGTTCAAACTTTGTAGGCCCTATATCATCCTGCAGTTTCCATCCGGCCGAAGCAAGGTCTTCTATCTCCGTAAAGTTGTCGCAGAAAACGACATTCTCCTCCGCGGAAGAGCTTCGCACCGCAAGACATGCCGGAAGAATCAGTATCAGAAAAACTTTCAATAAAGTCTTCATCTCTCTCTCCTTTATCCCTCTGAAAAGGACTTGACGCGGTTTTATTTTCCTATGTCTTTTTTTGTTTCTTCGGCCCTGCGCATCATTTCCTCAATCTTTTCGGGAGGAACCCCCTGCTCCTGCATATCCTTCCTTACGGCGGCATCTTTCTCCTCGGGAGTCATATTCTGCCACCGCTCCTGTTCCGCCTGCTGTTCAGGCGTCAAACCTGTTCCCCCGTCTCCGCGAAAAGCGGTTCTGCCAAGTATAACAGCCAGCGCGCCAAGGATAATAATCACAAGTACACCAATCTTTACCGTTTTGCCCTTTTCCATATTTTACCCCTCCTTTGTCTTTTTTGTTTTATGGTTTCAGAAAACTCTGAAACCATATTTTTTGTCTTACCTTCTGCCCTTAAAGAGGCACTCCGTTCTTTTCAAGTATTTTCTGAATGTCCCCGGCAACGACAACTTTGGGCGTCTTGTTCTCCGACGATGCAAGATATGCCGCTATGCCTGCCGCCTCTCCTATCGCCATGCACGTTCCTATCACGCGGGCGGAAGACATGCCTCCGTGGTCGGCGGATATGGGGCGCCCGGAAACAAGCAGATTGCCGGTGCCTTCAGGCACTATGCATCTATACGGGATATCATAGTAGGACCCCGCGGGCGGGCATGTCTCGGGATAAAGCTGGTCATAGTATTTCTGCTTCATTATGCAGGGCGGCTCAATTGCGCATTTTTGAGAGCAAAGGTTGCTTTTGGAACTCCAGAGGCCCAGAGGACAGTGGATATCCATAAACCAGCATCCGCGGGCAATCTTGTCGGGGAACCTGCGGCCTTCCATTACATCGGCGCCGTTAAGAACATATCCGCCGAGAATCTGCCGCGTTTCCCTGATACCCATCTGTACCGGCGTATCTATGAGGTAGCAGTTCTTATAGCCTTTCACGTTTTTCCTGTAGAAATCAACAATCTCAAGGGTATCCTTCCTGATTTTGAGTTCGGCGCGCGTAAGGTCGTAAACATTGGTGGCGTCGCCCGGGCATCGCGTTACGGTGGGCGTTATCTCCCCTTTTCTCAAGGTTACGCCGTTTTCGCTTATTTCCTCAAAGAAGGCGTGGTAGGCGGGTATTTTCTTTTCATCCATTGCCTTTTTCACTATGCCCGCATAGTATTTTTCTTCCTCGTCAGTCATCGGCTCAACTCCGCCTATGCGGAACTTTGTGCCCATTGACTGCATCCTGCCGTCCGCCGGCCTGCCCTTGGTATATGCGCATCCCGCCCAGTATCCCAGGTCGCCGTCTCCGGTGGCGTCAATAAAAACCTTCCCCCTGACAGCCATGCGGCCGCTCTTGTTTTCCAGAATTACCGAGTCTATTCTGTCCCCTTGTTTGGCTATCCCGACCGCAAGCGAATGGAGGAGGATTTTAACCCCGGCTTCCAGAAGCATCCCGTCTATAACGTGCTTGAGAAGTTCAGGGTCAAACCTTATTGAGTCCCATCTTATATTTTTATCGTCCAGCGCCCCGCCTATCTTCTGCAGGCCTCTTATAACCTCTAAGGGTATGCCTCCCAGTATTGATTTTTTCGGGTCTCCCCATGCGAAACCGAATATGGGACCCATAAGCCCCGTGGTAGCCAGCCCCCCGAAAAGGCCGTACCGTTCAACTATAAGGGTTTTGCATCCCTGTCTTGCCGCCGCGATTGCGGCGGGAAATCCTCCGGGTCCGCCGCCTATTACCACTACATCAGCTTCCTCTGCAACCTCCACCTTCCTTTCCGGCTCAACAACATATTTCTTTTTTTTGCTCTTCTCCATTTTTCTCCTTTCTTTTTCTGGATCCCTGTTTACTACGTACAGGCATGACAGAAAGCGTCACATCTCACCTCTCACTCAATTATGATAACCCTGTAGTCCCTTGCCGGTATGTCAAGCGCAATTTTATTCAAGTCAGCTTCGCTCTCCGACTTTCCTACTTCCAATACCTTCGCTTTGACTCCTTTCGGGCCGAAACCCATTTTCTTCCAGTCTATGTTTACGTTTACACTGGCTTCGTCATACTGCCAGTTTGAAACTACGATAAGAGCCTTCCCTTGCTTAAGGTACGTGCTTGCAAGAACCTTTTGCGGACTGTCCGTAGCCGCCGGGGCGTCCTTTCTCCAGTAGGGTATGAACTCCGAGGAAGTCCACCACTCCGAGAACAGCTTCCATACCGGCAGAATGTCCGGAACATCATGCTTGCCTTCCGGGGCATGTAAAACCCGGTGGGCAAGGCACATCATCATTATCTCGTTCAGGGAAGCGGGCGCAACCCCGTAATGGCGGGCATACGACGGATAATGATGCAGGGGATAAAATGTGTATGGTACGCCCGATTCGTTCTGGGCATACTGTGCGCGGAAAGAGGCGGGCGACAGCCTTTTGTACTGGTCGCCTTTCTCAAGAGCCCAGTGCTCGGCATGAGTGCGCACGTCAAAAAAACTCGTAAGGACCGAAACTTCCCCTGTATGCGAATAGTGGAAACGTTCCTTTTCCCCTGTCTTCAATACCACCCACATTCTCTTTGCAGCCTCCCTGATTGACCAGAAAGGGATTGTCCTTTCAGTGCCGCCGCATCCGTGAAGTTCACTGTTGCAGCAGACAATAAAAACATCGGTGTAGATGCCTCCGTATCCCAGCTCGTTCACCATCCTGTCCACGGCATATACCATATAATCGCGGAAGGAACTGCTTCCAAGGCAGGCGGTCACCAGCTTGCTTCTCGGGGAAGACCATCCGAAAGAAGGCACGGACTTCCACTCATCCTTGAAGAATTCATACCAGGGATTGTTCACGGCAACGGCCGAGGGCCACAGGTTATGCGCCACGTTTACCCCGTGGCTGGAAAATTTCTTCAGCCCTTCTTTGCTTCGCTCGGGATTGAGAAATTCCGGATATCCTGATTTGGAAAGCATGTGGTACGCCTGTCCTACGGAAAGCCAGTCAAGATACTCCTTCCCTTCAGGGGTATCAAATAGACTGTATGATAATTCGTTATATATGAAACCGGCAAGCCACCTTTTAAATTCTTTCGGCTCCGGCCTCAAAGGGAAAGCGTGGTAGGCATATTCATAAACAAGAGGCTTATTCATGGTAAACGGCTCGCTCACAAGGTTTACCCTCATCATCACCTCGTCTTTTTCGGTTATGAATTCCGCATACTTCTTGCCTATGATGTTTTTGTCGGTCTCCGCCACGAGCGACAGCCCTATTCTGTCATCGCCCGCCCATACCTCGTTTAAGAATTCTTCAGTCCACAGCCATCCCTTGCGGCTGTACTTGTTTACTCCCCAGTAATCCGCCTTTCTATTGCCCAGAATAATCTCCGTATCATAGGAACTGTCATCCGTATAAATATCCTGTATCAGATTCGCCGTAAGCCTGTTGGGTTCCTTCCCTCTGGCAAACAGAGCAACATCCGCGGAAAGCGGGAATTCAAGCTTAAGCGCCTCCAGGACAAAATCACTCTTCGGATTCAGTTCTATGCTCCACAGGGCAAAACCGTCAAACTCCATCCGCAAAGAGCCTTTGAGGGCAATGTGCTCGGAATCGCCGGAAATGTTCCAGACAACCACGCCGTCTTTCTGCTCGGTTTTCTTCAGAGGCTCAAAACTGAAAACTTCCTCCTTCCCGTTCACAACCGCCGCAAGCCTGGCAGGACGGTGCAGGATATCCCTGCCGAGCGACCTTATCTGCAAAGGCAGTCCGCTGTCCTGCAAAGTATATTCCCTCTGTGTGACCGAAACCTTGTTGCCCCTGACTTCAACAGGAGTCCACGGCGGAGGCGCCTTGTCGGTAATGCCCAGAGTATTTCCCAGCCAGGCAGGCTTCTCCGGAATCGTCAGCGGTTCAACGGTGGAAGCTATGGTATTTCCGGCGGAAAGAATCTGCCCTTTCAACAAATAGTCCCCGGCTTTCAGCCCGGCGATATTGATTTCCACGCGTTCCTGTTCTTTGCCCTTTCCCATGTTTTTTTCGCAAGTCAGCAAGGTCCTGCCGTCCTCCGAACCATTAACTTCAACCTTGCCGATAAATTCTTCCGGCAAACCCGGCACCTTGCTTGCATCTATGTCAATATAGACCAGTTTCCGGGAATACAGAAGCATGGGCTTTATCCGGAAGCTGGGCAGGGCGGTAAACGGCACGGACATCTGTCCCACCGGCCTGCCGTCCAGGACAGCCGCAACACGCAGTTCCATATCCGTCGCCCCTGCAATCCTGAAAGATTCGTCAACAGCGAAATCCCCTTTTGCAAAATGTTCTATGATTTTCTTGCCCTTTTCGCCGGCCGCAGACATAACTATCTGGACATCGGCTCCCCCGCCGGCCCTGCCTGCGAGTGAAAGATGCCCTTCGGCGGGATTGCCTATGTTATCCAGCCGCAAGACCGGTCCCTTCCGTTTGAAAATTGCATACCCGAACTGTGCCGCACTGGAGAAACTTCCACTTATTGAAGACCATGTAGTCCAGTCCTTATCAAGGCGGGTACCGGTATCCGTAGAAAAATCGCGGCAGAAATTGATTCTCCACTCGCTTCCGTCTTCAGGCGCAGCGACTCCCATTCCGCTGAACGGTATGGCGGCTTCTCCCGTCCAGATTTTCTTGTCAAATGTCTGAATTCCTCCAAGCATCTCTCCGCTGTCCTCAACAACGCTCGCATAGCGCACGCCGCTGTCCCAGTTGCGGCCGTCATTTTGCGAGAGGTCAAGGATGCCTCCTGCAGGGACAAGGAGTATCTGGTAATACCCTTTTCCCGGCGGCTGAAGCCATATTTCTACGGCTTCGGACTGGTTTGCAAGCTTTATATCCCTGCCCTTCTCCCCTTCATAAAACCGCCCCCTCTGCTCGGAGCGGAATGCGACATAAAGATTTTCTTCGTCAAAAGACGCATATACCCTTGTCTGCCTGCCGGCAAGCGGCCCGCCCAGCTCAAAAAACCCGGTAACCGCCGCCGCATCTTTCCATTCATTCTCTTTCAGGATGCCGTCAATCTCCGGCGCCTGTGCGAGCTTTGATATCGTCATCAGCGGGGATTTGCCCGGTCGGAAAAAATCTGCCTTTTTTTCTTCCCCCGGTTCAGTCCCTGCAATGAACAGGCCTGCATCGTCAAGCCAGACAGGACCGCCCCTGACATTGAAAACCGGCGCAATCATATCCACCCCGGACAATTCCTTCGTTTTTGGATGAACTGCTTTTTCTGGCAGGGAAATCGTTACGCTGTACTTTTTCCATTCATCGGAATCAACCTTCATCCATTCGCCCGCAACCTTCACTCCCTCCTGCGGAACGTAAAAAACTCCCTTGCTGTAGAGGTAAAAACGCATTGTCAGCTCTCCCCTGCCCTTCGCCCAAACGGAAAAAATAAGCTCTTTCGGCCCGCTTATTTTAACGTCCCTTTGGTAAAGAACGGTATATGCCGGATGCGCCTCCGGCCCTGTCTGGGAAATCCCTACGCAAACCGAACCGCTTCGGGAAAACACCGCGTCTTCCTTCAAAAAATATTCTCCCTTGTACGGGGCGTCGGGTCTCCAGAAATCTGAAACCGTCTCTTCATCCGCGTATTCTTCAAAACCCGGATTTTTAAGCAGATTCTGCGCCGATGCTGCCGAGACGAACATCAATACTACAATAAAAATCGCCAGGTTAAATTTACTCATTATCAACCCCCCTATTCGGATAAAGACCATTGGACAACCTCTCTCAAAAATTCGCCCCATTCTTTCCATTCGGAGATAAGCACGGTTTTTCCGTAGGTTTTTCCCATCGCTGTCCCCGTAAAAGATACTACCCTGCCCTTGCCGTAATCCCTGTATACCCAGAGAGGAATATTCTGCCCGCTGTTGACAAGAACCTCCGCTCCGTCTTTCATTGTAAGGTCATGGTAGTAATACACGGCGGGATTATCTTTGCTTATCTGTTCGGAAAGCTTTTCAAAACCTTTTTCCGGCCTGATTATAAGAGGGGAAGAGGCTCTTTTTACTTCCCACAGCCCTGAAATGTTCACCGGAAGGATTGCTTCAAGGAGAGTGCCCTTGTACTGTCCTTTGCCGTAGCTGAAGGGTCCCCCGAGCGTAATGAGAACGCCGCCGTTTTTCACCCATTCTTCAAGGCGTTTTACAAAATAGTCGGGCACGCAGTCCGGCCCGAGAGGCAGGTCGACAAAAACTATTGCCCTGCTCTTATCAAGGGTGGTTCTGCCGGGAAGCCGTCCCATCCTGAACTTGTTTACCGGAATTTCCGAAAGTATGGATTCCGCCCAGTACTCTCGAATTGAATAATTTTCAAGTTTTTCAAGCTCCAAACCAGCCCTGTATTCATTGGAACTGATGCCCTGAAAAACCAGTATGCTGTTCCCTTTCTCCGCGGGCGTTTCGACGGCTGAATCATCCGCCGCCGCCAGCGCTATGTTGTCAATCCCGTAGGTTACCGGCCCGTTGACAAAACCGATGCTTGCGAAAGAAAGGTGCCTGCCCATGTATTCCGCCCTGCCAAGAACCGGTACATCCGCATCAACGTGCACCGGGTCAACCATATCGTTGCAGTAGTACTCAACAATCCCTGCATCGGCGTCAAAGACAATTCTGTAATGGTTCCACTTCCCTTTATCAACCTTCGTCAGAACCCTGTGTCCTACCGGTTCAATGCTGAAACCTTCTATCCGTTTGCTCGGCGGTTCGGGAAAATACCTGCGCCAGTCGCCGCAGTAGTCGTGAAACCACGTGCTTACGTTATAAACCCCCATGGCAAGGGCGATGCCCCTTGCGTTGCCGACGCCATCCATCGCTATATTGGCGTCAAAATCAAGGGTGCCTTTTTTTACCAGGGGAATATCTTTTTCGGCAAAACCGCCGTTATAGGGGTTGTTTAAGCAGGTTATCTTCAGAACGCCGTCTTCAATCCTGTACAGACTCTGGTTTTCTGAAGATTTCACGTTCCAGTTCAACTCGCTTAGAGGCGTCCCGTTTTTAATCCCGTCAAAATTCTCGCTGTATATTACTTCCGCACAGAGTATCGTAGCCAGAGAGAGAAGGAAACAAAGTATGCCTGCATGGAATTTTTTTATAGTCATTTTCCACCTCCTATCCCGGCCACTATTATTGCGGCGTCCGTGAGTTCCGGCACGTCTATTGCGGCAAGCCCGCTTTCATTCCTGAATTTAAGTTCGGTTTTATGGGGATAAGGCTCGGGGAGAAGCGCATTAACCTCTGTGCATTTTTCTCCCTCCCCTAATTTTATAGATACTTTTATGTTGCGTTTTATTTCGGGAATCTCGTGGTACATTGAAATGTAATCGGACTTTGGCAGGTTAATCAGGTGCACGGTAACTTCCTTTTTCCCGTTTTCAAGAGCTCTTCCGTAAGTGAACGGCTTCCAGAGGATTCTGTCCGAACCCTCCACGGTTACATCCCCCGCCGAAAGCTTTCTGAATCCCGGGTCATAAAAATATTCCGAAAACCTGAATGAGTACGCAAACCTCTTCCATCCGTCGTCTATGGAATTTTTGGGTCCTATCTTGCCGTTCCAGTGGACGCCGGAGGCAAAAGCGATGAATTGGATAAGGCGCTGGGTAATGCCTCCGGGGGCATAACTCATCCAGCCGACTGACGGCTGTGCGCCGTTTTTTCTCACCACCTGCGTATTGTCAACCAGCTCATTAGCCCATCTATCCCATGTGTGCAGGCCCTGCGACTCGGAAGTGTAGTTGAGCAGAAATTCAAAGAGAATGCCTGATTTTGTTGATTGTTCGGCAAGGTATTTCGGGAAGGCGTCTTCAAGCTTGTACCGGTATCCGGCATTTGTCATGTATTCAAACCTCGGGTACTTTGAGTTAACCTCCTCCCTCCACAGTTTCAGAAGTCTTGCCGCTATCTGGTCGGGATTCTTGAACAATTCATTCGTTGAGACACCTTCAAAGTTATACCACACCACTTCGTCTTTCCGCATTACGTCCAGCGGGTCGGGCGGAAATGCGGGAACAAAATTCCAGTCCCATCTTACCCCGTCCCATCCGAACATGTCGGTTGAAGCAATCATTTCCTGAGCCCATCGTCTGACGCTCTCTTCGCTATAAACATCCGCCGAGACCACTGCAAACCGGTCTTTTCCGTGAAGTTTGCTGCCCCAGATATAAATCTGTCCGTCTCTCGTATACTTCATCTCCTCCGGATTCTGCATCGCCCCGGGAAGACTGGCAAACCCCGAAGCCAGCGTTACCACCCTGACGCCGTTTTTCTTTGCAAGTGAAACCATGTTTTTTATAAACTGCCGGGTTATGGTTGTCCTGTATGCATTCTGGGATTCCGTACGCGGCTCAAAGACTTCGGTGTCGGGCGTCATGTCGTAAATCTCGTCCGGCATCCAACAGTAATATTCAACGATGCCGTTATAATTTTCTCGCAGGTTGTGTATAAGATATCCTTCCTGCCCTTCCCTGTTCATCCATCCGGGGTTGGCGACATAAGGATGCCCGACCTTTGTAAACTGTTCCGCCACTGCAAAATATTCCCTTCCGGCTCCGGACGCCTTCCCGCCTTTTGACGCTTGTGCGCTTAACTCGTAGCCGTATTCTCTTCCCTTGTTGTTCCACTTTACGGGTATTTCCTTTTCTTCTCCCGGCGCCAAAACAACCTTTTCATTCAGGATATCTTCCTTTTCGTCAATTTTTCCCGTAATCTGCACAATCAAATCCGTTTCCGCCTTTTCAGCGGAATTATTTTTAAGAGCTACCGTGCCTTCCCCTTCCTCATCCGGCCAGTATATAAGCTTTGACGGCATGACCTTCTCAACCGTAATTACTTCTTTTGCAGGGAGAAGTTTTTTTGCCAGGGAGGCTGCATCCTCGGGCTTTCCGGCAACAACCTTCAGGCTGAGGGAAACCGGCCGGCCTGCCCCATCCCATCTTAACACCCTGCTGTAAGCGCCCATTGAAAGGAAACTGCCGCTGAAACCCTCGGGTTTGCCTCTCTGCAGGTATCCGACAGAGCGCAGATTTTCAGGCCTGTCAACGATAAAACCTATACCGCCTTTTAATGAAGGGTCATAGGCAAAGATGTACCCGGGAGCGAGCGAATGGTATTCCCATCCCTCGTTGGCGCCGTATCTTTTCCCGCCGGGGTAGAACAAAGCTGAAGGCCCGAATCCGTTTGAACGCAATTGCACGTATACCTCCGCAAGCCGTGTTTTAGGCGTCACCGTGTAGCTGACATCAATAAGAGGGCTGTCGTCTCTTACGGAAATAACCTGCGTTGATTTTGCAAGCCTGTCTTCCCACTCAAAAGAGAAAACCGCGGAGGTTTCCGTCTTTTCCCTGATATTATACTTTGCCGGCGCAGATAATTTTCTCTGAACTTCAATTACGGGGCTCCTGGCGAAGGTCTTACTGTACTGGTTCTGCTCCCCGCATTCCACCGTGTTAAGGGATATTACGGTATCAAAAGGTTTCGTTGCAGAGGCGGGCTTTATGCTGTTTATCACGCCTGTTTTTGCAAGAGACATTTCAAAGTTTTTAGTTTTAATCTGGAAAGCATCCGTTCCTTCGCTGACCTCCAGGGTAAAAACAGGTGAACAGGACAGTGCAAAAATAAAGATGCAAAACAAAAACATCCCTCTGCCAATCTTCATAAAACCCCCTTTAAGGATTATTTTACCGCAGGCTGTGTAAGTTCTGTTATTTCCATCCCGGTGTTACATATCCCCTGAACCAGATTGAACGGCCCCAGCCGTTGTCAACCCACGGCTGGTCAACGGCGGCGGTCCAGCTGTAGTTGTTGCCCCATCCGCCTTCATACGCCTTCTTATACTCAACGCTCCCGCCTACGGTGACAAAATTCCCGAATGTTTTGTCCATATGCATGGGCCATGCGTGGCACTGCCAGCTTGAATTTGCCATCGGGTGAATCTCCGCAAACCTTGTCGGATAACCTATCGCGCGCCAGTCCCCTTCTCCGAAAAGCGCTACATTGCCCGGAACCCTGCTTGTTTTAAGCGTTCCTTCCTGATACCTGCCCCTGACGTTGTGATAGCCTGCGGAAGAATACCATCCCCCCAGGAAGTTGTTGTAACAGTAACTCCCCGCCATAAAATACGAGTAACGGACAGGATAGTAATTCTTAGAGATATACACCGGCCATGAAGACCCTGCAGAGCCCCCCTCCTGCAGACGGAACAGCGTCCTGGGGTTGGACGGACATTGAAAAACCGTGGCTGTCCTTCCGCTTCCCCTCCAATTATCGCCTTCACCGATGCTGCCTGCCGGCGCCGCACTTCCCAGTAAGGAATCCCCTCCGAGGTATTGATACAACTGCAGAGGCCAGGAAACCGTGTCATTTCCAAAACTGCAGCCGCCGTAGACGGCGTTCAAAGCCCCCAGTGCCGCCGGGGAGTAAACCGCGGGGAAATATCCTTCATTGTCGTCGGAATACATGACCGCGGCCAGATGAAGCTGGCGAAGATTGCTCATGCATACCGCCTGCCTTGCCCTTTCCTTCGCCTTTGAAAGCGCAGGCAACAGCATAGCCGCCAGGATGGCTATTATCGCCACCACAACAAGCAACTCTATCAGGGTAAATCCTGACGGTTCCTTTCTGCGCATTTATTGATTCTCTTTATTTCCATCCCGGGGTTTGATATCCCCTGAACCAGATTGAACGGCCCCAGCCGTTGTCAACCCACGGCTGTGCCGCATCCGCCACCGTCCAGCTGTAGTTGTTGCCCCAGCCGCCTTCATACGCCTTCTTATACTCAACGCTCCCGCCTACGGTGACGAAATTCCCGAAGGTCTTGTCGTTGTGCAGAGGCCATGCATGGCACTGCCAGCTTGAATTTGCCATGGGATGAAGCTGTGCAAACCTTGTAGGATACCCAAGAAGACGCCAATCCCCTTCTCCGAAAAGAGCCACGGTTGCAGGCACCCTGCTTATCTTAAGCGTCCCCAGTTCGTACCTGCCTCTGACATTGTGATAGCTCGCGGAACTGTACCACCCCCCCAGGAAATTGTTGTAACAGTAACTGCCTGCCATATAGTAAGAGTAGCGCACGAAAGGATAATAAGTCTGGGATATATATATGGGATAAGTTCCACTTCCGGCGCCCTCTGCCAAACGGAACACCGTCCTGGGGTTGGAAGGGCACTGAAGAACTGTGGCAACCTTTCCGCTTCCCTTATCACTGCCGGCTCCCGTTACCGCCAGTGCCGCACTGCCCAGAAAGGATTGTCCGCCGAGGTATTCATACAACTGCACCGGCCATGTGACCTTTTCCTTCCCTATCCATAAGGCTGAAAAACACGCCGGATTGTAGACTGCGGGAAAATATTCTTCATTGTCGTTGATATACATCATGCAGGCCAGATGCAGCTGGCGCAGGTTGCTCATGCATACCGCCTGCCTTGCCCTTTCCCTTGCCTTTGACAGAGCGGGAAGAAGCATCGCGGCAAGTATCGCTATTAT
>JAFGKM010000027.1 GCA_016928555.1 Candidatus Omnitrophota bacterium | reverse complement strand
TTACCCGGAGCTGTCTGAGTCCGCCGGATTGGGCGGGCGAGTTCTCCGGGAGTCAGATTCCGCCGTAGTTCTTATCTGTGCTGAAGCCCCCGAGCACCGAAACTGCTCTCTTTCTTTTGAATTGTTCTTATGTAGGAATTGAGGATAGGAGCGGCAATTAGATTTTCAGCAGTATCTGCATCGCTTCCTTCAACCATCTTGCGGGATAAACCTTAACGGAGGATTCTTTTATGTCCCGGGCATTGGACTCGGGGACTATCGCCTTGTTGAATCCGAGGCGCCCGGATTCTTTTATCCTCTGGCCCGCCTGGCTTACCGGCCTTATTTCCCCGGTGAGGGCAATCTCGCCCATAACGATGCATTGCTCCAGCGGCTGGACTTCTTTAAGCGAGGATACGCATGACATTGCAATGGCAAGGTCGGCCGCCGGCTCAAATATTTTCAGTCCTCCCCCAGTATTGAAGTAGACGTCATACGCATTAAGGTTGAACCGAAGTTTTTTTTCCAGCACTGCCGTTACCAGAGAAGCCCTGTTATAGTCAATGCCGGCAACGGAGCGTTTCGGGACGCCGTAATATGTGGGTGTCGCCAGGCTTTGTATCTCGACCAGTATCGTCCTTGAACCTTCCTGCGAGGGGAAGATAACCGCGCCGGGCAGGGTGTTTTTAAAGTCGGGAATAAAAAGGGCGGACGCTTCAGGTATCTCCGTCAACCCCGACTCTTCCATGGAAAAAACCCCTATTTCCATGGTGGAGCCGAACCTGTTTTTTGTCGCCCGCAATATCCGCAGGTTTGATTTAAGCTCTCCTTCAAAATAGAGTACTACGTCGACCACGTGTTCAAGCACTTTCGGTCCGGCGATCACTCCCTCTTTTGTTATATGCCCCACAAGGAATACCGAGCATCCGCAGGACTTGGCATGATTGAGGAAAAATCCGGCATTTTCCCTCACCTGCATAACAGACCCCGGGGTGGTCGGCAGTTCCGGGTCAAAAACCGTCTGTATGGAATCAACTATTGCAAAATCGGGATGCAGTTTATTAAGGGCATCCTTGACCGATGTCATTTCGGTAGTTGAGAGGATATACAGATTGTCCGAAGTTACGCCGAGCCGGCCGGCCCTAAGCTTTACCTGTGTTTTGGATTCCTCGGCGCTTACGTAGAGAACTTTTTTGCCCTGCCCGGACAGTTTCCCCGCTATGCTCAAAACGAGGGTTGATTTGCCCACTCCCGGCTCTCCCGCCAGAAGTATAAGGCTTCCGGGAACGATACCCCCGCCGGATATTCTGTCAAATTCCCCTATTGCCGTAGGCGTTCTTGAAAACTTTTCCGTTTCTATCTCTGAGATTTTTTCTGGCGAGGCGGTAACTCCGGCTTTTTTCCCCGACCTGTTTATTATTTCCTCAATGAAGGTGTTCCAGCCGCCGCAGTCCGGGCATTTTCCCAGCCACCTTACAGACTGATAGCCGCATTCAGAGCAGGAAAAGATATTTTTCTCATTCTTCTTCATTTTAAAATATGATTCCGGAGATTATCTTTATTACTGACGTTTTCTGAACAGAAGCTTCCACGGGTTTGCTTTTATATCCTGGACAAAGGCCTCAATATCCCTGTACAACTGGTCGCTTCTCATGAATTTTCCGATAGTTCCCTGTCCGTCTTTCATGTCGGAGACTATCGTGTTCATGTTTGTTGAAAGGTCGTTTATCGTTTCAGAGGTCTGCTTGAATTGTTTTGTCGCCTCATGGAGAGTGAAAAGCTCTTTTTTCAGGTTGTCAAGAAGCTCTTCCTCCTTCATCATGCGCGCAAACAGTCCTTCGTTCTGGAGCCTGAAAACGAAATTCTGCATCTCTCTTGAAAGTTCTGTGAAGGACACCGCCGCTTCCTGAATGTCTTTGAAGGATTCCGCCGCAGTTGTCCCTGCCGATGCAAATTTTTTTATTTCGTGAAGAGTCTCTTCCATCCTTATTTTTCCCGAATATACCAGTTCATTGGCATTATCAAGAAGAAGTTCCATTTTCGGGGCGTTCGCGGAGATTGTCTTGTGCATTGTTTCGCTTGTCTGGTTGAGGGTTGCCGTAAGTTCCCCTATCTGGGTAAATGTTTTGTCTATTTTCGTTATTGCCGCGGCCGATTCGTTGAGGACCGATTTGAGATTGCCCCTTATTTCTTCATCCCCTGTTAGTTCCCCTATATCGGTAAGGACATCGTTAAGCTGAACGATGATACTCTGGCCGGCGGCGGCGAGTTTTTCCATCGTGAGAGGGTTTTCCCCTTCCACTATCTCTCCCGGCTTAATGTATTTTTTATCGGAACTCGGCGTAATCTCTATATACTTTTCCCCGATTATCCCGAACGTTTGTATTGTTATCCGGCTTAAGGAGCTTATTTTTATGTCCTGCCTCATACGCAGTTTTGCGAGGACCTTGGGCTGAACGTCGTACATGATTTCTATCTGGCGCACTTCTCCCGCCCTCACTCCGCTGACCCTTACCGGCGACCCGGTTTCAAGGCCGCTGACATAATCGAACAATACGCCTATCTCGTAACCCCTGTATTTGCTGGACGTGGCCTGGGTTGCAACGAACAGAATTATGCAGATTATAGTAACGATGACAAAAATTCCGACCCTCAATTCAAGAGACAGCTTATTCCTTTTCATGTTTTAACCCCCGTTTTCCGTAAAGCTTCTTATAATCGGGTTTTTGCTTTTTTCCCTAAGTTCTTCGAAAGGCCCTATTTCTTCTATGGCCCCGTTTTCAATAAGAGCTATCCTGTCCGAAATCCTGGAAGCGAGCTTAATGTCGTGAGTAACGGTTATGTCCGTTGTTTTAAATTTCCCGTGCATCTCAATTATAAGTTTTGTTATACTTTCGCTTGTTACCGGGTCAAGTCCTGTCGTGGGCTCGTCGTAAAAGAGTATCTCCGGTTTTGATGCGAGCGCCCGGGCGACCGAAACCCTTTTCTTCATTCCGCCGCTTAGCTGTTCGGGCAGGAAGTCCGCGAAGTCTCCCATCCCCACATCTTTGAGTATCTCCCCTCCCAGCGTTTTAATCTGTTCGTCGGTCAAACCGGTGTGATTGATATGGTAAAACCCCACGTTTTCCCATACGCTGAGAGAATCAAAAAGCGCCGAACTCTGAAAAACCATGCCTATCTTTCCGCGGACTTCCATGAGCTTCTTTTCGGGAAGAACGGTTATTCTTTCTCCAAAAACATATATGTCGCCTTCATCCGGTTTTATGAGGCCGAGTATGGTTTTCAGAAGAACGGACTTTCCGCATCCCGAACTTCCGACAATTACGAGGGACTCTCCTCTTTTCACGTCGAGGGATATCCCTTTAAGAACTTCCTTCCCGTCAAATCCGACTCTAAGATTTTTTAAACTTATGATATTTTCCATATTCCGGCCGTATAATAAAAGTATTTCATATATTGTAAACTTTGTTCATTCCCTGTCAATTTTATGACGTGTAAAACCGCGATTGAGAAAAACCTGTATCGCCGGTCCGGGAACAGGCGGATTTTTTAAAGCAGTCTCCACGATTCTTTATCGCCGCTGTAATGAACCGGCATGTTTTTCAGTTTTTCTTTGAGAGTATCTGCAAAATGCATGAGGCCCGGTTCTTCGCTTTTTTCGTGGCCGATTTCCACCATCCCTATGCCCATATCTGAAAATGCCCGCATTGTATATTCATCAACCTCTCCGGCCACTGCCGTATCAATCTTATAGGCAAGGATATTGTTTATAAAACCTGCATTGATACTTAACCCCACCCCTCCCCAGAGACCGCCTATTCTTTTTACTTTTTTAGATGGGTTTCCCATAACACGCACATGCGATACTCCGAGCTTTTTCCTGATGTCTGCGGCAAACTTCTCCATAGCCACAGGTTTTATTTCGTATACCCTTTGCAAGCCCTTTTTAACCAACGGCTCTCCTAATGATAATATATCGCTCAACGTATCAAGGACAAAGTGTCTGTCGGTAAGAGAATGAAGTCGTAGAACCGATATGCTGTTTTCTTGAAGCAAAGCTATCCTTTTTGCACTCACTATGCCGGGTTTTTCTGTTAGGTTTGCGCTGTCAGAACTGGCATAACCCGGCGGAAAGAGTAAATCTTCATGAACAATTACAAGGTTATGGCGTCTTTTAACCGCGGAAGCTATTGTTTTTTCCGTTGCCATCCAGCAGACTGTTATTCCCTTTATGCGGCTGGCGGTATTTCCGTGAAGCAGTCCTTCTTCAAAATTGAGCTTCCCGAGCCACCCCTCTATAAACTTTATGAAATTTCTAATCGTCATAGGTTGCCGGCGGCGGTGTTTCTTAAATGAAATAGAAGATTCCTGTCAGGATAAGGTTGGACAGGATTATGAGAAAAAAAGATATCACCACGGAGGTTGTTGCGGCTTTGCCCACTCCCACGGCGCCTCCCCCGGCTCTCAATCCTTCATGGGATGCTACTGTTATGACCACCACGGCGAAGACAACGGATTTTATGAAACCTATCAGCAGGTCCCGCAATACGATAAACCTGAACGTTTGGTACAAAAACATCCCCGAAGGTATGCCGACCATAAACACTCCTATGATGAAAGCCCCGATTATTGACAGGAAGAAGCTTATTATGAAAAGAGAGGGAAGGGAAATAATTCCTGCAAGGAGCCTCGGGCTGACCAGATAGGCGACGGGGTCCACCGCCATAACCTCCATGGCATCTATCTGTTCGGTGATTTTCATCGTGCCGATTTCCGCGGCTATGGCCCCTCCGACCCTTCCGGCCATGACCACTGCCACGAATACCGGCCCCAGCTCGCGTATCATTGATATGGAGACTATGCCCCCGGAGTAGATTTCCGCCCCGAATTTTTTCAGGGTGTAGGAGGTTTCCATGACCAGCACCATGCCTATGAAAACGGATATGATGCCCACAAGCGGAAAGGAATTAATGCCGATTTGTTCAATGTGTTCAAAGACGTTCTCGCTTTTTTTTGAAAAAAGCATTTTTTTGAAAGAGTTTACCGTAAGCATCGCAAGCGACCCGAAATACTCAAGATACGTCAGTAGAGCCACCCCCGCTTTTTCGGTAAAACTGAGCATGTTTTTACTCTCTCAAAGTATAATTCTCAAACCTCGTGAATTCTTTTCTGAAGGTAAGGTTGAGCTTTCCCGTAGGGCCGTTTCTCTGTTTTGCTATTATGATTTCGGCTATACCTGTGTCCGTATCTTCGGTTTTATAAAAATCCTCCCTGTAAAGAAGAAGCACAAGGTCGGCATCCTGTTCCAGCGAACCGCTTTCTCTCAAGTCAGACAGCTGCGGCTCTCTTGTTCCCCTTTGTTCCGTCGCCCTGTTCAGCTGGGAGATTCCTATTACGGGAACATTCAGCTCTTTCGCGAGCGCTTTTAAAGAAGCCGAAATCTCGCTTATCTCCTGCTGTCGGTTTTCCGCTCTTCCGCGGCTCCTCATCAGCTGAAGGTAATCTATTACAATCAACTGTACGTTCTCGCTGGATTTCATGCGCCGTGCCCGCGCCCTGAGTTCAAAGACGTTGAGGGAAGGCGTGTCGTCAATAAATATCGGGGAACTTTCAAGTCGCCCGGCTGAAAGAAGGATGTTTCCCATGTCCTGGTCCGAAAGCATGCCCTGCCGCAGTTTAAGGAGGTTGATTTTCGCCTCGCAGCAAAGCATCCTCTGAACCAGCTGTTCTTTGCTCATTTCAAGGCTGAAAAACAAAATCGGGAAGCTGGTAGTTCCCGTGTTAAGGTTAAGGGCGATGTTGCATGCAAACGCCGTTTTTCCCATGGACGGCCTTGACGCTATGATAATGAATTCCGCCGGATGAAGCCCCGTCGTTCTTTTGTCAAGGTCGGTGAATCCCGTAGGGATGCCCGTGACATAGCCCCTTCTGTTATGGATTTCTTCAATCAAGTCTATATTGTCTTTTATCAGGTCTTTGAGGGGGTAGACCGTTCTTTTAGTTTTTTTCTGTCCTATCTCAAAGATTATGGACTCAGCCTTGTCCAGAAAAGAATCAACTTCTTCCGGGTTTGAAGATGCTTCGGATATAATCTGGGTGGCGCTTTCAATAACCGCCCTTAGGATGTATTTGTCTTTTACAATTTTTATGTAGTCATCAAAATTTGCAGCGGTCGGCATCAGCTCCAATATTTCGCTAAGGTATTCAACGCCTCCGATTTCGTCAAGCATATCCTGCTGTTTTAACTTGTTGGTCAGGGTTATGAGGTCGCACTTTTCGTTTTTGTCGAAAAGCATGCACAGGGCGGAAAAAATTTTTCTATGGGTATCGCTGTAGAAAAAGTCCTCTTTCAGAGTTTCAAACGCTTCTATCTTTGCCGCCTCGCTGATGAGCATACAGCCGAGAACCGCTTTTTCGGCATCTAAGCTTTGTGGCGGGATTTTGTCGTTGAATGCTGAATTTCTCTTCTTTGCGGGCATTTTATTTTTCTCTCACTACCCATATTTTTACTTCACCCGATACTTCTTCGCTGAATCTTACGGGGATTTTATATATCCCGAGTTTTTTTATCGGCTGTTCAATCAGAATCTGATGTTTGTCAATCTCAACGTTTTTCTGCTTGTTTATGGCCTCCGCGATATCTTCCGAGGTTACCGCTCCGAAAAGTTTATCGTCCTGTCCCGCTTTGGCGTTAACGGTTATGGAAGCGTCCCGCAAAGCGTTCCTTGTCTCTTTTGCATGGAACAGTATTTTTTTCTTTTTTGCCTCAAGCATATGCTCTTGGTTTTTCAATAAACGGATATTATGTTCGGTTGCCTCTACGGCAATCCCCTCAGGTATAAGATAATTTCTGGCATATCCGGTGCGGACTTCCTTTATCTCTTCCTTTTTGCCCTTTCCCGGAAAGTCTTTTACAAATATCACTCTCATTAATTACCCCTGTTTAAGCGTAAAGCTTTTAGCGTTCAGTTAAATACTTTTTATATTCTTCCGTCTAACTTCTCGCATTTCACTTTTACGTCTTTTTTATGAGTTTTCCTATACGCTTTACGCTATCCGCTATACGCCATTTTTAAACTTTTATAAAAGGCAGAAGCCCGAGCAGCCGCGCCCTTTTCAAAGCCTGCGAGAGCATTCTCTGGTGCTTTGCGCATACGCCGGTTATCTTGGGAGACAGGATTTTTCCTCTGCCGCTGGTATATCTTCTAATTCTGCCCGTATCTTTGTAGTCAATCTCTTCGGTACTGCTCTTGCAAAACTGGCATATCTTAATTCTCTTTTTGGTCGGCATCTTCCGTTTCCTCCTTTGCAGAAGCTACGCTGGCAGGCGGCCTGTCGAGAAACTGGAAATCCTCCACCACCACTTCAACGGTAGACCTTTTTTCGTTATCCTGCGTTTCCCATTTCCTGTACTGAAGCCGCCCTTCCGCAAAAATCAAACTTCCCTTTTTCAAATATTCGGCGCAAACCTCGGCCCTTTTTCCCCATATTACAAGGTTGATAAAACATGTTTCTTCTCTTTTTTCCTCTTTGGTGACGTATTCGCGGTTGACCGCAAGCCCGAATGTCGTAACAGCCTGCCCTGACGGCGTATATCTGAGTTCGGGGTCTCTTGTCAGCCTGCCTATGAGAAAAACCTTATTTAGGTTCGGTCCCGCCATTTTTGTCGTCCTCCTTTTTTACTTCCGGCAGTTTCTTCTTCTGCAGGAACATGTGGCGCAGTATGTTTTCCCTTCTTCTCATCTGCGGTTCGGCCGAGAGCATTACTTCCGGAGCCGCCTTGAAATAAAAAAGATAGTAGACTGCTTCCGTCTTCTTTTTAATCGGATAGGCAAGATGCTTTTTGCCCCACAGCTCTTTTCCTGCGATTTTGCCCCCGGCGGCCGATATCTGCTCTTCTATGTAAGCCGCCTCTTTTGCCAATTCTTCTTCCGATATATCCGCTCTCAGAAGAAAACAACCCTCATATTGTCTTTCCATTATTTCTCCTCGCATGTATTTAAGCTGACAGATTTTTCGATCAGGGATTAACTCTATAAGCATGAGTCCCGCAAACAGTATATTATATCCGTTTTGAACAAAAAGTCAACGGCAGCCAATTAATTTGTCATTTAAAAATTAAAAGTGGACTGAATCTGAAGGATTTAAGAATTAAAACCGGACTGTTCCATAATATCAGGTTAGTTTCGGGTTGAGTTCCATAAGAGGTCTGGCGACATAAAATAAACAGTTAAGTCCAAATCAACTTGGCATGCTCTTTTCAATAATTATCTCTTTATATGTTTCAGGCCGTCTATCTTCAAGCATGTATTTTCCTATATCCACCTTTCCTGCTCCCCCCGGTCCTTCCATGTATCTTGGAGGAAAGAGAGAAATTTCTTTGGCAAGCATTCCCTCGTAATGTCCGAGGTCACCTGTTATTCTTCCTTCCCTGTCTATTATGCAACTTCTTCCAATCATTATACCCGGATGCCACATCTCCCCCTGACTTACACCGTAGCTTGAACGGACTATATAAACTGCATAGTCCAGAGCCCTTGCCCTTGTCTGGATTTCAAAATATGTTTCAGGAAAATGTCGCTGTAATGCAGGGTAGAATATTATCTCTGCGCTCTTGAGCGTCAGAATCCTTGCAACTTCAGGAAAGTAACAGTCATAGCAAATCATAATTCCAATGGATCCAAAGTCGGTTTTGAAAACAGGATATTTATTTCCCGGAACGACCTTAAGCGCCTCCCTTTCAAAACGTGTTGGGTGTGTTTTATCATATCTGCCGATAATTCCTCCGGTTCTATCCAGAATATAAGAGGAGATATAGAATTTCCTGTTCCTTTTCTCCAGACAGGTATAGACGGCATACATATTAAATTTTGAAGACAGCCTGCAGATTTTTTCTTTAACCTTATCAGGTTCTGATGCTTTCTTAATAGATTCTTCCGCAGTCAGTCCGAAAACATTGAAAACTTCAGGAAGACATACAATGTCGCATTTTTCTTTTCCTGCCTTTTCCAGAAGATAAAGGCCTCTTTCTATCATCTCATCGCAAGATATAACTCCGCCTTTCTCTCCTTTAGGAATAGGAGGTTGAACTGTTGCAACTTTTATCTTTCTTTCCATTATAATAATGCGGCCGCTGCTATTCGGTAAAGCCCTTTGATAATTTGAAGCTTTAAATCCTTCCTTTGCAGGGTAAAATTACTTCAGTCCAAACAGATGAAAAAGTTCGGCAAAAAATATAGTAACATAATTTTCAAACAGGGAAAAACAAAGGGTTCGGTTGCGGACGGAGAAAATTTCGGAGATTTTTGCAGGCTTTCATTTGACGGGGAAAATTTATCCGGGTAAAATACGTAAAGTTAGTAAGGATATAAAGGTGAAAACAGTCTTTCAGTATCGCTCAAGCATAACGCTTTTAAAGATTTTTCTTAAAAAGGTTTTTAGAGATGTGAGTGCTTTTTCCCGCGGTATAAAATGCCGGGAAAATCAGGAAACATCGGAGTTGCGTTGAACGGTGAGGGAAAATGGACTGTAAAATTGAATGCATATTTGAAGGTATATGCCATCTTGCCGAAGGGCCTTTATGGGATGCAGGACAGCAAAAACTTTACTGGACGGATGTCTTCAATAAACGAATCTGGCAGTTCAGTCCGTCAACCGGAAAAAACAGCATCTTCTGGGAAGGGGATTTGATGGTGGGCGGGTTTGCTTTTACCCGTGACGGCGCCATGGTTTTGTGCGATGAAGACGGAGTCTATATCTTGAAAGACGGAGGTCTTAAGCAAATATACGACATTCCTGCGCTGCCGGGCGAAATGTTCAACGATATTACCACTGACCCGAAGGGCAGAATTTTTGCGGGAACAGTGAGACGGCCCGGCGGCGAAGGATGCCTTTACAGGCTGGAAAGGGGAAAACCTCCTGTTAAGGTTATTGAAGATACATTATTCAGCAACGGAATGACTTTTTCTCTTGACTGCAAAACTTTTTTTCATACCAACAGCGGCAGGCGGCAGGTTACTGCTTACGACTACGATATCAGAACAGGGGATATTTCCAATCCGCGGATTTTTTTCCAGGGAACGGAAGAACAGGGCTTTCCGGACGGCCTGACGCTTGATTCCGAGGACCATATCTGGCAGGCATTTTGGGGCGCCGGATTGGTGCGACGTCTTTCGCCTTCAGGTAAAATTGTTTATGAGATTCAGATTCCAGCCAGACAGCCCTCAAGCGTAATGTTCGGGGGCGAAAAACTCAATCATCTCTACATAACTACGGCCTGTGAAGGCGGAACCGATTTAAATACAGGCATGGATGAAAAGAAAGGCATCTTTCTTGGAGGGAAAGTCTACCGTTGCATCATGAATGTTCACGGCAGGGAAGAGTGGTTTGCAGATTTCAGATAGACCCTCGAGCAAACAGGTTTTGGCACGCTCAATTGAAACTTCTGCTTCCATATTTCCGGAAAGCCGCACAGGCAATCCCGGAATTCGGGTTTGAATTAGATGTGAATAAGAGGCTTTGACTGCGGTCTGAATAGATGCTATGCTTTTGCGTTTAACAGGTTAAAACTGCAACATCTGCAAAAACGGGAAGATAATGCTGGGAAAATTTTTATCCATATCGCAATTTTTCAAAAAATTCAAATTGATAGAAAATGTCAGTTTATTGGAAATAGGCCCTGTTACAACCAATACTATCATTGCTGCCCTGCAGGCAGCATCTGAATATGATTTTCCTCTCTTTCTTATAGCCAGCAGGAATCAGATTGACAAAGATGAATTCGGCGGCGGATATGTTCACGGATGGGACCAGAAAAGATTTGTCGCCGGGGTGAAAAAGCTGGCTGAAGAAAACGGTTTTCCTCAAGCGATATATTTCTGCAGAGACCACGGAGGTCCCTGGCAGCGGGACGAGGAATTGAACGAGGCTCTTGCGCACGGCGAATCCTTAAGCCGCGGCAAGTCTTCATTTTTTTCTGATATAGAAGCAGGATTTGACATCCTCCACGTCGATCCGACCAAAAATCCGTTTCTTAAAGACTCTTCCGACGGCATAAAGGTTATTATCAAAGACACTGTGGAATTGATAAAGGCGGCGGAAGAGAAGAGAAAGTTGTTAAAAATGCCTGAAGTATCCTATGAAGTTGGAACTGAAGATATTAAAGGGGGATTGACACAGATATCAAAATTCAAGAAGTTCATTGCCGAACTTAAGACACATCTCCAAAACAACGGACTTCCTTTACCCGACATGGTCGTAGGACAGACGGGCACGTTGACAAAGCTTGACGGTAATTATGGATTTTTTCAACCTGACACCGCCGCTCAGTTATCCGGTATTGCAAAGGAAAACAGGTGTCTTTTAAAAGAACATAATGCAGACTACCTTGACGAAGAGACTTTAAAAATGCACCCGGTTTTGGGTATATCAACAGTAAATGTCGCCCCTGAATTTGGAGTTGCAGAAACGAAATCTTTGATAAGATTATCATATCTGTCCCGAGAAGGTAAGAAATTCAGAACAAGACTCAAAGAAAGCGTCTTTTCGGAATCGCGCTGGCAAAAATGGCTGCCTGAAAACCTTAAAGACATTGCCGGCATGGATTTTGAAAAGAACCCGGCGTTATCCTACAAGATAATGGCAAGCTGCGGGCATTACTATATTGAAAAAGAAGATGTTATTAAGGCAAAACGGGAGATGTTCAGAGATATTTCCCGCATAGAGGGCTTTGAACCTGAGAAAGAGATTATCAACAGCATTAAGCAATCAATTTTGAAATATGTCAAAGCTTTCAATATGACAAATCTGAATAAAAAGCTGGAGGATAGCTGAGAATGTTATATTCCGGGAGGGAATTCCATGAAAATTGAAAAGACGGCGTTTGCTTTGTTTTTCGGAAACAGGGGGATTTTCCCTTCATCCCTTATGGCGTCCGCTCGCAGGGAGTTGACGGAAGCATTGAATAAGAAGGGGCATAAGACTCTGTTGCTTGATGAAAAAGCGACTCGTTTTGGAGCCGTTGAGACGGTTAAGGAAGGCAGGGTATATGCGGATTTTCTGAAGAAAAACCGCGGTAAGTTCGGCGGCGTAATAGTGTCCCTACCGAACTTCGGGGATGAAAACGGGGCGGTTGAGGCGCTGAAGGAGGCGGGCGTTCCCATATTGATTCAGGCATATCCGGATGAACTGGATAAGATGCGTCCCGCATTAAGGCGCGACGCCTTCTGCGGCAAGTTTTCAATTATGGATGTTTTCTGCCAGTACGGTATTCCGTTTACTGCCTTAAAGCCGCATACCGTCCATCCGCAATCCGCTGTTTTTGCAGATAATATTGATTATTTTGACCGGATTTGCAGGGTAGTAAACGGAATGAGGGGTATGACTGTCGCCGCCATAGGCGCAAGGACAACGGCGTTCAAGACCGTGCGCATAGACGAACTGACCTTGCAGAAATACGGCATAACAGTTGAAACTTATGACCTCTCTTCAATCTTTGCCAAAATGAATGCGTTAAAAAACTCGGATAAAAGAGTTTCTTCCAAAGCAAAGGTGCTCGGGAATTATTCCGACTGGAAAGGTGTTCCCAAGAAATCTTTTGAGACGCTTGTAAAACTGGGTATCGTTCTGGATGATATGATTTCCGAGTATGGTTTTAACGCCATTGCTGTCCGCTGCTGGATTGAAATGCAGGAAATAATGGGTATTTCTCCATGCGTGTTATTGAGTGAGTTAAACGAAAGAGGGATACCTGCCGCCTGCGAGGTTGATATCGGAAGTGCGGTCACAATGTTTGCTTTGAGCCGTGCATCTGGGAATGCGCCTGCCTGTCTGGACTGGAATAACAATTACGGGGACGAAGAGAATAAATGTATTCTTTTTCACTGCGGGCCTGTGCCCAAAAGCCTCATGAAATCAAAAGGGAAAATTGCTGATAACGCCATGGTATGCAATATTGTAGGGAAAAATGCCGCTTTCGGCTGTTGTACGGGCAGGATTGCTTCCGGACCTTTTACTTTCGGGAATATGCTCACAGTAGACGGAGAACCGGAATTTTATGTTGGAGAAGGAAGGTTTACGGATGACCGTATCCCTGATGATTTTTTCGGGTGCGCCGGAGTGGCTGAGATTGAAGACCTGCAGGATGTTTTACAGACTATCGGCTATATGGGGCACAGGCACCATACCAGTGTTGTTTCCGGACATGTAATTGAGCCGGTTGCAGAGGCTTTTCAGTCATACCTCGGATATAAAGTAATAAAGGTGTGAGTTAACGAATCCAGAAGTCTGTCAGAAAAAAAATGGCTAAGATAACATTCGTTGGAGCAGGCAGTTTTGGTTTTACGCGGAAGCTTGTGATTGATATTTTCACCTTACCTTTGCTCAGAGACAGCACAATATGCCTGATGGATATTGACAGGGAGCGTCTTGAATTTTCAAGAAAAGCCGTGGAGAAAATTGTCAGTTCCGGCAAATTCCCTGCCAGAGTGGAAGCGACTTTGGACAGGGAAAAGGCTCTGAAAGGCGCGGATGTGGTAATCTGCTCTATCCTTTCAGGCGGACTTGATACGTGGAGGCACGACATAGAGATTCCAAAAAAATACGGCGTGGATCTTAACGTGGGAGATACGCGCGGCCCGGGAGGTATTTTCAGAGCATTGAGAACCATACCGGTCATGCTGGATATCTGCAGGGATATAGAAAGATACTGTCCCGAAGCTATTATGCTAAACTACACCAATCCCATGTCCATGTTGTGCAGGGCAATGCAGAGGTGCACTTCCGTCAGGGTAACGGGATTATGCCACAGCGTTCAACTGACGGCGGAGATGCTTGCCGGATGGATAGGCGCAGAAAAAAACCGGATAACATATTTATGTGCCGGAATCAACCACCAAGCCTGGTTTGTTGAGTTTAAAAAAGACGGCAGGGATGCATATCCCCTTATCCGCAGGGCTATTAAGAAGAAAGAAATTTATGAGGACGAAATGGTAAGGAACGAGATGTTTCTTGCCCTGGATTACTATGTGACCGAGGCCAGCGGGCATAATTCCGAATACAACTGGTGGTTCAGGAAAAGGCCCGACCTGATAGCAAAGTACTGCATATACAGGGGGCCATGGAATTCCGGATTGTATGGATATACCCTCAACCAGTATCTTGCCAGAGAGCACACATGGAAGGATGACATAAAGAAATGGCTGAAAGAAAAAATTGTGTTAAAAAGGGGATATGAATACGCGGCGGGAATCATAAACGCTTACCTTGGCGGAAAGCCTTACATGTTTAACGGGAGCCTTCCTAATGACGGCATCATAACAAACCTGCCGGACAAGGCCTGCGTGGAAATTCCGGTTCTGGCGGACAGACGCGGATTCAATGCGATACACGTGGGAGCTCTTCCCCCGCAGTGCGCCGCTCTGAACAATATTAATATAGCGTCTGAAGAGATGGCGGTTGAAGGCGCTCTTACAGGCAATGCGGAGGCGGTTTACCATGCAGTCTGTTACGACCCGCTTACCGCAAGCGTCTTGTCACTGGCGGAAATCCGGAAGATGGTCCGTGAAATGTTTGAGAAGAACAGGTTGCATCTGAAGCAGTTCAGAAAGTTCAATTTTTAACCGTGGGTTTCCGGTTACTTTGAACGGGGGTTGATACGGACTTGCCACGTCTATCCCTTGTGCTGTTTCAATCCCAGCTTTTCAGAAAACTTTCTGCTTCTTTTTTGGAAGTGAAAGTGTCATTTATAAAAACAATCTTGCGTGATTTGCATTCCTCCCATAATTTTCTTGCCCGCTCCGGACTTGTAACTAAAATTTGCCCTTTGCCAAAACTGTCAATTTTTCTGTACAATTCTGACCAGTCTTTTTCAAATGGCTCCCCTGCACCTGGAACCCATTGAATTATGTCTATTCTCTTGATTTGGCAGATTGTTTCAAGGTGTTTTATGGCGCCCGGGCCATCAAGATGATACTCGGCCGCATCCAGAATCGAGCATTGTCTTTCCAGATAAGGTATGACAAATTCCCGGAACATTTCTGAACTTATCATGCAGGAAATATCAGACTGGAGTATATCAATCTTTCCTTCACAATATAATCCGTGTCGATTAATGCTTCCATAACTGTCAAATTCAAGTTCTTCCGACAATGCCTCCATTATTTCAGCATAAGCTTCAGATACAGCATCAAGTGCGCGATGAATCTTGTCCGGGCAGACAATCAGATCTGTCAGAAGATTTTCCGAGCCGCGAATGGCTGCCAGTGCATCCAGATTGGCACTTAATGCTGGAGGGGCAATAAGCAGTCTGTCTCCACATCTTTTTCTTATTGCCCTGGCAAAATTGACAGTTCTTTTCCACCATAAACTGTCACGCCTGAAAGCGATTTTTGTTTTATCCCAGTTAGCGACAAAGGGTTGAGACCAGCTTGTACCAAAACTGCTGTTGTTGAATTTTAAATCTGTACCGAGTAAAGCTGAAAAATGTGCCGGGCCAAATTCAAGATGATAAAAGGGAATGGCATCTCCGATAAAGTCATGTGTTTCTGTCCAGAGCAGAAGTTGATCGATTGCAGGCCCAAAATTCCCATCGGCTCCGGAAAGATAAGGTGGTTTTTCCACAGGTTCCACCTCTTTTTTGGGAATGACAATGCAAATAATGGGACGGCTGTTCTCATCAAGCCAGAAAGCTCGCCATCGTTTTCTGACTTCGCAGAAATCCGGTCTGGTTTTTAAGTCCATTTTTCAAAAAAACCTTATGTTAATAATAACAGAAAGGTTATTCAACTGCTTAGCTCTTTATATTTTTGAGCTACCGTTTCGAGTATTCCGGTTTCGCCTGCTATGTCAAGTATGGTTAAACGGCCCCTTATAAAACGTGCGAGCATTATAACGTCATATATTATTTTTTCGTCCACTGCAATTTCTCTCAAATGCAGAGGAATTTCCGATTTTTTAAAAATGCCGGCTATTCTTTCAGGGGTATAAACCATGGTGAAAGCATTCTTTTGTACATCTTCCCAATTTGTAGCCAGTGATTCCCGCAACACGGCTATTTGCCGCATCTTTTCGTCGAATTCTTTTTTCAGCATGTCTGCCCCCGCAGGAAAAAAGGAAATGACGGTCTGAAAATGCTTATCATAGTCTATCTTTACTTCTGACAGGAGTCGTTCTATTTCGGAAACCGTCAATCTCTTCATTTCTTCGTAAACAAGGGAGGATATGAAAATCCCTGTGCCGACCTGAAGGCCGTGGTATGCAAAAACCTCTTCTCTATGCTGGTGCGCATACATATCAAGAAAATGGGAAATAAGATGTTCCCCTCCCGATGCAGGAGAAGATTTTCCGGCGATTATCATTGAAATTCCGCCAAGATTCAGAGTTTGCATCAGCTCTGATATTGTCTGAGTATCCCTTTTGAGCAATAACTCTCCGCCATCAGGATAGCTTTGTCTGCGGCGATTTGACCGGCTGACAATTTTATACGGCAGGGGGCAGAAACTTTCTCCGGTTATCATGGACGAGATTTTCCAGTCCGCATTTGCATATGCCTTTGCCATGCTGTCGGCAAAGCCGGATTTGATAAGTTCCATCGGAGCATTCTTCAGGATATCCATATCGAAGAAAACTCCGTACGCCGGCGTTACCGGAATAGTGAGCTTCAACCCGTCTTTGATATAGGCGGCAACAGGCGATGTATATCCGTTCATTGACGGCGCAGTCGGAAAACAGACAACGGGTTTGTTTTTAATATTGCCGGTTATTTTTCCCAGGTCTGTAATTGTTCCGGCTCCTACGGTCAGAATGACATCTGCTTTACTTGCTTCTTTAACGATTTTGGCAAGATACTCCTGTTTTGCAGTAACCTTTCTTTCTCCTTCAGGGAATAAAATCACGGGTAGAACGCAATATTCTTTTTCAATTGAGTTTTTACACTTTTCTCCCGCAATCTCCCATGTGATATTGTCGGCAAGAAGAAGCACTTTCTTTTTGTCTTTGTTAAAAACTTTTTTAAAAAACCGGCAGAATTTATTGATATTCCCTTCTTCAATGTATTTTATCCCCACCGTATGCCTTTGCCCGCATTCAGCGCATAAAAAATCTTTGCCGATAATAGGATCTATTTCCATATGTAACCCCATATTTGACTGTCTAAACCAGCAGTCGTTGAATTTTTAACATTATTGCGTATTGTAAAACCTTTTTTAAAATAGTGTCAATTATAACTGTTTGAGCTGATTCTCCGCCTGTACCCTGAAATTTTGCCTTTTTACGGGAAAACATCTAAAATAATGCAATGAAATCCTCAATAAAGGTTGTTCAGATAAAAATCCTTCCGGAAAAGGGACAGCTTGAAGATAATTTTGCAAAGATGATGGTCTCGCTGAAAAAGCTGACCGGAAAAGATGTGGATGTCGTTGTAACCCCGGAAGGATTTCTGGACGGTTACATAGCAACGGAGAAACGGATAAACAAAAAAAATATACGGCATTTTGCCATTGACCCGCTTGACAGTTCTTATGTAAAAACCATTTCCGGCTGGGCGCGCAAAAACTCAACATGGGTAATACTTGGGTGCTGCCGGTTGACTCCTTCAGGCGTTTACAATTCGGCTCTGGTTATTAACCGGAGAGGGAAGCTGGAGGGATGGTATGACAAAACGCACTGTCAGGCTCATGACAGGAAATATATACCCGGATCAAGAATCCCGGTATTCAAATCTGATTTCGGATATTTCGGAGTCATCATATGCGCGGACAGGCGGTGGCCGGAAACGGTTCGCTCCCTTGCTGTGCAGGGGGCAAGAATTATATTCAATCCAACCTGCGGTATGCATGATGAAAGAAACCTGCACATGATGCAGACGAGGTCTTATGAAAGTGAATGCTATATTGCTTTCACCCATCCGCTCCAGTCCCTGATTACCGGACCGAAAGGGGAGGGGTGTCCACAAGCTGAATGTTTATATCGCAATAGCGCAGCATTCCCGGGACCGGCATTTTGGTGGTAAATGGATAATCCGCAATATCCGGCTTTGCTTTTGTAATAACGGAAAGAATCGTTGATTTTCCAGAGTTGGCGGGCCCGCATAAGGCAACCTGTCCCGCTCCCTCTCTTTTGACGGCCGGAACCGCTGTTCTTTTTGCAACGTGGGGACCCTTCTCAATGAGCTTTTTGTATTTGGCAATTTTTGTTTTCAGGAGGGCCTGCAGTTTTTCGGAAGATTTGTGTTTCGGCATTATGGCAAGCAGTTCTTCAAGGACGGATATTTTTTCCTCGAGCGTTTTAGCGGTCTTTAACTCCGCTTCTTTCTGGTGATACTGCGGAGGCAGATTTACAGGCATGAGAAAAACTCCGAATTTAAAACCGCGAAAACGGGAGTTTGCGGTTAAAACATTTATTTTGCGATAAAATCCCTTATTATGGGAAGAAGCTTTTGAATGTTGTACGGCTTTGTCACATAGAAGTCCGCCCCGAAGTCGTAACCCTTGACCTTGTCCGCATCTTCGCTTTTGCCCGTAAGCATTATTACAGGAACCCGCTTGCTCTTCAGCCCTGCCTTTATCCTTTGTAAAACTTCCCATCCGTCCATCCTGGGCATCATTACGTCAAGGATAACCAAATCGGGTTTTTCCTCGCGGAATATCTTCAGGCCTTCCTCGCCGTCCGGCGCTCCGAAAACTACGTATCCCGCCGATTTCAGAGCCATGGAAAGCATCATGAGAGCATCCGGCTCGTCTTCCATAATAAGTATTTTTTTTTGCGTGTTTTTCATGTCACTTTGCATTTTATCATACTTTTGAAGACAAAACAAGTTTTAAAGGTTATCTTGGTATACTACTGAAATTTGAAATGATTGCTTAAAAATGATATAATACAAATAGTAAAAAAGGCAGGGGGGAAGGGTTATAATCATATTGCAATCTTCTTTTCTCTTCTCCTGCAGAAGCGCAATATCCGGAGGAATGTCATGAGGGAGAGAGCAGAGTATCTTGTAAAGCTTACCGGCGAGAGCATAAAGGGATATGTCATAGAAGAAAAGATATGGCAGGGTGCAACATCCACCGTCTACAGGTGCTCAAGCGAAAACGGGAACAGCCGTTACGGCAAAATACTAGCGATAAAAGTCCTGCATCCTTACAGGAACCAGCCGCAGCATATAAAGCAGTTTGCCAGAGAAGCAAAGATACAGTCCCTGTTCAACCATGAAAATATCGTAAAGGTTTACGGCATGGCAAAAAAAGACGCGGTTCTGGGAATTTTCATGGAATATGTGAACGGCGAAAGTTTAAGGATGGCTGGCCGAAACGGGGAACTTACCGCGGAATGGTTCATCAATTTCTTCCTGAAACTGGCGGAGACCGTTGAACATATACACGGAAAAGGGATTGTACATAACGACCTGAAGCCGGAGAATATAATTGTAGCCAGAAACGGAGCGATGTTAAAACTCACCGATTTCGGCTACGCGGAACAACTGAGGGGCTGGTTCAAAAAAGAGCTGTCCGCCGGAGGCACCGAAAAATACATGGCGCCGGAGAGGGCGAGGGGTGCATTTGACGAAAGAAGCGACGTATACTCTTTCGGCGTTCTGCTTGACGAGTACCTGAAAGACAGACTGCAGAACGAAAGGATTTATCTGATAATCGCAAAGGCAACGGAGAAAGAGCCTTATAAAAGATACGCATCCATGACAGAGGTAAAAGAACAGCTCCAAAGGCTGTATGTGGAATTCACCTCATAAATGAGAATAGGGATAATATCCGATATACACGGCAACCTTGAAGCCGCAAAAGCTTCCCTTCTTTTCCTCGGCGGTAAAACCGATTTCATAACCATGACGGGCGACGTTGTCGGCTACGGCCCCGACCCTGAAGAATGCGTTGAACTTGTCATGGAAAAAGCAGGGACTGTGTTGAAAGGAAATCATGAAGAGGGCATCATAACCGGAAATCTTTCAAGGTTCAAGGAAACTGCAAGGATTGCCCTTGAATGGACTCAGTCCCGCCTTTCTTCTTCATGCAAATCAAAACTGGAAGGTTTCCCGGAAAAAGATGTAAGGGAAGACTGCCTTTTTGTTCACGCCTCTGTTTCCGATCCGATTTTCAAGTACCTGCTGAACAGTGAAGATGCCTGCGAGGAATTCGGCGTTCTGGATAAGAAAATATGTTTTTTCGGGCACACACACATGCCGGGCGGCTTCAGAAAAAAAGCGGATGGTGCAGTGGAAGTCATACGCACCGACTTCAGCGGCAGGCTTGAAATCGGGATTGAAGACGGATTTTCATACCTTATAAACGTCGGGAGTGTCGGCCAGCCGAGGGACGGTTTTCCTTTTGCATGCGCCGCAATATACGATACCGGGAAAAACATCGTAAATCTTCACCGGATAGAATATCCGCTGGAAATAACGAGAAAGAAGATAATTGAGAGAGGACTTCCTTCAGTTCTTGCCAGGAGAATTGTCCAGGGAATATAACCTCCGCTTTCTTCGCATCTATAATCTCATTGGCTTCGAAATCCCCTCTTAATCCCCACTTTAACAAAGGGGGGGGATGGGGGGATTTTACTCCTTGACGCCTTGCTCTACGCACGAATTGAAACCGGGCGAAACGGTTTCAATTCACGCACAATCGGTTTTAAAAATATCCCTGTTGTGGTATCATTAAACTATGGGTAAGAAGATAATGAGCGGCAAAGAGATTGACAGGATAATCAGGAAGAGCGCCGGTGTTATTGAGAAGAAAATGGGGCTTTCCGGACTTGTCATAATAGGAATAAGGAGAAGAGGGGCCTTTCTTGCGGACAGGCTGGCGGAATGTTTTTCCGGAGACGAAGCGCCCGTCGGATACCTCGACATAAACCTTTACAGGGACGATTTCAGCAAAATCGGGGCGCATCCCGTACTCTCCGAAACCGAGGTGCTTTTCAACATAGACGGCAAGAAAATCCTTCTTGTGGACGACGTGTTGTTTACGGGCAGGACCATAAGGGCCGCCCTTGATGCGCTCATGGACCTGGGAAGGCCGGCGCTCGTCAGGCTATTCGTTCTTGTTGACAGGGGGCACAGGGAACTGCCCATAAGCGCGGATTTCACCGGCATGAAGGCGGAGACACGCGTTAACGAGATGGTTGAAGTAAGGCTTAAAGAGATAGATGGCGTGGACGAGGTTTCAGTAGAAAAAAGAAAATGAACTGGATAAAAAAAGACCTTATAGGGCTTGAAAATCTTACTAAGGAAGAGATAGAAACTATCCTTAAAACGGCGGTTTCGTTTAAGGAGATAAGCAGCAGGCAGGTCAAGAAAGTTCCCGCGCTGAGAGGCAAGACTGTCGTCAACCTGTTTTTTGAACCCAGCACGCGCACGAAAACCTCTTTTGAGCTCGCGGCAAAGCGCCTTTCCGCCGACGTGCTAAGTTTTGAGGTGGCTTCTTCGAGCATATCAAAGGGAGAAACCATCGTGGATACCGCCCAGAACATTGAGGCGATGAAGGTGGACTGCTTTATCGTCAGGCATTCCGTGGCCGGCGCGCCGGAGCTTATAAGCCGGAACGTATCTTCCGCCGTCATAAATGCGGGGGACGGATGCCATGAACATCCCACCCAGGCACTGCTGGACCTGTTTACGGTGAAAGAAAACCTCGGGAAGATAAAGGGGCTGAAGATTTCCATTGTGGGGGATATCCTTCACAGCAGGGTTGCGCGTTCAAACATTTGGGGCTTTACAAAGCTCGGGGCAAAGGTTTTTGTCTGCGGTCCGCCCCCCATCATACCGGCGGACGCGGAAAAGATGGGCGCTAAAATTACCTACGATATTGAAGAAGCGATAAAAGATGCCGACGTCATATATCTTCTTAGACTGCAGAAGGAGCGGCAGAAAGAAAATTTTCTTTCATCCCTGAAGGAATACAGTTATTTTTACGGAATAGACGAAAACAGGTACAAAAAAATAAAAAAGGGAGCGGTGATCATGCACCCCGGCCCCATGAACAGGGGCGTTGAGATAAAATCGGATATCGCCGAAAGGGAAAATTCCCTCATACTGGAGCAGGTTACAAACGGCATTGCCGTGAGGATGGCGGTTTTGTATCTCACGATAGGAAGCAGGAAATGAATCTGAAGCTTGCCGAAGGCCTTGATTACCTCAAGGATTTAAATCCCCAGCAGTATAATATAGTAAAGGAAAGCGAGGGGCCGTGCCTTGTCATTGCGGGAGCGGGTTCGGGGAAGACGAGGGTCCTCGTTTACAGGGTCTGCCGGCTGATGGAAAACGGAGTTCCCCCTTCGTCCATACTCCTTGTCACGTTTACCAATAAAGCGGCGAGAGAGATGATTGAAAGGGTAGAGAAACTCCTCGGCTCATACCCCGGCGGCTTATGGGCTGGTACGTTTCACCACATAGCCAACGTACTGCTTAGAAAATACGGCGGCGTTTTGAAGATTGAGCCGAACTACACCATCCTTGACGAGGAAGACAGCGTATCCATGCTGAAGGAGCTTACCCGGAATATCGTTGACGAAGAATTTCCCGCTCCCAAGAAGATAAAAAAGATATTCAGCCTGTCTGCAAATACCCTTGAAAGCATAAAGGACATCGTTAACACGCGTTTTCCCCGGCAATCCTGTTTCTTGCCGCGGCTGGAGGCGATATCCGCCAGATACCAGAAAAGGAAAAGGGAGCAAAACCTTCTGGATTACGACGACCTTCTGCTTTTATGGTATAAGCTCATGAAGAACGAGAGCATAGGAGCGGAGATATCGGAAAAATTCAGGTATATACTTGTAGACGAGTACCATGACACAAACAAGCTTCAATCCCTGATTCTCTACCAGCTGGCGAAGGCCCATAAAAACATAACGGTCGTGGGCGACGATGCGCAGTCCATTTACGCATTCAGGGGCGCCACCGTAAATAATATCATGGAGTTTCCTAAGATTTATCCGCGCGCAAAGACGTTCTATCTTGATTTGAATTACCGAAGCACTCCGCAGATACTTGAATTTGCCAACCAGAGCATATCCCGCAACAGGCACCAGTTTCCCAAAAACCTGAAAAGCATAAGGAAAAACGGAATCAAGCCGGTTCTTGTTAGATGTTACAATCCCGGGGAGGAGGCATCCTTTGTTTCACATCGGCTTTCACAGCTGATGAAGTCAGGGATTGCTGCCCGCGATATCGGAATTCTTTTCAGGTCACGGTATCAGGCGGCAGAGGTTGAGATGGAGATGAACAAGCTGAAAATCCCGTACGTTATAAGGGGAGGGTTGAGGTTTTTTGAGCAGGCGCACGTCAAGGACGTGATAGCATATTTCAGAATCGCGGAAAACTTTACCGACGAAATCGCATGGAAAAGGATTTTTGCGCTGACAGACGGGATAGGCGGCAGGACGGCGGAAAAACTGCTGGGTTATATGTCCGGAGCCGGAAGTTTAGCAGAGTTCTGCGATAGGATTAAAGATGCCGGTTTGAACGCAAGAGCCGTTAAAAACATCGGGACGCTTGTGCAGTTGTTGAAGAAAATAAAGGAAACGGAGAATATACCCGAAGGGATAGACCTTATTTTGAATGAGGGTTATTCAAAGTATCTTGAAAAAAGATACGATGACGACGCAGAGCGGCATGAAGACCTGAAGATGCTCAAGGAAATAGCTTCAATATACACCAGCCTGGCTGATTTCATATCGGAATCTTCCCTGCAGGAATATTCCAAAGGCGAAAGGATGTCCGTGGAAGATCCCGTTACGCTTTCAACCATACACCAGGCAAAAGGGCTTGAGTGGAAGATAGTTTTCCTGATAGGTGTTTGCGCAAATCATTTTCCGCATCCCGCTTCATATGCCGATATTATGTCGCTGGAAGAGGAAAGAAGGATTTTTTACGTGGGGCTGACAAGGGCGAAAGAGGATATTTACATAACCTACTATGTCAGGGATTCTTACAGGACTTTCACGAACAGGAAGTCCGTTTTTCTGGAAGAAATCCCGCCCTATCTTTTTGAAGAATGGAATTTTTGAACGGCCCGGCATGCCGGTTGTCCCGGCGTAGGGAAAAACAATAAAGAGGTTTAATCATGCAGGGACTGATTCTTGCCGCGTTTTTCCTCGCTTATGCGGGGATAGCGTTGAAAAGGGATAAGGCGCTCTATTTTGTTTACGGGGCGGCTGTGTTTTTTCTAATAACCGGCGCCATATTCATAAGGGACATACCCGTTTTTCTCAATTACAATGTTCTCGGGATTTTCCTGGGAACAAGCATACTATCCTTCCTGTTTTCCTTTTCCGGCGTGCCTTCCGGCATAGTTGAAAACCTTTCGGCGAAAAAATATCCTACGGGGATTATTTACCTGCTGATATGCCTTATGACGAGTTTGATATCCGCTTTCGTGGAAAATGTAGCCACCATCATGATAATGGCTCCGGTGGCCCTTGAACTTGCAAAAAAACACAAACTTAATCCCGTGCCGCTCCTTATCGGCATGGCTGTTTCAAGTAACCTGCAGGGATGTGCGACGATGGTCGGAGACAGCCCCAGCATAATACTTGCCATGGAAGCAGGGATGACATTCAACGATTTTATCTACATGCCGGCCGCAAAGCTCTCCATGTTATCGGGCAGGCCCGGGATTTTCTTCTTTGTGCAGGCGGGGGCGGCGGCGGGGATGGCTGTTTTATATTTTTTCTTCAGGAAAGAAAAAAAGTCGCTTGAACAGTCCGTTGAGGCCGGGGCTGTGAAGTTGAGAACTCCGGGGATTCTTATAATTCTGATGATAATCTCTCTCGCTCTTGCTTCGTTTGTGGGCAACGGGTTTGAATATTTCCCTGCTGTCATCTGCCTGTTTTACGCCTCGGCTGGCTTATTATGGTTTACCTTCAGAAAAAAAGAAGAAAAGTTTACGGTAAGGCATATTGACTGGGAGAGCTTTTTCCTGCTGGCAGGCATTTTCATACTTGTCGGGACGCTGAAAAAAGCGGGTTTCATAGAAGGCCTTGCGGGACTGCTGGAAAAAACGGGAGAGCAGAGCCCTTTTCTTCTTTATAACATCATAGTCTGGGGCTCGGTTTTCATATCGTCTTTTGTGGATAACATACCCTATACGATGGCTATGATTGCAGGGGTGCAGATACTGTGCGCGCGCCTTTCTTTGAACCCGTATATATTTCTTTTCGGGCTCTTGCTCGGGACCTGCGTCGGCGGCAACATAACCCCCATAGGGGCAAGCTGTAACGTGGTCAGCGTGGGGATACTCAGGAAAAACGGCTACAGGGCGGGGTTTAAGGATTTTGCAAAAATAGGATTACCGTTTACAATATTGGCGGTGCTGGCCAGTACGCTTCTCATGTGGGCTGTTTACAGATAAATCCCTTTTTCCCCCTTTGTAAAAGGGGGATTTAAGGGGGATTTTGGAGGAGGGAAATAATGATTAAGATAGGAAGGGCGATATTAAGCGTTTCAGATAAAACAGGCATTGTTGAACTGGCGGAGTTTCTGCAAAAATACAACGTGGAGATACTCTCTACCGGCGGAACTTCCAGGGCACTGAAGGAAAAAGGGATTCCCGTGAAAGACGTATCCGAGTTCACCGGTTTTCCCGAGATACTGGACGGAAGGGTTAAGACCCTGCATCCCAGAATATACGGAGGAATTCTTGCCATACGCGACAACAAGGAACACCAGAAGCAGATGAAGGAGAACGGCCTTGTTCCCGTTGATTTAATAGTATGCAACCTTTACCCTTTTGAAGAAACCCTTAAGAAAGGCGCTGAGCACGAAGAAATCATTGAGAATATAGATATAGGCGGACCCACGATGATAAGGGCCGCTTCCAAGAATTACAAGCATGTCTGCGTTCTTGTTCAGCCGGAGCTGTACGGCGAGTTCAAGAAAGAGATGGAAAGCAACGGAGGCGGTGTCGGCGAAGAGTTTGCCTTCCGGTGCGCAAGGGAGGTCTTCAGGCATACATCCAAATACGATTTTGCCATAGCTTCCTATTTTTCAGGCAGGATTGAGAAGAAAGAACTGCCCGACGAGATGGACCTGCGCCTTGTTAAGGTGCAGGACCTCCGTTACGGCGAAAACCCGCATCAGTCAGCTGGCTGGTACAGGTTTGCGGATAAACAGTTTGCTAGAGAGCAGTTCCAGGGGAAAGAGCTTTCCTTCAACAATCTTCTGGACATGGAATCAACATATACGCTGGTCAACCGGTTCTCCTCGCCCGCCTGCGTCATCACAAAGCATACCAATCCTTGCGGGGCCGCTGTCGCCGGGGATATTTTCGCCGCATATGAAAAAGCTCTTGAAACCGACCCGCTCAGCGCATTCGGGGGTATAGCCGGATTCAACCGCAAGGTTGACGCGAAACTTGCCGAAAAGATGATTGAAAGATTTTACGAAGTGATTATAGCGCCGGACTATGAAGATGAAGCGCTCAAGGTTTTCAAAAAGAAGGAAAATTTGAGGATTATAAAGAGCCCGGCTGAAATAGTTCAGGACTACGACTTTAAAACCCTCAATGACGGGCTTCTTGTGCAGACCCCGGATGACAAAGAGTTTGAAAAAATGGATGCGGTTACTGCCAGAAAACCGGACGAGAAAGAGATGTCAGCGCTGAAATTCGGCTGGACCGTCTGCAAATTCGTAAAGTCAAACGCGATTGTGATTGTAAACGGAACGCAGACCGTCGGCATAGGAGCGGGGCAGATGTCAAGGTTTGATTCCGCGCGCGTGGCGGTGATGAAGATGAACGACAATTTCAAGGAAAAGCCCGCTCCCCTGGTCGTCGCTTCAGACGCCTTTTTCCCGTTCCCTGACAGTATAGACGTTTTGAGGGAAGCCGGCGTGACCGCCATAATACAGCCTGGCGGCGCGATGAAGGACAAGGAAGTTATCTCGGCATGCGACAAACACGGTATTGCAATGGTTCTCACGGGCATGCGGCACTTCCGCCATTAAAAAATCCCCCCGAGCCCTCTCTTTTGATTCCTCTCCCCTTGGGGGAGAGGATGAAGGTGAGGGGTAAGGGTTTTCCGGAATCCGGACCGAGGGCATTTAAAATATGAACGAAATAGCGGGAAGAATATTCGGGTATTCAATTATAGGATTCTTTACCGGGATATACCTTTTTTTCAAAGGCTTTTCCCTGTTATGGCGGAAACGGCTCATTCAAAACGTCCCCACATCCAAAGTCCGGTCCATAGCAATGGGGTTGGTTGAACTTCAGGGGAAGGCAATTCCCAATATTCTTCTTACCGCGCCTTATACGAAAACTCTCTGTGTTTTTTACCACATTATCATTGAGCGTCTTGTCAGACAGAAGAATTCAAGCAGATGGGTTAAAGAATTTGAGGTAAAAACAGACATTCCCTTTTTTATACAGGATGACACAGGCTGTGTTGTGCTTGATCCAAGGGGCGCCGAGACCGATTTACCGTTGAGATATATCCGGAGGGAAGGCAACAAGAGATATAAGGAGTATAATATAATTGAAAAAGAACCGGTATATGTAATGGGTACGGCCAAGAGAGGAGACAGCACCGGGGATAAGATACATAAAGAGGTTGAAAAAAGAATAACGGAAATGATGGAAAATCCCGAGGAGAAACAGAAACTTGATGTTAACAAAGATATGTGGATAGATGAGAAAGAGTGGGAGACTGCCAGGGGAAACATAAGAAAACAGGTATCGGAGGAATTCGGCAGGGCAGGGGATGAATTTCAGAAAAAGGCGCGTCTCGTGCCTGAATATCTTAAAGATGTTATTATAGGTAAGGGAGAACTTGATAAGAACTTCATTTTATCCAATAAGAGCGAAAAGGAGTTGATTGAAAACTATAAATACAAGGTCTTTTTTTACATCTTCGGCGGCGTGGTGCTTACGCTGGCTTGTTTAGGCATAATTCTTTCAAACATTGTTTTTAAAGGGAGGTAAACATGGGAATTGCGCTTATAGTGCTTCTTGTTTTGGCAGGTTTTGTTATCGTAGGGCTTATTCTTTATTTCGTAAGTATCTATAACGGGCTGGTGCGTTTGAACAGGGACATAGACAAGAACTGGTCCAACATAGACGTCATGCTGAAACAGAGGCACGACGAAATTGGAAAGCTGGTCAAGGTTTGCGAAGGGTACATGAAATACGAAAGAGAGACGTTGGAAAAGATAACCAGCCTGAGAACCGACTACATGAGGGCCGGGTCGGTTGAAGAAAAAGGGAAGATAGACGGAGCTATAACAGGGGCGCTGAAGACAATATTTGCAGTTGCTGAAAATTATCCGGACCTGAAAACAAACAACAATTTTATGCAGCTGCAGACGAGAATCAGCGAAATTGAAAACAATATAGCTGACAGGAGAGAGCTTTATAACGACAGTGTGAATGTATACAATATACGCATACACCAGATACCAGATATGGTTGTGGCGGGAATGATGAACTATAAGGACAAAACTCTTTTTGAGGTTTCCGAAGAAGAGCGCAGGGATGTAAACATAAAATTTGAATTTCCAAAATAATGGGAGAGGAGGTGTTGTTATGCCAGATAAAAAGCCAAACATCCTTCTTATAATGACCGACCAGCTCCACGCGGACTGCCTGGGATATACAGGCCGGCGCGGCATTAAAACGCCTAACATAGACAAGCTTGCTTCAGAAGGGGTAAATTTCAGGCAGGCATACACCGCGCACGGAACCTGCATACCTTCGCGCGTATCCTATATGACCGGGATGTATCCGCATTTACACGGAGTTTACGGGAATGATAAAGGGCCGATTTCCGACGGACTACTTTCCCTAGGAGTTTTTTTGCAGAGGTATGGGTATAAAACGGCAATCATAGGCAAAAAACACCTGCCGAAGTGGAATAAACACGGTTTTCAGTATGAAAGGCTGTGTTATCACGCGGACGCACCGCTCAGACAGCTGGATTATTACAATTATTTAAAAAAACACAACCTGCACCAGTGGTATGACTACCTGGGAGACGTAAAAAAATTCTGCATGGGCACGGAAGAAGTTCCGGTGGAACACTGCCTTGAAAACTGGACTGCCGATGAAAGCATAAAATACCTGAACGAAGCCGGAGGAGAACCTTTTTTCCTGTTTACAAGCTTTGAAAGGCCTCATGACCCGCTGTCAATTCCCAAAAACTGGAATCACGTCTATAACCCGGACGAGATTATACTGCCTGAAAATCTTGAATACACTGAAAGTTCATTCTACTTTGACAGGAACGTTGAGTTGCTGTGGAATATAAAAACCTACGGAGAAAAAACCCTCCGGGAGGCGCTTGCAAAATATTACACCATAATCACTCTTATTGACCACAACATAGGGCGGATTCTGGACTCCCTTGAAAAGAGAAATTTAAAAGATAACACAATCGTGATATTCTGCAGCGACCACGGAGATTTTGCCGGAGAGTACGGGCGTATGGCAAAAGGATATCCTTATGATGCTTTGCACCACATACCTTTTGTGTGGAACTGGCCGGGTGTCTTCAAGAAAGGCAAAATGGAAAACGGTTTTGCGCAAAACACTGATTTCTTCCCCACGATATGCGATTTACTTAATCTTCCTGCGCCTGTTACCTTGCAGGGACGCAGCCTGGTTCCTTATCTGAAAACAGACAAAGGCTGCGACAGAGATGCTGTTTTTTACGAGAGTGTCTGCGTCAAAACCGTACGCACCAAAACGCATAAGTTGAATTATTCCTTTACGTCAGAAGGAGAAAAAGGCGAACTTTTCGACCTTTCCAAAGACCCGCATGAATACAAAAATGTTTTTGCAGAAGATTCTTACAGGGATGTAAGGGAAAATCTTATCAGGCGTCTTATGGACTGGTGGATTGAAACGCAGCAGCCGGTAAACTTCCTGCCGAAAGATGAAAAATTCCCGCCTGCCCGCTGGTTCAGGGGTTACAGATAAAAAATGGAGATATATGACGTTGTTGTTATCGGCGGAGGCCCTGCCGGATGCATGGCGGCGATAAAGGCAGGGGAAGCCGGTAAAAAAGTCCTTCTTCTTGAAAAGAACAAAGAAATAGGGGAAAAACTTCTGCTCACCGGGAATAAAAGAGGCAATATAACCAACCTTGAAGATATTGAAGAGTTTCTGACAAAATACCGGAACGGACAGTTTCTCAGGAACGGGTTTGCGCAGTTTTTCAATGAAGACCTGATTGAATTTTTTGAAAGCAGCGGCCTGCGTCTCAAGGTTGAACGGGGACAGCGCGTGTATCCCGAAAGCGATAATGCCGGCGATATAGTTAAACTGCTGAAGAAGCTTTTAAAAAAATCCAGGGTGCAGGTTACTTTTGGAAAAACAATAAAGTCCATTACCCGCAACAACGATTTTTTTGAATTGTCCACCTCGGGGAAAAATTTTGCCGGCAGGAAGGTGATTATTGCGTGCGGGGGGAAAAGTTTCCCCGGAACCGGGTCTGACGGAGTCGGCTACATTCTTGCGAGAAAGGCGGGACATACGATTGCAAAACCGGTTCCGGCTCTTTGCGGCATTGAGGTAGTAAGAACGGATTTTGCGGCTAAATGCAGAGGCATTACCCTGAAGAATGTCAGAATTTCGGCATTTTTGCGGGGCAAAAAAATAGGCGAAGAGTTCGGCGAGGTTTTGTTTACACATTACGGATTGAGCGGTCCCGCAGTTCTGAATATGAGCGGAGATGTTTCCGAGCATCTGGGTGAGGGTGAAATAAAACTTGAGATAAACTTTAAACCTGCTCTTACGCGGGATAAGCTTGACGGCCGTCTTCTCCGGGAATTAAAAGAAAATTCAAACAAACATTTGAAAAACATGTTTAAAAATCTTTTGCCTGTTGGTTTAATACCTCATTTTTTGCAATATGCCGGCATAGACGGTGAAAAACGGGCAAATCAGATTACGAAAGAGGACAGGGAAAAGATGACAGATGCCCTTATGCATTTTACCATGCAAGTTAAGGGGACAAGGAAGTTTGCGGAAAGCATGGTAACGCGGGGCGGTGTCAGCGTAAAGGAAATAAATCCCAAAACAATGGAGTCTAAAATTGTCCCTGGACTCTTTTTTGCAGGCGAAGTAATAGACGTTGATGGGAAGACGGGCGGTTATAATCTGCAGGCGGCCTTCACCACCGGCTATGTCGCCGGTACATCCATTTAATTTCGGTAGCCGCAGGTCTTCAGCCTGCGGACA
>JAFGKM010000026.1 GCA_016928555.1 Candidatus Omnitrophota bacterium | reverse complement strand
CTAAGTCCAAATTTATTCTTACCCAGTTGGACAAAAGGAGATCCCGCCCCTGATTTTTTTATATCAGTGTATAATTGTGCACCCATCGTATTTTCAGGAGTTTTCCCTAACGTTGTTAATAGCCCCTTTTTCTTAGCTATATTAGTTATTTCCTGCATATTTAAGGGTTTATTATTTGATTTTAACACTTCATAAGCCGCTCTCTTAAAACTGCCTTTTTTATGAAATATAGCTTTTTCCTTCGATGATTGCCATTCTCTTAAACCAAATTTCCCTGCAGAAACTTTTTCAAACAAGGAATCTTCACCCTTTTTCTTAATATCAACATAAATTCTTGCCCCCACAGTTGCTTCAGGAGTCTTTCCTTCCGTTTTAATCAAACCTTTGCTCAATCCAATTTCAGTTATTTCTTTTGCAGTTAATGGATTCTTTTTCTCCTTTAGCACTTTATAAGCAACATTAACAAAGGAATTTTTATTCATTTTGATTTTCCCCTTTTTAATTTAAATAACTCCAGAAAATATTTGTCATGACGAATATCTATATAACACTAAAGTAATTATACACTACATATACCCTGGTGGGAAAAACTTCGCGCAAGTTCTTCAGGGAACTAAACGGTTATTGCTAAAACCAAATAAAATTTTAATTCTTAAATTTCCATTAATTCAGATGCAATTAAGGATTCTCGTCAACAATAGCAAGGGTTTAGGCACTTTTTAATTTTTTAATCGGAATCTATAGGGATGTATATGCTTTTCCGTTATGAACATCAATCTTTGCTTACATACCCGCCTATTCCATACATAATTCCTTGCGAAAACATTTTTCAGAGCGATTTATGGACAGGGTGTATAAATTCCTATACTGAAGGGGAAGATAGCTTTAAATATCTACGATACCTGCGACGGAATTTTGTTCTTGAAAGATAGGAGAAGTAGATGTCCAACTGTAAAATTATATCAAAGATTGCAATTCTTCTAACATGTTTGACAAATCTTCAATATCTCTTAATAGTCCTTGGTCATATAACTTCATTTTCAAGTGGTAATTAGACATCGGTTCATTGTGAATTCGATAAACCTCTCTACTTTGTATTCTTTCGTTTATCTGTTCAGTAAACTGGGCAACATTCCTAATTTTAATGATAATGTTCTCTCTTGTTAGTTTTTTAGGAAGGTTAATTTTCACTAAATCCCAAAATCCATCATGAAGAAATTGTAGAGGTGTTACTACAGTCTTATGATCGTCAATAACCTCAAGTTCTTGCTTAAGTATTATTTGATTGAACTGTAATGCATCTAAATTATACTTTAAATCTTCTCTAACGACTGATAATATTATTTCATGCGTTTTCTTTATTTCTCTATTACTCTTCGAGATATCCCAATATAATGTTAGACCAAAACCTATGAGTACAGCAATAATTCCGCTTAGAAACCCTTTAAACCAATCTCTCATATTGTTTTTTTCCTGGATTGTGTGTCTTTTAAGCTTCTGTACACATTTTTCTAGACTTAACTTCCACTTTTTTTATTCATAATATCTTACTCTGCACTCAGAAAAAGTCAAGGGTTTAGGTACTTTTTAATTTTTTAATCGGGTTCCATAGGGAGTTTTTTATATGCCGTTCTGTCCCCAATCCTATATTCTTCCCTCTATACCAGTTCTTTTTATACCGGAATCCCTGCGAAAACATCTTTTTCGAGGCGATTATTGGCTGGGGTGTATAAAGCCTTTAACCAAGGAGGAACGATTGTTTTAAACACCTATGATGGTATTCGTATTAATTGGATATTTTTCTCTTTCTTGACGAAACTAACATTCTTACGGGAAATCAATGCAGGAAGAAAAGTTTCTGGGATTACAGCGCAAAAGACGCTTAATTGCGTAATGCCATCCTCTTATTTGACCATACTTTTGTATTGCCAGCATAGCATAAAGAGAACAGGATGGATAAAATCTGCAATGAGAATTCAATCTGTGGGAGACATGTCTACGGTAGAATTTTATGACTCTTATGGATAGGTTGTTATGTAAGGACCTATCAAGAATGAGATTAACTGCTTTATATCCCTTATCTACATCAATATCCTTTGAGAGACAATTCGGACATTGGTCTATGTCTCTTCCAGTCCTAGTATGAGAAGGTATTAAGCATCCGCAAGGGGAACCCATGCAACAAAGTCCGAGAGAAATCATCGACCGACCAGCTGCATCCATGTCTTGAGAAATCTCACGAGTTTTTTCTTGTGAGGTATAATACCAAATCTTTCCGCATTTTCTACATTTACACTTGTATTCCTCAACTTTCCGCGGCTCTTTTCTGACTATCTCCACATTTTCTTGAACTAAACAAGGCTTTTCATAACCCATACTTGTCAGATCTGAGCCACACTTTGGACATATCCCAGAATTCAGTTCTTCGCTTGCCAAATCATGCCCACACTTCAGACAAAAGGGTTTCTTATGCAATATCCCCATGTCACTATTCCTTGTTTGTCCAAATATTGATACACAGAATATTGGACTTTATCTTTATCTCGCATAGAGAGCCAATAACAATTCTACTATAAAATTTAACAGTCAACAACAGTTTGGTTCATTGGACTGTCCATAAAGTGTCCGTTCAGGGTGGAAAATAGGGTAATATGAGGAAACATAGGGAACTGATTAAAAAACTGGAATTCGTTGACTGGCGAGGGATTTACTGTTTTTCCTCGTTTTTCTTACACCCCTGTTTTTGGCTCCGGAGGCCAACGCTCTGTCCGGTTGAGCTACAAGCGCGGGTAGTTCATTCATGCTTTTTGTATTATACCACCGTTTCCGAAATAGTATGCATTTCCTTACAACAGCATGTCTTCTCCTCTTGACCTGTTCTTCTGAAAACCATATTACTCCCACAGGTTGAATTTCCGTTAAGGCCAGGCCATAGTGAATGAAAATGAAGCTGCGGTATACGGAGGAGCAGAGAGCATTTTCTATTTTTATTCTGCATCAGTATCGGTTTTGCGGTCAGGAGAGTTGAAAGCAACAATAACAATCGTTTCGTCTGTTCCGATATTTTTCGCGTTATGAAAACTGCCCTGAGGCATCACTATGCAGTCACCCTGTTTCAGGCAAACTGTACCGCCTTGAGGAAGGCTATGCTCTATAGTGCCCTGAGCCACATATAAAATTTCCTCGCAGTTTGGGTGCGAGTGAGACGAGTTGCTTTCACCAGGTTTGAAGGTCACGCGACCTAAAGTCATAGTCGTACCGGAAACCGTCTGTCCGCTCACCAGCCACTGCAGACTGCCCCAGGAAGTGAGGCTAACGGGAATATCCTTGTTGCGGATCACTGCAGCCTGCACAGTATTTGCTTTCCTGTTGCGCTTAAAACTGCTCATTCTATGTCCCTCCATATAATTCCATTATTTATAATGCGTTTTCATTAACAAGTGTAGCAATAAAAAAAATTTCAAATATCGCCTCGTATCCGTTAAAGACAGCCGGCAGTCAATAAAATTCCGATTTGCAGTTTGCATAAATTCAAGACATGAAGTTTAATCACAACTTTGCTTCTTATCATCCGCACGCCACGTACGGCCATCCCGAACAGCTTCGCTCAACTCGATAGTCCGCAGGCACTGAGATACTGTCGGATAGGCTTCACCCCGTCCTGCCACAGCTTTGATGAAAGTTTCAAACTGGTCGTAAAAACCGTCGACATACAATCCATTTTCGACTTTAGGCAATTTGACCTTGCGATACAATTCGTTCTTTTTGTATTCGAATACCTCGGCATCCTCCGGTGAACCCCAATGCTGATTTACAATCACCGTGCTTGCCAGAGTATGAAATTCATAGAGCTCTTGATTGTAACTTACAACAGGCAGGGCGGACATAGTAGCCCCATACCCATTAACAAAACGAATCGTGGAGATAAAATTCCATGCATTATTCACACAGTCAGGCACACCAGGTATAGGGGTGCGAATGGTAACGCATTCAGCCGGTTCCCCGCCAACGCTGAGCAAAGTGTCAATTACGTGGATGGCAGTGTAAAAAACATAGTCTTCATCGGGTCGGCCTACGCGGGTTCGATGTTTTGTCCCTCGCATGTACTGTACAGGTTCGCCTCCTTCACGCAACCAATCAATAGCCAATTTTAAAGCAGCCCAGTGCCGCCGGTTGAACCCAACCTGCGCAACACACCCGGTTCTATTCGCAGCGTCAATCAGAGTCCGCGCTTCCCCGGTATTCATACCGCAGGACTTTTCCATCAGTACGTTAATACCGGCTTCAATCAGTTCAATCGAGACTTCTGCGTTAAGCCAGTAAGGCGTTAAGGTCAAGGATGCATCCGGCTGAACCGATTTAAGCATTTCAGTAACAGTGGGAAAACCGTATTGCCAGCCATATTTTCGGAGTATCATGCTGCGCTTCTCGTCATTCGGTTCCACAACCGCAGTCAATTCCAACTGGCCCGGGCAGCGCTGCATATAGGCCATAACTGCGGGAAGATGTGATTCTAACGCCATACGGCCCGCACCGACCAGCGCCAATTTTACCGGCATTTCAATACATCCCCTTATTTTTTCTTTCACTGTCGAAGTTCCTCGGTTCTTATTGTTTTTTTCCGGCGTATTTACTCCGGCTCCTGAGGCCAACGCTCTGTCCGGTTGAGCTGCAAGCGCAATGATTCAATCCGAGATATTAAGAATGGCGGCATCAATCGCAGGAGGTTCGGTTCTTTGCAGGAAGGGGATTTCTGCCATTTTGAACAGATAGGTTTTTAAAACGGCCCTCAAGGGAAGTCCGTCAACATACACGCTCAAGTAACCGAGGGGAAGATTGACGTATAAAAGTTTTCCACGCCCGTATTCGCTTGAAACAAAAGCCGGATATTTTTCCTGCTCCCACATTTTCCCCTGTCCGGTTATAACCGCGTGCGCATAAATCTCTTCTTCGCCGTTCTCTTGGTTCATTTCGATTCTTGAAACGGGGGATTCAAGCCTCTCGCGCTTGCCGTCAATATCAACAACGGCGAAATTTTCCCCGTCGAGATTCTCAGTAGATATCCCGAAAAATTCCGCACCCGCGGTATCTTTAAACTGAAGAAATCCTCTTGTATATGTCTTTTCTCTCCATTGTTCGTAATTCATGTAATTAAAACCCAGCAAATCCACCAGCGCCGCATCTTTAAGATATGCGCCATGCCTGTCCTTTATCCCTACGTCGTACACAACCAGTATTTTCCCGCCGTTGGTAAGATAATTTATCAGCCACAACCTCACATCTTCCTGCAATGCCTGGGCGATAGTGTCGGGTATTATTATTACGGGATGTTTTTCCAGGATGCTTTCAAAAGTGCGGGAAAGCACTGCGGCCGGAGTCACAGACTGGTAAGGAACCCCCTCTTCTTTCAGCACATTTTCATAAGCGCCGAGAATCCCGGGATTTGCTTTGTCCAGAACAGGATTATAAAGAACCAGTACGCTGAAGCCATCGGAAACAAATCTCCCGAAAGATATCCTTATTCCCTGCACCATAAGCAGTATGAATAAAATTATTATTGCCGGTAAAACATATGTCTTTTTCATATTATCCTGCCGGTTCCTTCGGTAAGGACGTATCCGAAAATTACGTTGTTTGAAGTCAGTTCAATGCCCTTTTTGCCTATTACGGATTTAACCGCCCCTTTTTTCCCTGCACGGACGTTCTCGGCAAACCGGATAACGCTCTGGGAAAAGATGTTGCCTGTAACTGTGCAGTTCCTCCCGACTATAATCTCCCCTTCGGCGAAAATATTGCCGTCAACGGTAGTGCCCTCGCCTATGAATATATTCCCGTACGCCTTGATGCTTGCCGAAACCGTACATCCGTTTTTCAAAACGAGGTTTTTTTTGGCAATGATATCCCTTTCAATCAGACTGCGGGGGGATATTATAAGCTCTTCTTCCGATGAGTAAAGGGCAATGTCTCCTATCGTCTTAAGCCCGTCGGGAACAGTACGCGAATTTTTCTTTTCTGTTTCTCCCGGCGGAATCTCCTTGCTGATAAAGCCATTTTGTACATCGTATGTGACAACCGGCCGGCCGTACAAAGCTTTAAATGTGCATTTACGGTTAATCTCCAGTTTCCCGCTGGATGCGCACAAAACCCCGAGACTGCAGTTTTCGGCAACCTTCATATCCCCTTCGGCGCCAATCCATCTTACAATCTTTGAACCCTCCGAAACCGTGACGTTTCCGTCGCATGCGACCGCGCGCACAATGTTTTTCACGCCCAGCTCCGCAACTCCGCCCGCGTAAATCTCCTTGCGCAGATAGGCCTCGTTTCCCGATTTGAAATTTCCCCTGACATAAAGTATATGGTCAACGCTCTCCCCGTCGGCAATGGTTTTTGAATCCGCAACCTCCACCTCTTCGTTTTTGGAAAGGCGGACATTTTTAATCCCGGGCTCAGGCCCTTCATTTTCCATTGCTTTGTTGAGAAGACTTTTGAATGACCTTTCAAAATATCTCGGGTCTTTCATATAATCCATCTTGATAAACAGGGGAAGGGCGTCTTTCGGCCTCTTAAGTTCAATGATGCCGGGCAAAAACGGCATAAAGGCCAGTATTGCGAACAAAAGAAAGGTAAAAAGCACCGGTGAAGAAAGAACTTCAGAAACCGCGTAATTCATGTCTTCACCTCCGTCTTTTGATATCTGCGCGTTTTATCCCATGAAGTTTCTCTTTTTGTCATCATATCGCCTACGGCATAAAAGAATCCCTGGGAAACATACCAGATATTGAAAAAGAAACTGAACATAAGAAACGGCAGAAGCCTTATGCGGGACGTGCCGCCGTCAAGGAAACTTGCGGTCGCAATCTGATAAAAAGGGGCAAAATTCCCGAAAGCGTTGAAAGCGATGATTAGCAGGAATATGAAAATTCCGTGGAACAACTGCATTTCGCCGAGGAAAAACAGCGTCAGGGACGCCAGCATGGCCAATATGAAAATCAGCGGAAGGGCATATACGCTCAAAAGCAGAAAACCGTCAAGTTTTTCCCAGAAGGAAAGATACGGCGACCTTAATATGGGGATTGCATAGTTGAACATAACCCTGTTATGCCCGCGGGACCACCTTCTTATCTGCCTCGCCCGTACGTCCCACTCTTCCGGAACTTCCTCGTAACATTCGGCGCGGTTTGCGTAGACAACCTTCCATCCCCTGACAAAAAGACGGAAGGTCAACTCCGTATCCTCGGTCAAGCTGTTAAGGTCGAACCTCCCGAAAGCCGTCACTATATCCTTTCTGAAGGCGCCGACCGTACCGCCGTACTGTGGTATGAGCTTGAGGTTATGCCTTGCCTGCTGGTCAACCTGGTATCCGCTCGACCTTTCAAGGTCAAGGAGGCGGGTAAGAAGGGATTTAGTAGTGTTTGTCGGGACAACCCTTCCCATGACAGCACCCACCTCGGGGTCTTTGAAGCACATTGCAAGGTCCCTGACAAGCCCCTTGGGAGGAACGTAGTCGGCATCAAAAACCACGATAATATCGCCCTTTGCAACCTCTATTGCTTCGTTCAAGCTCTGCGATTTCCCTCTCCTGGCGTTTGTCCTGTAGAGCGGTTTTACATTTTTGTATTTATCCGCAAACTCCATCAGTATGCTTCTGGTTTCGTCGGTTGAATGGTCGTCAATCGGTATTATTTCCACATCATGGACGTTATTCCCGTTCTCCACCGACATAATGGGTATGATTTCCAGCTTTTCGCAGGGATAGACCGTGCAAACCAGGGCCGTAAGGATGTTGCGGGCGACAATTTCCTCGTTGTGCATCGGAACGAGAACGGATATTGTCGGCAGTTCGCTGTCAACTATATCCTGGTAGTATATGCGCTGTTCGCCCGCAATGCGGTTAAGGGAAAAGATAAGGTGTCGCAGTACGTAAACGGCAAAGACCAGCGCAACGGCGAATATATAAATCCTCAGTATCAGTATGACCACTGCCATTTTGTCAGGTTCCCCTTCATTTTAACGGCGATAAAACTTACAAAGAAAGAATACAGCCCTATGATGTAAACGAAGTCCAGCAGAGGCCCCAGGGCAAAAAAGAGCACAGGCATGAAAACATAGCTGTATTTCGCAAGGATGTAGAAGAAAACTATGTAGCGCACGCATCCGAAAACAATGGAATAAAGCAGGATAAGGGTTATAATGCCGCCTTTCATCAAAACATTGGTGGGAAACGGCGACAGCGCCAGCGGTATAATAAGCGGGATGAAAAACCATACCGTTATCTGGGTTCTCATGTAAAGGTCTGAAAAGATTTTTATGTCATACGGAAATCTGTCGGGCGCATAAAGAAAAAAAAGGCAGGAAAGCAGGTTGAGGATGCATACATAGAATATCCATACTCCCACGGATTTCGGAATTTTCCTTGTTTTCACGGAAAGAACAGCGGCTAAAACGGTAGCCAGCATAGTAAAAAAGAGAAAGGTTGTGCTCGGGAATTTTCCTATCCTGGCTATGATGTAAAAATTCTTTGACATAAACTTTTCGGACGATATGACAAGCGTATTCGGGGGCATGACAAACGACAATATGTATTTTGAAAGACTGCTTGTAAAACTGCTGAGCTGAGGAAAAACATAGAATATTATTACGGCAAAAAACAGAAAGAGAAGGGAAATCTCTACCAAGCTGAAAATAAGCCCCGGGGAGGGAAGCTTTCTGTAAGCCCTGTGATAAAAGATGACATCTTTATTATTGCTATCAGGAACCATGATTTTTTAGAATCGCAAGCATTACCTACGATTTTTATTATAATACAGTATAGTCATATTGTCAAGCTTTAGCACCATAGATTGAGTTTTTCAAGAGCGTTTACATACTTTGAGTTTCGGGACATGCGGAAAGGAAGGAAATTGGTAATTTCAATGGCGCAATCATCATCCTTTCTGCCGTATTTTATCTCAACAACGGTTATGCCGGGCTCGGAAACTATATTCAAAAAGAGATTGCAGTTATTTTGAAGTTCGTAATACTTAATGTCGGAATCTACTGTCAGCCTGAATTTCCTGTCCGCAGACTGGAAATATTTTCTTTTGAAGGAATTCATGATGCTGAACTCCATGCCCGAAAGGCACGATTTAAGCGCGTCGGGCATATTTGAATTCAGCAAAACGTCTTTTACAACATCAAACTTCAGGTCATTGTCCAGCAGAAAACCCCTGAGGGGAAACGATTCTTTTCTCCCTAAAGGGCCGCGCTTTATCTTCAGTTCCAGCACAGGTTTGGCTATGTAGCCGAAAAGATTTTCATACCAGCGGATGCGCACCTTTGTTGAACTTGACGCGCCGTTTACCCTGTCGGAATAGCTCTTAAGCCCGAAAGAGTCAAGATATATGTTGCTTACAACCCTTGCATGGAATATTTCGTAGAAACATGCGGGATGAGTTTTTATAAGGGATTCCACCTCAGGTACGGTTAATTTGGCAACAACATATTTGCGTTCATACCTGTAATCCGAGCCGTTATCCGGAAAATCCGCCATTTTGAACACTCTCCCTTCAAAAAATCCCTTTATTATCAAGAAACGAAATTTTTACAGAGTTATCCAGACCGCGCAGTTTCTCCTTTGCCGCGTTCAACTGGTCAAAACCCGCAAATTCCACAAGGAAAATAGCTTCTACCGTCTCTCCCGTTTCGTCAAAACGCTTTATACTGCATTTTGAAAACAGGTTCTTGAGTATATCAAAGATACGGTCCACCGTAAGCGCCTTTGGGTTATTGCTGCTGACAGTCAGGAGCATATCCTGCTGTAAATTATGCCTTGATGCTGAAAAACGAAATATTACCCCAAGGCCTATGATAATGAAGGCCATCAGCGTTATCCAGAACTGTTCCGCCCCCAGTCCCAAGCCTATAGCAATTGCAAGAAACAGGAAAGTCAGTTCCTCCGGTTCCTTGATTGCCGCGCGGAATCTGACTATTGACAGTGCTCCAACCAGCCCCAGAGAAAGGGCCAGCGAAGATTTAACCACCGTTATGATGAACATTGTGGTCATTGTCAGCATGGGAAAATTCCTGGCAAATATCTTGCGGTTTGACAGAGCGGTGCCGAACCTGACGTAAAGGACACCCAGAAAAACGCCCATAACAGCCGCCATAATCAGGTTGAATATAAACACCTTTATGTCCGGAAGCCCTGAACTGCTTGACAGAAATCCCTGCATTGCCTGTAATTTATTCACCTTGCATCTCCTTTTTATTTAAGATTATATAATTAATCTCAAAAGGTTAAAATTTCTTCACGGGTTCAAAAACCGCCCTCACCGCAGTATTGTTTTCCATAACGATTGAAACTGACAAGCCCCCCTCCTCTTTCATGCCCGCCCAGCCGAGAAACCTATATCCTTTGCTGGGAACCGCCTCCATTCTCATAGGCACGCCTTTAAAATATATCCCTTTGAATTCTGCGTCCGGAATGTGAACACCGCCTATGAAAATCTTCCCGCCTTCTGGATTTTTTATCTGCATTGATAGAACTGCCGTACCCCCGTTCAGCGAAAAATTTTTCATTATATGACTGCGCATATAATGAGGACGTTCCCTGGCGAAAACACGCAGGCTGTCGACATTTGATTCCCACTGTTCAATTGTAGAGGGGAAATGCAAATGAATATAATCGCTCGCATGTCCCTGCCATTTTTCTATATACCTCGGCATCTCCGGCTTAATTTCATCCTTGCAGATTTCTATAATGCCCGTTATCCTTTCCGGCTTGAAGGTTGTATTAAGATGGCTCGCCATGCGCTGTATAAAATCGTTTCTGAATTCAGGGTTTGCAAACAGTTTTCTAAACATTAAGGTGGATTGCGGAGGATTCGCCCAGAGGGTTCCGCTAACCGCCGTAGCATGTTTTATGGCATCTGCAGAATAAGGAGCATAGCGCCCGAAAGCAATTCCCGTATCGTATAATATCCAGCGCCATTTCGCTTTCTTTTCCCTGAGTTTCCAGAATTTCATATTGCCGCCGGGCCAGTCATAATTGGCTATGTATATTTCCGCACAAACGTAGTCCAGAAATTCATCTATATCTATCTGCGCTTCAATGTGCCGGTAATTTTCAGATATACTCAAATCCCTGTCCGAAATGAAATCCATCAGCCGGTCATAGTCATCCGCCTTCCCGGCGATAATCCTGCGGAAAACAAGTTTTTCCGGGTCGGGATAATATGCCAGGAGGTCAATTTTTGCCGGGTCAATATCGTGGTTTGAAGCCAGAAAATATTCGTCTATCTTTTCACTTATATATTGAACAGCCCAGTATTTCCCGTTTATGAAAACAACCACAGGCCGGTTTACCTGATAGTCAATGTTCATCCTCCCTTCAAAAAGTTTCTTTATCATGTTGTCCCTGAATACCGTTGATGCCCAATCGTCGCTTGAATTAGTCAGTAGCAGAGACCTGAATTTTGTAAACGGCCTGTTATCAAAAATCCTGTAATTTATCTCCTCTGTTCCGTACTTCTGCCTCATGCGGACGGCAAGCGATTTTACGGGATTGGTCAGAGAAGTAGCTCCTGCTGTTCTCACTCCCGCTTCAATGTTAAATCCCTGTTTACCGTTTTTTTCATAAAACTCAATATTCGCGGGCCTTTCCCACTTTTCCCGAAAATTTGCACCCCAGTAGGGAAACTCCGGCTTTGCGTTTTCACCCATAACGTAAATACCCGTCTTACTGTCCCAGAGATAAGACGGATTCATCGCAACGGAAACAACAGGGAGGGTAAAGCGTTCATTGATGAAATAGGTCTTTGTGGCGACAGGGCTTGGAATAATGCCAGGATAAAAAGTACGCGCCCTCACAACCGCCGTGGAATTAATTTTCAGAGGGGAATTGTAAATACCGGATTTCTCATCAGGGATTGAACCGTCTGTGGTATAACGAATGATTCCATTTTTTGGCCCGGTTATTTTGAGCGTTAGCGCAGACGGATAAAAACCGCCCTTTAATGAAAATTCGGGAGACGCCGCCCTTCTCTGAGAACTGTAACGTTCTGTTATATTGCTCTCTTTCGGAGTCGGCGCGGCAAAATAGAACCACCCGGGACCTCCGTCTGGATAACGGCCGAAGGAAACATCAGAAATTTGTCTTATGTACGCAAGTTCATCTATAATCATGCCTTTAGGGTCGGTCAGGCAGAGCGCTTCTCCCATCGGGTCCAATCTAAAATTGGTATGGTCGTAAACGTTCTCCCTGTCCGCCCAGAAAAGCAGAAAACCTTTCGGGGGAATCACGGTAGCAGGCGGTATCTGCCACTTTTGCCGTTTACGCATACTGTCGGTTAGGTAGTAACCGCTCAGGTTTACTTCTCTACTGCCGTAATTATACAGTTCCACCCAGCAGGAAAACTCCTTAAAATATGGGTCTATATTGACAGATGCATTGCTGGCAAGAATCTCGTTAATGCATACTGAAATTCCTGCTCTGGGAGACGCAATGCCTGCGGCGGTGGGGAAAATCATACAGACAAAAACTACCGCGCTGATAAAATCATTTCTGAACATCCGCATCCTCAATGTATTCAAAACTCCGTGAATATGCCGAATTCCAAACCATATTTGTCATATCCGTCTTCAAGGTTAAAATAACTGACCCGTGTTTTTATCCCGTAATTTTCCTTCAGCCACTTTCGCCAGCTCATGGAAACGGTAAAAGAATCCCTGTCTATTTCTTCGGGGTCCAGAACGTCTGTCTGAAGGTACGCCCATTTCCCTATGGAAAGTCCTAACTGCAGCCATTGTTCTCCCTGCTTTCCATAATATATTGAACCGTGATGAGAAAAAGACACGACGCTTCCGGGTTCACTTTGATTTCTTCTTATTCCGTAGGCATAAATCCATTTGCCCCTGTAGGCAATGATACCCGAAGAAACAAGATATGTTTCATGGTCGCTGCGGGAATTGATATACGAAAAGCCGAGTGGAATAACGGTAGTTTTTCCCTTAGGCCCCACCTTGAAGTAAAAACTCTGGCTTGCCCACAGTTGAGGGATATAACTTACGTCCGTCCCTGAAGAAAGACCCGTATAAGTATAGAATCTCGGAGTCCAGTCTTTGTAAATTCCGATGCCTCCCGATATTCCGCTGTCTTCTCCGTCCCTCCACAGCAGGGCGTTTCTTAGAACCACTTTTACGGTTTCAGAACACTCTCTGCTGTATTCCATGTCAACCTTATGCCAGGAACCGTAATCGTCATGAGGAGTAAGATATTCCTCCGTATAATCTATTCCAAAACTGTTTTTATATTTGGCGGCATGAGACAAGCCGGGAGCGGCAATCAGGAAAACGAATAACAAAACGAATAATTTTCTGGATTCCATTTTCATATCCTCCCTTGTTATTTAAAACCTCTGAATTCCATGTCAAAAGATGCCGGATACCTGCTTATAAAATCCTGAACGTCACGGTTAAGAAAAAACTTCAAAATCCTCTCCGAGGCTTTGCCGTCTCCGAAGGGATTTTTAACCCTCGTCGCTCTTTTGTAAAAATCCCTGTCTTCGTACAGCTTTGAAAAGACACGGCATATTTTTTTATCGTCAGTCCCTGTCAAAAAACCTGTGCCGGATTCTATAATTTCCGGCCTTTCCGTGGATTCCCTCAGCACCAGCACAGGCCGCCTGAATGTAGGCGCCTCTTCCTGTATCCCTCCGGAATCTGTCATTATTATAACAGATTTCCTCATAAGATACACTGTTGCGGGGTACGAGAGCGCCTCCGTAATCAAAATATTCTCTCTCCGCTTGTTTATTTCCCTGAACACGATCTTCCTTACGTCAGGGTTTTTGTGGAGAGGCCAGATAAACAGGAGATTTTTATACCTGTCTGACAGAGTGTTTACCGCACTGCATATCTGCTTAAGTCCGAAGCTGATGTTCTCCCTCCTGTGGGACGTAACAAGAACCGTTTTCTTTTTTCTGAACCCTTCTCCTGCATCCATGGATAAAGCCTTAGAAAGCTCGGAAAATATTTCCTTTTCATCCAGCATCCTTTCAGCCAGAAGAAGGGCGTCAACCACCGTATTTCCGGTTATAAGTATCCTGTCTCTGCGGATTTTTTCGGACAGGAGGTTTTCCCTCGCCCCTGCCGTAGGCGCAAAATGAAAATCTGCTATTCTGCTTACAAGAGTCCTTAAAACTTCTTCAGGATACGGGGAGAACTTATTGTTTGTCCTTAAGCCTGCCTCAACGTGGACAACCGGCATTTTGCTTAAAAAACCCTGAAAAGCCGCAGTGTAGGTCGTCATCGTATCTCCCTGAACAATAACAGCCTTCGGCTTCTCTTTTTTAAAGACGGCTGACATTTCTCTGTTTATTCTTGCGGTCAATGTGCCCAAGTCGGGTTTTTTATTCATGCAGGAGAAGGTATAATCCGGAGTTATGTCAAAAAAGGAAAGTGCATTATTTATCAGACTTGTATGCTGGCCTGAAAATACCGTGGTCAATTTGAAATGGTTCTTCAGCGCGTATATAATAGGCGCCAGCTTGATTACTTCCGGACGTGTTCCGAATACTATTGCGATTTTCATAAATGGGAAACGCCTTAAAATTCAGGCATTAATTTTATCACAGCTCTTGAAACCGGTCAATCAGCATTGAGGAGGCGCGGTTCGGAACATCTTGCCGAAATCAACATCATCCTTTGTGAAGATTGATTCAAGAGGGATGTTTTGTTCCGAAAGGGCTTCTCCCGCTCCTTCCATGCGGTCAACGATGGCAATAACCTTTTTAACTGTTCCTCCCGCTTCTTCCACCGCCTTTATAGCCCTCAAAACAGAACCGCCGGTGGTAATCACGTCGTCAACTATCACGACGGACCATCCCTTTTGCATATGCCCTTCAATAAGCTTGCCCATCCCGTGCTGTTTTTGCGCAGACCTTACAATAAAAGATTTGACCGGCCTGCCTTCCAGATAGCTCACAACGGCAACAGATGCGGCTATGGGGTCGGCGCCTATAGTCATTCCTCCGATGGCGTCTATCTTCTCCTGCCCGAACATGGAAAGCATGATTTTACCCGTCAGATATAATCCCTCAGGGTCGCAGGTTATAAGTTTTCCGTCAATATAGCAGTTGCTCATCTTTCCGGAAGACAGTTTCCTCTGACCTACGAAAAGCGCCCGTTCCTTTATTAGTTCAAGCAGTCTGGCTTTCATTTCTCTTACGTTATTCTCCATATTTTGCATGATAAAACACTCCTTCATTAAAAACTATACGCCGCCGGATTTTAAATTGCCGCTTACTGTTGCTGCCCCTTGCCTTCTGTCAGTTCTTTTACCTTGTCCTCCAGTTCTTTTATCCTGAGAGAAAGTTTTTCTCTCGCTCCCTTCCTGCGCAAAGAGGACATTCTTATGCCGAGGCCTATACAAATAAGTGTTACTACCATCCCTATCGGAGTCAAAAGATTGTTTCCAATAACAAATTCCGTTCCGAAAAGCATCAGCAGGCCCATCGCCAGCATTATGCATATCCACGTAAGCATTGTGCACCTCCCATGGTTTAAAGTACGCCTGGCCCGATTCGAACGGGCAACCCTCTGCTTAGAAGGCAGATGCTCTATCCCTTGAGCTACAGGCGCCTGATATTCCGGTATATTTTAACTTTCACGACCGCTCAAGTCAAGGCGGCGAATTGTAACTGAATATTGGAATCGAAGAAGGAAGATGATATAATAAACCGGATTTCAATCTCTCATAAAAAGAGAAAGAACAAAACCCCTCACCGCTTGTCATTGCGAGGAGAGTAACGACGAAACAATTTCAATGAAAAGGATGGAATTGCCACGCCACGATACGGCTCGCAATGACAAAAAGCGTTGGTTAGAGGCGGAGGAGAAAAATGAAAAACACAAACAGCTTTTCATTCGACAGAATAAAAAAACTTGGTGTTTTTTCAACGGCTTTTCCCTTTATTATCCTTGCGGCGGGAATTCTTGTTTCAAGGAAGGGCATGCCTGCGCTCGTTGACGATTACGACCAGGGTATCGCGCGGATTTTACAATATGTGCTTTTCGGAATAGGCGTAGTCATTTTCTTCTTCTGCGACGGCATTTCCGATTTTTTCACTCAGCGGCTTTTTGTCAGGGACGGGCAGAGGAATGAAGAAAATCTTTCTTCTTATTTCGCCTATACGTTCATAATGCTCTGGCTGTTGAACACGATTTCAGTGATGGGGTTCTTCGGGTTTCTCATATGCGGAAATTTGACATGGCTGACAGTCTTCGTATTGCTTAATCTGTCTCTCCAGATCAGATACTTCCCGTCGCAGGGGAAGTTCAACAGACTCCTCGAGACAGTAAAGAAATAGCAGGATTGATCGTCAGCTCGGCGCCGCTCGCCTCCCAATACGGCTCGGGTCGGCCACCCGCTGAGATTGCTCCTTCTCGTCGCAACCTCTGACTTCGCTCCCCTCGCGTTCTTCTCTCAAGGGAAAAATATACGGGGAGACGAAAAACTCTCCCCCAAAAGGTTCTCATCCCGTTTCAAGATAAAGCGGGATACGGGATTGTGCATATGTGAAACGATAACGCACGGTCTCCTCATTTTTTCAGAGAAGATTGCTAACCTTCTTACGAGGTAAGATTAATCGTCGGCTCGAACCCAAAAGGTTCTCATCCCGTTTCAGGTAAGAGATAAAGCGGGATACGGGATTCGAACCCGTGTTCCGAGCTTGGGAAGCTCGTACTCTACCCCTGAGTTAATCCCGCGCAGGAAAATAATCGGAAAGAATTCTATCACACCTTATTATCCGCGTCAATCTGTCTGTTGCCCTAAGCGCCGCCTTTATCAAAATCCTTCAGCTGAGACATGAAATCCTCAACAGGCATATCTTCAAATCTGCCTATTTCCCTTCTGTCCACCATCCTGGTATCTTTTACGGCATAAAGGAAAAGAGAGTTATCAGCATTGTTTTCCGCAATGTATCTGACCGCTTCTTTTCTGTTGTCAAAGAGTCTTTCTTTCCTTTCGCTCATTGCAATTTCCTTCAGCTTATCCTCAGGAATCTCTCTTATTGATGCATACATCTTATATCCAAAGCCCTGCGACTTGATAAGGGCGATTTCCTCAAGCATTTCCTCTCCCACGGTAATTCCGGTAGAAACCGCTTCTTCAGGGGTAATACAGAGATACTGTTTCGGGCTTATCCTGTATCTTTTTATCTCGTCTTCCATGTTCTTTCGCCTCCTGAAAATTTTCTACATTATAACTCTAACCGGATTTATCACAAATAGCAAGGGTATTTTTAAGGTTTAAAAGGCAATTTGGCAGTACATAATTTTTACTCTTGACAGTTTTCTTTTTTAAGGTATAATTAATAATTTGTAAAGCCGGATGAAGGTCTCTGTTAACAATTCCATATCAAATTCAAAAAGGAGGAACATATGGGAAAAATGAAGTTAAGGCCACTGGGAGACAGGCTGGTGGTTGAACCGCTGGAAGCGGAAGAGAAAACGAAAGGGGGTATCATTCTCCCTGATACCGCCAAAGAAAAACCTCAGGAAGGAAAGGTGGTTGCGTCAGGAAAGGGAAAGCTTGACGAAAACGGCAAGACGGTTGCCATGGAAGTGAAAGTGGGGGATAAAATCCTTTACGGAAAATATTCAGGTACCGAAATAACTGTTGAGGGCAAGGAATATATGATACTCAGGGAAGAGGACGTCCTTGCTGTTGTCGACGAAAAATAACGGAGGTGTTATATGGCGAAGCAGATAGTACTCGGAGAAGAAGCGAGAAGGAAACTGCTGGAAGGCATGAACATATTGGCGGATACGCTGAAGCCGACGCTGGGGCCGAAAGGCAGATGCGCCGTGCTCGAAAAGAAATTCGGTTCCCCCGTTGTTATTAACGACGGAGTTACCATAGCAAAGGAAGTGGAGATTGACGAACCGATGGCAAACCTCGGAGTCCAGCTCCTGAGGGAAGTTGCTTCAAAAACGAACGATGTAGCCGGAGACGGAACGACAAGCGCTTCCATCCTGGCCCTTTCGATTGCAAGGGAAGGGTTCAAGAACGTGGCGGCCGGAGCAAATCCCGTGCACCTTAGAAGAGGGATAGAAAAGGCCCTTAAAGCGGTTGTTGACAAACTCAAGGCAATGAGCAAAACCATCAAGGATAAGAACGAGATACAGCAGGTTGCCACCATTGCCGCCGCCAACGACAACGAGATAGGGCACATCATTGCGGATGCGATGGACAAAGTAGGCAAGGAAGGCGTAATAACGGTTGAAGAGGCAAAGGGAACGGAAACTGAATTAAAGGTCGTTGAGGGAATGCAGTTTGACAGAGGATACCTTTCCCCCTATTTTGTAACGGACACCGAAAGGATGGAAAGCATCCTGAACGATGTTTATATCCTAATCCACGACAAGAAAATTTCCGCCATCAAGGATATCCTGCCTCTTCTTGAAAAAGTCGCCCAGGCAGGCAAGCCTCTGCTTATTATCGCGGAAGAGATTGAAGGCGAAGCGCTTGCAACGCTGGTTGTGAACAAAATCAGGGGCACTTTCTCCTGCTGTGCCGTAAAGGCTCCGGGCTTCGGAGACAGAAGAAAGGCGATGCTTGAAGATATCGCCATTCTCACGGGAGGCCAGGCAATCATGGAAGAGCTGGGGCTGAAACTTGAGAATATAGACCTGACCATGCTCGGCAAGGCTAAGAGAGTCATCGTAGACAAGGAGAATACTACCATAGTGGAGGGAGAAGGAACCTCGGAGAAAATACAGGGACGGATAGGCCAGATAAAGAGCGAGATTGAAAAAACCACGTCCGATTACGACAAGGAAAAGCTCCAGGAGCGCCTCGCAAAACTGTCGGGAGGAGTTGCCGTAATCAACGTCGGAGCTCCCACCGAAACGGAGATGAAAGAGAGAAAGGCGCGCGTGGAAGACGCACTCAGCGCCACAAGGGCGGCCGTGGAAGAAGGAATCGTCGCCGGCGGAGGAGTCGCTCTCCTCAAGTGCCAGAAGGAAATAGAAAAACTCAAGCTTAGCGATGCAGATGAGAAGACAGGCGCAAAAATCGTATACAAGGCTCTTGAAGCGCCTATCAGGCAGATAGCGGAGAATTCCGGATTCGACGGTGCGGTTGTAGCCCAGAAGGTTAAGGAATCGGAAGAGGAAAACTTCGGGTTCAACGCGGAAAGCGACACCTACGAAAACCTTGTGAAAGCGGGTATCGTAGACCCGACCAAGGTTGTGCGCACCGCGCTTGAAAACGCATCCAGCATGGCGGCTCTTCTGCTAACTACGGAAGCGCTTGTGACCGAGATACCGGAGAAGAAAGAGAAGGCAGGACCGACCCCGCCACCTTACCCGGAATACTAAGCAGTTAAAAGAAGAGGCCCTGCTCTTTCACGGAACGGGGCCTCTTCTATAAAACCCGCAGAAACCATATCAATGGAACGCTGTCATATCTTCGTAAAAGGCAAAGTCCAGCAGGTCGGCTTCAGGTTTTACGCAAGGGGAATAGCTTCTGAAACAGGTATTGCCGGATGGGTGAAAAACCTTCCCGACGGCAGGGTTGAAATAGTAGCGGAAGGCGAAAATGAGCAAATTGAGAATTTCCTGCAAAAGCTGAATGAAGGGTGTCTCGGAAAAAACATATCGGAAATTGTTAAAAAGACGGAAACTCATTCGGGAGAATTCACCTCCTTCAGCGTTGCTTTTTGAAATAACATGAAAAACTCAAGGAAAAGAAAGGGATATGAGGGGTGCGAAAAGGCCGGACTTGACGCAAAACTGCCGGAAATAGAGTGTTTTGAAAATCAGTTCAGAGCTTACACGATAACCGCAGTTATTCCCGAATATACCTCGCTTTGCCCCAAAACAGGCCAGCCGGACTTCGGAGTCATCACAATTGAATATGAACCTGAAAAACTGGTCTTGGAACTGAAATCTCTGAAATTGTATATACAGGGCTACAGGAACATCGGAATATTCTACGAAAATGCCGTGAACCGTATAAAGGATGACATTGTGAAAGCATGCAGGCCGAAACGACTGCGCGTAAGAGGGGAATTTCAGCCGCGCGGCGGGATAAAATCGATAATAGAGGTTCTATATCCGGCAAAATCCTGATTGACATTTGGCTGAAGATAGGTTATCATAACTTTCTATGTTAACACAGGAAATTGAAAAACTCGTAAAACTTCAGGAACTGGATACCGAGATAAAAACATACCAGGAAATCATTGATAATTTCCCCGGCAGGAAAAAACAGCTGGCACAGTCCGTGGAATCCGCGCTTGAAGATACAAACTTCATTAAAAAAGAGCATAAAAAACTGCAGGTGGAAAAGAAGGAAAGGGAGCTGGAGATTCAGGCTATAGAAGAAGAGATAAAAAAACTTCAGAAGCGTATGGACGAAGTGAAAACCAACAAGGAATACAACTCCCTCCTTTCCGAGATAGAAACGCTGAAAGGTAAAAAAACAGGCATAGAAGACATGCTTCTCTCCCTGATGGAAAAGGACGAGGAGATAAATAAACAGCTTGCCGGCCATTCCGTAAAATCCGAAGAATACAAAAAAGACACCGCTCTTAAAATACAGGAAGAAGAGAAAAATATAGAGGAAATGCAGGGGCGGCTCAAGGAAAAATCCGCGGAGAGAGAAAAACTCGCCTCAGAGATAAACAAAGACCTGTATAAGATTTACGAAAAGATAAGGAAAGGCAAAAAGGACGGCATAGCAATATGCAAACTTGAAGGAGAAAGCTGTTCAAGATGTTCCGTTTTCGTCCCCACGTATATAGCTGAAAAAGTGAAAAGAAAAAAAGAGATAGTCAACTGTGAAAACTGCAGCAGAATACTTTATTGATGGAAACGCTCACTGTTTATATCGACGGCGCCTCAAAAGGCAATCCGGGGAAAGCATCCATAGGGATTGTCATATATTCCGAAAAAAAACTCATAAAGAAATACGGGGTGCCTATCGGAAACGCAACGAACAACTCCGCCGAATACATGGCCCTTATAACAGCTCTTATTGATTGCCTTTCCTACTGCCCGGCAGATCTCGAAATAAAAAGCGACAGCCAGCTTCTCGTGAAACAGATGCAGAAAGAATACAAAGTGCGCGACGAAGGACTGCAAAAACTGCAATTCATAGCGTCCCGGCTTATTTCAAGGTATAATAGTGTTGCCTTCACGCACATCCCGAGAGAAGAAAACAGGGAGGCTGACAAGGCCGCAAATCAATATATGGAAGCCGGGCAGAAACAATTGTTTTGACAATAGAGGGGCAGTCGGACGGCCGCCCCGAATTATTTAAATACCGGATTCAGTTCGCCGGAGAGATAGGCGGCAAGGAGTAAATAATGAGGCGTATGCTTATACGCCGAAGCAATTTACGACGATGCCAACGAAGCTCTCCGGATGAAATCAATCAGGTACAAGAGGGGAGGAAAGTCCGGACTCCAGCAGGGAGGATGGCTCCTAACGGGAGCAGTCTGCAAAGACTGGAAAGTGCCGCAGAAATACACAGCCCTCCACAGCTGTATCACTGATACGAATAGCGGCGGAGGGCGAAGGTGAAATGGCGAGGTAAGAGCTCACCTTCCGCCGGGCGACCGGCGGAACAGGCAAACCCCATCCGGAGCAAGGTCAAGCAGAACCTACGGGTCCCTGCCTCTACAGGTTCGGGTTGACCGCGCGAGCCCCTGAGCGATCAGGGGCCGAGATGAATGGCCGTTTAAACAGAATCCGGCTTATGAACTGCCCCTTTTTTTGTATGGGGTCAACTCTTGACACTTGACAAAACACTAAGCTGATAATAACATAAAAGCAATATGAAAATAGTTTTCAGTCAAAATTACAACTATAATTAATTAGATTTGTTCGGTTTGCCATATAATAATATAGCAAGGAAGCAGTCATGGTTTATTCATGTTAGTTAAACTGCCTTTAGAATAAACTTGTCAAGTGTCAAGAGTTGACCCCAATGCAATGACCAGGGATGAGATGATAAGGAGAGAGAATGTCTGTCACAAAGTGGATTGAAAACGGAATTGAAAACCTGAGCGGAGAGTTCGGGGAAGAAAAAGTCAAAAAAGCGGTTGAGCTTGTTAAAAATTTTGAGGTTGAGATTCCGACGTGGTCGTTAGGCCCTTTCGGAGGCGGCAGGTTTGGCAGTTATACCCCTCCGGGATATGCAAAAAATATTAACCAGAAGCTTGAAGATGCCGCTTTTATCAATAAACTTACCGGAGCGGCGCCTATGGTTTCTGCGCACATACTCTGGGATTTTTCAAAAGACGGGATGGAAGCGGACTATGAGACAGCACTTCAGGTAAGGGATGAATGCAAAGAAAGAAATCTCGGCATAGGTTCCATAAATCCCACCTATTTCCTGAAAGGCTCGGAAAGCGGAAGCCTTACCTCGCCCTGCAGGGAAACGAGAAAAAGATACATAGAACAGACGATATTAGGAGGCAGGCTGGCAAAAGAGATAGGAAACGGAACTTTAAGCTTATGGTTCCCCGACGGGTCGCTTTACCCAGGGCAGATAGACCTGAAAGAAACTTACCTCATAATGAAGGATTCGCTTATTGAATGCCGCAGGAAAATTCCGGAAGAAGTAACCATGCTCATAGAATATAAAGTCTTTGAACCCGGAACTTACAGCACAACCGTTCCTGGCTGGGGAACATCCTATCTCCTTGCAAAATCCATGGGCGGCAATGCAGGCGTGCTTATAGACCTCGGCCACCACCATCACGGAACGAATATAGAACAGATAGTCGCCATGCTGATTGCCGAGGATATGCGCTGCGGTTTTCATTTCAATACGCGGTATTCCGCCGACGACGACCACGCCGTAGAGCCGAATCAGGAGAATGCAAGGATATTTTATGAACTGCTTTCCGGAGGCGTTGTCGCAGGCGGGGAAAAAAACTGGGCGTACATGATAGACCAGGCAAGCGGAAGGGAAAACAGGATACATGCGCTTCTGCATTCCCTTGATTCTCTTCAGCTGTCACTTGCAAAAGCCGCCCTTGTGAATACGGACGGAATAAAAGAATGCAGGGAAAAAGATGAAATAATGCTTGCAAACCGCCTTTTCAACGACGCCATCATCAATGCCGATGTTAGGCCTGTTGCGGCAAAGGCCCGGATTGAAAAAGGGCTTCCTCCCGACCCTGTAAAGGCATACCTTGAAAGCGGGTATCAGCAGAAAATAGGAAAAAGATAAGACTTATCTTTTTCCTCTCTTGCCGTCATAAAAAATAAATTTGACAAAAATTTTCAACAGGTGTTTAATATACGGCAAAAGGAAGAAAATGGTATATTTTGGTGAATTTAGGGGAAAGATAGACAAACAGGGAAGAACAGTCATACCGGCAAAATTAAGAAGCTCGCTTTCCGGAAGAGGGAACGGTGAAGTTTATATAACGAAGGGGCTTGAAGACTGCCTTTTTGTTTTTCCGGAGAAAATGTGGAAAAACCAGAGTTCCAAACTTAAAGAGCTGCCTTTCACCAAAGGCGACCCGCGAACGTTCACCCGTCTCTTTTTCTCAGGGGCTTTTCAGTCCCGCGTGGATAAGCAGGGAAGAATACTCATACCGTCAAACCTCCTGGAATACGCAGGTATAAAAGAAAATATAGTTATTATAGGAGCCGGAACAAGAATTGAGCTGTGGGAAGAAGGCAGGTGGCGGAAATACTATGAAAGTTCTCTCAAGACTTACGAAGATATTTCGGAAAAAATGATGGAGCTGTAGCATAAAGCGTGCAGCGTATAGAAAAGATAAAAACTATACGAAATTAAAAATGGCACATTATCCCGTAATGAAAGAGCAGGTGTTAAACTGGCTCAATCTCAGGGACGGCGGAATTTATGTGGACGCAACCTGCGGATACGGAGGCCACAGCAGGTATCTGCTGGAAGCAGATAAAAATATAGTTCTTTACGGACTTGACAAAGACGCAGATGCCGTAAAATCCGCATCGCGGGAGCTTGCCGGTTTTAAAAATTTCAAGGCGGTGCACTCCGGTTACGAAAACCTTGATTCCGTGCTTAAGGGCGAAGGCATTGAAAATGTTGACGGAATCCTCATGGACCTCGGGTTTTCCACAAACCAGATAAGAGCCGGCGAAAGGGGATTCAGCTTCCAGACTGAAGGTCCGCTTGACATGCGGTACGACAGGAGAGAGGGACTGACCGCCGGCGAAATAATAAATACATGGAGCAGGAATGACCTTGTCTGGATTTTTGAAAACTGCGGAGAGATTAAAAAAGCGGGCAAATTCGTTGACAGGATTGTCGAGCGCCGCAGAAAAAAAAGGTTTGAAACCACCGTTGAACTGGCGGATTTCATAAAACAGCTCTGCAGGCATAAAACAAAGATACATCCCGCGACCAAATTCTTCATGGCGTTAAGGATAGCGGCGAACAACGAAACAGAGGTTATAAAGGAAGGATTGACGAAAGCCGCCGGGGCGCTTAAAAAAAAAGGGCGGCTTGTTGTCATTTCTTTCCATTCGATAGAAGACAGAATTGTGAAACGTTTCTTCAGGGACAATGCAGAGTTGGAGGCGCTGACAAAAAAACCCCTTACGGCGGATAAAAAAGAACTGGCTGAAAACCCGGAAAGCAGAAGCGCAAAACTGAGGGCGTGCAAAAAAGTATGAAAAAAAAGAGAGTGTCGCTGTCAACGCTCGGTATTTCCCTTATCCTCGTGTGGGCATTCTTATGTTCTTACGTTTTCATTTACTGTAAAATTGTCGCTATCGGATACAGGATGGAAGAGGCGAAGAAAAGATTTGAAGAACTCGACATGATAAACAAGAACTGCAAGGCTGAAATTCTGATGCTTTCTTCTCCGGAAAATCTTTTGAAAAACGCAAAGATGCGCAATATGGAACTGGTAAACCCCTCCAGATGGTGTTACGTAGACATAGAAATTGATAAAAATAAAGGAACGATGAATGATACGGCAGAAGCAGGAACACGGTAAACGGGATATTTTCGGAAAAAGACTTCTGGCCGTGGAGATTTCTTTCACGGCGTTGTTTTTACTTATTCTGCTTTATCTGTGCAGGGTTCAGCTCATCAACCCGCCCGGAGACACTGCCGGCAAATACGCAAAGGTGGAAGTTCCCGTCCCGAGAGGCGCCATCTACGACAGGAACGGGGAAATGCTCGCCATGAGCGTCCCTTTTTATTCCCTTTACCTTGACTCTTGGGAAGTGCGACACCGGATGAAAAAAGAACCTGCTTATCCCGAAAGGCTTAAGCGGGAACTTGTTTCCATACTTGACGCGGACAGCAAGGAAATTTCAAAAAAACTGGAACAGAGATATCCGCTTATAAAAAAAGAGCTGTCAGTGGAAGAATATGCGGCGATAACTTCGACAGGCCTGCCGGGAACGGTTTTCCTGCCCGGGTATAAGCGCGTCTATCCCAACGACAGGCTCGCCTGCCACATAATCGGATTTGCAGGGACCGACGGCGAAGGGCTTGAAGGTTTGGAATTTTACTACAACAGCCTGCTGGAGGGAGAAAAAGGGGTTTCCCTCATACTCAAAGACGGCTCTGGCGACCTTGTGTATTCGGTTGAAAAAAAGCTTGCGCTTCCGAAAAACGGAAAAGATATCTGCCTTACGATAGATTCCAACCTGCAGTTTATAGTTGAGGAAGAGATAGCAAAGGTTTATGAAAAATACCGCGCCGCAAGCGTTTCTGCGATTCTTCTTGATTACGAGACCGGAGAAATACTTGCCCTTGCAAACCTGCCAAATTACAATCCGAACCAGCCGGGACTTTTCAGCGCATCAGACAAAAGGAACCGTGCGGTAACGGACCTTTTTGAACCCGGCTCAACGTTCAAGATAGTAACTGCGGCGGCGGCAATTGAGGAAGGAATAGTCTCGCCTGAAAACACAATATACTGCGAGAACGGGAAATGGTTTGTAAAAAACCATTATCTACGGGACGTTCATCCTTACAAAAAACTTACGGTAGCCGAGGTTATTGAAAAATCCAGCAACATAGGAACGGTCAAAATAGCCATGGAGCTGGGAGAAATAAAGCTTTACGAATACTGTAAAAAGTTCGGGTTCGGAGAAGTAACGGAAGTTGATTTACCTGGAGAAATACCCGGTATTATGAGGCCGCTGAACAAATGGTCGGGATACTCAATAACCGCAGTCCCAATAGGACAGGAGGTAGGAATAACCGCCTTTCAGGGGATACGCGCCATGGGAGCTGTCGCCAACGGCGGATATCTTATAAACCCTCATGTTCTGAAAGAGATTAAGGGTGAAGGAGCGGGAAAAATAACCTTGCCAAGGACAAAAAATAAACAAAAAATCCTGTCGGAAGAGACATGCGCCGTCCTTAAAGAAATCCTTCAGGAGGCCACGGGCCCGTCGGGAACGGCCTCTCTTGCCAGCATTCCGGGATATAAGATAAGCGGCAAAACAGGCACTGCTCAGAAGATTATAAACGGCAATTATTCAAAAGATAAATACGTAGCGTCTTTCGTGGGATTTCTAAATGGCGAGGAAGCAAAGATGCTTCTTCTGGTAAAGGTGGACGAACCCAAGCCGGTTTATTACGGAGGGCTTGTTGCCGCTCCGGTGTTCAGGGATATATTATGGAGAACTCTTCAGCGCCACAATATCAAACCCGCTGAAGAATTTGAGGATTACAAAATTGTCATGAAGCCTAAAATATGAAAATCAAGGAACTTATTAAAACGCTTGATTCCAAAAAAGTTCCTGCAAATCTCGGCAATGCCGAGGTTGAAGGGATTGCCTACGATTCCCGCAGGATAAAAGAAAATTTTGTTTTTATTGCGCTGAAAGGCGCTTCGTTTGACGGACACCAGTTCATAAACGACGCTATTGCAAGGGGTGCAAAGATACTGATCGTAAGCAAAAAAAGCGCGGTCCTGCCCTCGGACGTATGCGAAATCACTGTAGACGATACAAGAAAAGCCCTGCATAAGCTTGCTGCGGAATTCTACGGGCATCCGTCAAAACGTCTGAAGCTTCTCGGCATCACGGGAACAAACGGCAAAACGACTACGTCTTACCTGATAAAACAGATTCTGGAATACACGGGCAGCAAATGCGGGCTTATAGGCACAATATCCTATCAGGTCGGGGAAAGGACCATCGGTTCCGTCAACACGACGCCGGAGTCGCTTGACCTTCAGAAATTATTTTCAGACATGCTGGAAGAGGACTGCAGGTGGGCCGTCATGGAGGTTTCGTCGCACGGTATCGCCCACGGAAGAATATCGGAGGTGCATTTTGATGCGGGCATATTTACCAACATAGCGTCCCACGAACATCTTGACTACCATAAAAAATTTAAAAACTACCTGCGGGCAAAACTTGAATTTTTCAGCCGTTATCTTAAGGAAAGCGAAAAAGACAAAAAAACAGGCATTGTGAATTCCGACGATGCTTATGCCGGATATTTCATAAAAACTCTAAGGAAAAATTCAATAAATTGCATAACCTACGGCAGAAAAAACGCCGACGTAAGACTCGTTGATTATTCCATACAAAGAGACGGGAATTACCTGACAGCGGATATCAGGGGCAAAAAAACAGATTTTCATACAAGGATACGCGGCCTGGGTAATGTTTATAACACGCTTGCGGGGATATCGTTTGCCTTATCGCAGGACATAAAGCCGGAAACGCTTAAGGAACCTATGGCGCTGATAAACTCGGTTCCGGGAAGGTTTGAATCGGTGGACGAAGGGCAGGATTTTGACGTTATAGTCGATTATGCGCACACTCACCACGCATTGAGTAACCTTTTGAAATCCGTGAAAGAGCTCCGCCCCCGGCGCATAATACTTGTATTCGGATGCGGAGGAGACAGGGATAAAAGCAAACGTCCGCTCATGGGAAGCGCCGCCGTAAAAATGGCGGATATAGTCTTCATAACCTCGGACAACCCGCGCTCGGAAGATCCCGAAGACATAATAAAGGACATTGAGCGGGGCGTTCCCTTTTACCTTAACAAAAAATACGTTTCCATCCCGGACAGGAAAAGGGCGATTAAGGAAGCCGTGTCCATGGCGGGGGAGAATGACTGCGTCGTTATCGCGGGAAAAGGGCATGAGACGTTCCAGATAATGAAAAATACGGTCATTCCCTTTGATGACAGGGAAGAAGCGAAAAAGGCGATAAGGGCGCTGAAAAACGGCATCTAAATGAAAAATGTCAGACTTGAGAAGATAGCGGGATGGTGCAAGGGAAAATCCCCCGGTAAAACAATCCTCAAAAAATCCTGCCGCGGTATTTCAACCGATACCCGCACCATTAAAAAAGGCGAATTGTTCATCGCCCTGAAAGGCGGAAATTTTGACGGCAGCCGTTTTGTGGATGCCGCGTTGGAAAAAGGTGCGGCCGCCGCAATAGCAGGGGAAGATTACCCGGGTTCAGACAAAAAAATCATACGAGTCAAGGACTCCCTGAAAGCGCTCGGAGATATCGCAAGGGGATACAGGAAAGAGTTTAACGCATATGTCATAGGGATAACGGGAAGCGACGGAAAAACAACCACCAAGGAATTCCTGAAGAGGACGCTATCCGCACGCTACAATGTCAGGGCGACGGAAGGCAATTTCAACAACCAGATAGGCCTCCCCCTCTCCATATTCAACATTGATAAGGAAACGGACTTCTGCATCCTTGAAATGGGCATGAACAGGAAAAACGAACTGCGATATCTCGGGAAAATAGCGGAACCGCAGGCAGGAGTTATAACGAATACCGCCTCCGCCCACATGGGTTTTTTCAAAAACGGCCGCGAGATAGCGGAGGCGAAATCGGAGCTTATTGAAACACTGAGAGGCGAACGGTTCTGCATGCTCAACTACGACAATAAGTTCTTCGGATTCTTCATGGGAAAAACACGGGGAGAAACACTCAGTTTCGGCCTCGGAAAGGGAGCTGATGTAAGAGGCGTCGTGGAAGAGACCGGAAATGATTTTTTTATCTTCTCGGTAGAGGGAGAAAGGTTCCGGATAAACTTCTGGAATATCTCAATTATCTATCCTGCCCTGGTTTCCGTGGGATTCGGCAGGAAGTTCGGCATAAAAGGCAGGGACATGGCGGATGCCTTTGAAGGGATAAAGCCCCTTCCCGGAAGGGGATTGATTCACAGCCTGCCTTATATTACAATCATAGACGAAACTTATAACTGCAATCCGAACTCGCTTAAATCGGCACTTTGTAATTTCGCCGCAAAGAATTTCAGGAGAAAAATAACGGTCATAGGAGACATGGGCGAACTGGGAAGGTTTTCATCCTTTTTCCACCGCAATGCAGGACTTCTCCTTAAGAAACTTGATATAGACAGGGTGATAACGTTCGGAGAAAAAAGCAGGATTACGTGCGAAGCGGCGGGAAGCAGGTGCAAGCACTTTAACGATGCGGACGAAGTAAATAAACACCTGTCTAAAATACTGAAAAAAGGGGATGCCGTACTGGTCAAAGGCTCAAGAATGATGAAGATGGAAAGGATTGTAAACTACCTTATAAACAAATAACCCCCTCACCCCATCCCTCTCCCCTCAGGGGAGAGGAACAAAAGGAGAGGGGTGAAAGGATAAAACAATGCTTTATAAACTTTTATATCATTTCACGCAATACTGGTTCGGATTCAACGTCTTCAGGTATGTTACGGTACGGACGGTTCTCGCCACGCTGACATCCCTTTTTATTACTATCGTATTCGGATGGAAGATGATAGGCGCTCTGAAACACCTGTGCCATCCGAACATGCTAAACTTCAGGCAGGACAGCAAGGAAAAAACTCCCACGATGGGCGGACTGATGATAATAGGAAGCCTGCTCATATCCGTCCTTGCATGGACCGACCTGAAAAACCCGTACATTTTTCTTCTTATACTGCTTGCGGTCTGGCTGGCAGCGCTCGGTTTCTGGGACGACTACGTAAAATTGCGCCGGCAGAGCCACAAAGGGCTTAGGCCCATGGTGAAGATAGTGGGACAGATAGGCATCGGGTTTATCGTGGGGATGATTCTCTATTACCATTCAGGAATCAATTTCAACACATCAATATATCTGCCTTTCTTCAAAAAAATCATTATACCGCTGGGCGCATACTACATTCTCTTTGCAACATTCGTCATCATATCCACGTCCAATGCGGTAAACCTTACCGACGGGATGGACGGACTTGCCATAGCTTCCGTTCTCATGGTTGCCCTCACCTACGGAGCCATAGCATACGTTACGGGAAACGTAAATTTTGCCCAATACCTGAATATCCCTTTCATAAAAGGCGCCGAGGAAGTAACGGTATTCGCAGGGGCTCTGGTCGGCTCTTCCCTGGGCTTTCTCTGGTACAACTGCTACCCCGCGGAAATCTTCATGGGAGACACCGGCTCGCTGATGCTGGGCGGAATAATCGGGCTCCTTGCAATTATAGTGAAGCAGGAGCTTTCCTTCATTATCGTCGGAGGAATATTTTTCATGGAAGCATTCTCCGTAGTCATACAGGTAGCCTCGTTCAAAACAAGAGGCAAGAGAGTTTTCCTTATGACGCCCATACACCATCACTTTGAACTTAAGGGAATTCCCGAATCAAAGGTAATTGTCAGGTTCTGGATAGTGGGCATTATCTTTGCACTGTTCACTCTTATAACGCTTAAAATCAGGTAACTGTAAGCAGTAAACTGGTAGTCGCAACTCTTTAGGTTGCGCATGTGGAAAACGCACAATTTGAAAGATTCGCAGGCTGAAGACCTGCGGCTACCTGAACATGATTGAAATAATGGAAATAAAGAACAAAAAGATTGTGGTGGCCGGCATGGGCAAAACCGGCTTGGATACCGCGGTTTTCCTCGCAAAAAGAGGAGCGGATGTTTTCGTTACGGAAAGCTCGGCAAGCGAAGAAGTAAAGAAGACCGCTACCGGGCTGGAGGCAAAAGGGATAAAAACGGAGACAGGCGGGCATACCGAAAAATTCATGGAAGGGGCGGCAATGCTTGTGCCCAGCCCGGGCGTACCGGACAACAGCCTTCCCATAAGGAATGCGGAAAATAAAAAAATCCCTGTTATCAGCGAGATTGAACTTGCATTTGCATTCTCTCCAACGGAAAAAATCATCGCGATAACCGGCACCAACGGCAAAACCACAACGACTTCGCTGACGGGAGCAATACTGAAGGAAGCAGGCATCCCTGCGGCAGTATGCGGCAACATAGGGAACACATTCATAGGCGAGTTTGACAAACTGGCGCCGGATACGCATGTGGTTCTTGAAATCAGCAGTTTCCAGCTTGAAAAGACAAAAAAGTTCAAACCGTTCATAGCATGCCTTTTAAATATCGCAGAGGACCATTTTGACAGGCATTTCTCCATGCGGAATTACACAGACGCGAAGAAAAAAATTTTTGCCAACCAGGCAGGGGACGACTTCGCCATACTGAACTACGACGATTTCTATTGCATGAATATTGCAAAAACCCTGAAATCCAAAACGTTGTTTTTCAGCCGCGGGGAAATATCGGGGAAAGGCATTTATCTTGAGGGAAAGACAGTTTTTTCAAAATTGAACGGAAGCAGGGAAATCATTGAGATTGATAAAACAAGGTTATGGGGCAAAGGCAATTCCGAGAATATAATGGCATCTGTTTTAATCGGACTTCTTTGCGGGGTAGAAGATGACACGATAAGAAAAGCGGTATACGGCTTCACCCCCCTGCCCCACCGCATGGAAAAGGCTGCAGAAATAAACGGCGTATTTTTCATAAATGATTCAAAGTCCACAAACCCGCATTCCGTTATAAATGCGCTTGAAAGCATTGAAGAAAAGAACAACGCCGTTCTTATCATGGGCGGAAAAAACAAGGACATTTCATTTGTAAGCGTCATCCCTTATTTCAAAAATAAAGTAAAACTGCTGGTCTTGCTCGGAGAAGCGAAAGAATTCCTGCATGAAGAATTCAAAAACTGCGGAATACCGTTAAAACTCGCCGGCAGTATGAAAGAAACCGTAAGCATTTCTTTTCAAAACGCCTCGGCCGGAGATATTGTGCTCTTTTCTCCGGGGTGCGCTTCATTTGATATGTTCAAAAATTACAAGGAGCGGGGAGATGTTTTTAAAAAAGAGGTCGACTCTTTACGTTAGAATCTGGCTTTCGGCGGCCGCGCTGATTGCCCTGGGTAGCGTCTTTGTCCTAAGCTCAAGCTCCGTATACGGAATTTCCCGCACGGGCAACCCCGCATACTATTTTGAAAAGCACCTTATATGGCTTGTCCTCGGCGCCGCTGGGGTTTATCTTCTGAATAAAATAAACATAAAATCCATTGAAAAAAACAGCCTGTTGATATTCCTTTTCTCTCTTGTTATACTGCCGCTTCCCAGATTTTTCGGAGAATTGAGGTGGATACGCCTTGGACCGCTAAGTTTTCAACCCGCAGAACTTGTAAAATTCACGTTCATCATATATCTTGCCGATTATTTCTCAAGAAAGAGACCCGAAATTCTGAAGTTTAAAACACTCATCGTTCCGCTGATTGCGCTAATGCTGATAACAGGCATCCTCCAGATACAGAAGGATATTGGCACTTTCGCCATTATTTTTTTCACCTTCATTCTTCTGATATTTCTGGCTGGAGTCAGGATTAAGCACATAATCATAATCCTCTTATCCGGCATACTTCTTTTCGGAGCGATGGTCCTTATGTTCCCATACAGAATCCAGAGGATAAAAGCCCATTTTGACCATTCTGCCGATACGCAGGGAGCGAAATACCAGCCCCTGCAATCCCTCATCACTCTCGGTTCGGGAGGATTAACGGGCAAAGGGCCCGGCGCAGGAGAAAGAAAACTGAAATTTTTACCCGAGGCGCATAAAGACTACATATACGCGGTAGTGGGCGAAGAGATGGGTTTCATAGGGACAAGCTTTGTACTCATCCTGTTTGCACTGATAGTTTTTTCATGCTTTACCGTTTCAAACATGGCCTCCGACAACTACAGGAAACTGCTTACCGCAGGTATAGGAGGGCTCTTCGGATTCCAGTTCCTCCTGCACGCCTGCGTTGTCCTGAATATCGTGCCTTCAAAAGGGACCACCCTCCCCTTTTTCAGCGTCGGCGGCTCTTCGTTCCTCATAAACGTGCTCGCCCTCGGAGTTCTGCTGAACATCTCAAAAAAAGTGTGTTTTGAGGAATCGAACGACGACTTTGAGGAGAAACACATATCCGTCCGCTGAATCTCTACATCTATTATACGATTGATATACAGTGGAGATACGGTAGAGATACAATTGTATATACCGGGAACAAAGTTCCCGTATAACTATTGTATATCAGGTACTTTACTATATGCGTGAAGTTAAATTTTTTGAGATATGGGCAGACTCCGCAGATAAAAAACAGGCAAGGATTGACGAACGGCAAACATAAAAGAGGTTTTTACCCGGCTGTTTGAGAGAGGGTTACGTTGAGTTTTATGTTGATATTCAGCGGCAGACTCTGCGTGGTGGAAGGTTTCTGGTCGGGCCCCGGAGGCATCTCAAACCTTATCTGCAAAGTCAGGTCAATCACGCCCTCAAAACTCTTCAGTTCTCCCTGCTTTTCATCAAAGAGAAACTCCCCCCTGGAAGAATTTTTGCCGGTAAAAGACGCAATAACCTCTCCGTCCCTGCGGCGTTCCTTTATCGGCTGGTTTGACAGAAGGGATATCCTTGAAACGCCTTCTTTTCCTTCGTTGTAAAGATAGGTGAATTTCAGTGAGCACATTGGAACGCCGGGCAGGCTGAACGCCGGCATGGTTTTTGTCCAGCGCTTGCCGGAGCGGACATTATCGGGAAATTCCGGCATCATCATCAGCACCTGGGCAAGATTCAAAACACCCGGGCTTATCTCCGCCACGCTTAATACCTCTCCGTTGTTCCTTATCTCCATTATGGCGGTTGATATTAACTGCGATACGGCTGTCTCACTGCGGGAAAAATCCTCTATCGCCATACCGTTGAGTTTTACCAGCGTCCTTGAGGGCGTCATTTTCACCGAAAAAACAGCCCCTGTCTGTTCAATGAGCTCCAGATTCATTCTGCCCGTTGAAAGCACGGTGAACTCCTGGGCGGAAACACCTTCATACTTGTATGATATATCCCCTTCTATCTTAAAATTGTAGTTAAGGGGTTTTTCAGGCAGAAAGTTATACTGCACCTGCCCGAAACAGATGCCTGAAGTTAGAAGAATTAAACTGAGGAGCAAGGTATTTCTTTGTATTTTAAGAGTAACCATTGTTTCTCCCAAGTCCCCTGAAATCCTCCCTGACCCCTCCTTTGCTAAAGGAGGGAAAAGAAAATTCCTCCCCCTTTTTAAAAGGGGGAAATGGGGGATTTATTTGTTTTCCGATGTAAATTCTTTCAGTCTCTGCACGGTTATCTCAAGATTTTTCATGGACGTAGCGTATGAAATTCTGGTAAATTTATCAGCACCGAAATCGGCGCCCGGAACTGCGGCGAGGAATTTTTCCTCAAGCAGGCGTTCGCACAACGCCACGGAATCCATGTCCCTATAGTTGAAAAACAGGTAAAAAGCTCCCATCGGCACAGGATAATGCAACTCGGCTGGAAGATTCTCTACCAGGTAATTTCTCCTTTTTCGGAACTCTTCTATCATGCCCGAGTAAAGCTTTTCCCCTCCCTTTATGGCGGAATAAGCCGCCTTCTGGGATATGGAACAGGGAGCGGACGTGGTCTGCCCCTGAACCTTGCCCACGGCGGCGGCAATCTCTTTTTCCGCCGCTATGTATCCGATTCTCCAGCCGGTCATTGCGAAAGTTTTGGAAACCGCATTGACAACCACCGTAAGTTTTTTCATTTCAGGGGAGTGAGATGCGATGCTTGTATGTTCCATCCCTTCATATATAATCTTTTCGTATACTTCGTCGGATATGCACAGAATATTGTTCTTCAGCAGTATTTCGGCGACAGCGCATATCTGCTTTTTATCATAAACAACCCCCGTAGGATTTGAGGGGCTGTTGAGCACCATGGCTTTTGTCTTTTTGTTTATCAAGCTCTTCAAATGCCCAAGGTCCATCTTGAAATTCTCATCCCACCTGCAAAAAACAGGGACGCCGCCGGCAAGCCGCACCATCTCGGGATAACTCACCCAGTACGGAGCAGGTATTATAACCTCGTCGCCCGGCTCAATAATTGCAAGGAACACGTTATACAGCGAATGCTTGGCTCCGTTTGATACCACAACCTGTTCGGGAGAATAGACAAGCCCGTTTTCCTTTTCAAGCTTTTCGCTTATCGCCTTTTTCAGCTCGGGAGTTCCGTTGGCTTCGGTGTATTTTGTAAAGCCGTCCCGTATCGCCTGTACCGCAGATTCCTTCACCGGGTCGGGAGTGTCAAAATCCGGCTCTCCGACGGAAAGGTTTATTACGTCAACGCCTGCGGCCTTCAGTTCCTTCGCTTTTCTGTTTATCTCAAGAGTCGCCGACGGCTTAATCTGTCTTATTTTTTCTGATATCATAATGGTTTTCCCACGGGAACTTCCCCCTCATCCCATCCCTTCTCCCCCAAGGGGCGAAGGAAAAAAACGTTGAATTTTGCCGTTTATTTTAACATATGTTATTATAATGGACAAATCATGCACAACGGCAATAAGGAGGATTTAGTGAATCAGAGCATCGGAGAACTCGAAGGCAGATTGAGCAGGGAAGACTTGGAAAAACTCTCAAAAATTGAAAACGCCGGAGTACCTGAATTCATTGCCGAAGCGGTGAGGATTTGCAATCCCGCGGAAGTTTTCATATGCAGCGACACTCCTGACGAGGTTGCCCGCATAAAAAACATGGCAATCGTCTCGGGCGAAGAGTCCGCGGCTCTCGCCATCCCCGGACACACTTACCACTTTGACGGAATAAATGACCAGGGCAGGGATAGAAAAGTTACAAAGTTTCTCGTCCCCAAGGGAGATTCCCTGAGCCCCAACCTGAACCAGATTGAAAGAAAAGAGGGGCTGGGCGAGATACTCGGTTTTCTCAGGAATTCAATGAAAGGCAAGACAATGATTGTCAGGTTTCTCACCCTCGGTCCTGCAAATTCCGTATTTACAATCCCCTGCATGGAATGCACCGACTCATGGTATGTCGCCCATTCGGTAGACCTTCTTTACAGAAAAGGGTATGAGACTTTCCGCAGTATTTCCGAAAACTCGCTCATATTCAAAACGCTCCACTCTGCGGGCAGGCTGGATGCAAACATGATGAGCGCCGATTACGACAAGAAAAGAATTTACATAGACTATACGGCCAATATCGTTTACAGCGTCAATAATCAATATGCCGGAAACTCAATAGGTTTTAAAAAGCTTGCCCTTCGCCTGGCGATAAGGGAATCCTGTAAAAACAAGTGGCTTGCCGAACATTTCATGATAATAGGGATGGAGGGAGCCGGCGGGAGAAAAACCTACTTTGCGGGAGCGTTCCCGAGCGCATGCGGCAAGACGTCAACGGCCATGCTCCAGGGTGAAACCATCCTTTCCGACGACCTCGCCTACGTGAGAAACGTTGAAGGAAAATGCCGCGCGGTCAACGTTGAATCAGGCATCTTCGGCATAATCCAGGACGTCGGTTCAAAAGACGACCCGCTGATTCATAAAACCCTTACAACACCCGGAGAGGTTATCTTCTCCAACGTTCTGATAAAAAATGCGAGGCCGTGGTGGCTCGGCATGGAAGAACCGCTTCCGAAAGAGGGCAAGAACTATTCGGGTGACTGGCACGAAGGTAAAACCGACTCCGGCGGCGAAACAATTCTTCCGGCGCACAAAAATGCTCGCTACACCGTTGCGCTTAAGGCGCTTGCAAACTGCGACGGCGAATTGGACAACCCTGCAGGGGTGAAGCTTGAAGGAATAATGTACGGAGGCCGCGATTACAGAGCCTACGTCCCCGTACAGCAGTCTTTTTCGTGGGAGCACGGAATTATTGCATACGGAGCAGCTCTTGAAACCGAAACGACCTTTGCAACAGTCGGCGAGCAGGGCAAATATGAGATAAACGTGATGAGCATACAGGACTTCATATCCATCCCCCTTGGGGATTACATGAAAAATTACATTGAATTCGGGAGAAAACTTGAGGAACAGCCTTCAGTGTTCGGAATCAACTATTTTCTTAAAGACCTCAAAACGGGGGATTTCCTGAATGACCGCAAGGATAAACACGTATGGGTGCGGTGGATGGAACTGAGAGTGCACAGCGACGCAAAAGTCAGAGAAACTCCGACAGGATTGATTCCCGTGTATGGAGAAATTGCGCGGCTCTTCAAGCAGATAAGGAACAAGGAATATACCGAGCAGGATTACATAACCCAGTTTACAATGCGGGTTCCCGAAAACCTCTTGAAGATTAAACGTGTGAGAGATTTCTGGAAAAACAAGGTTGTGGATGCGCCTGCCGAAATCTTTGACGTTCTCAACAAACAGGAAGAGCGTCTTCTTGAAGTGCAGAAAAAGCATGGCGATTACATCTCACCCAAGATATTTGAAATACACCCCTGATAATGTCCATACTTTTCTCCTCTCCCTTGAGGGGAGAGGATTAAGGTGAGGGTGAAATAAAAAAGTTTAAGGTTTGAATGAAAAAAATAATAGCAGTTTCCGGAAGCAACGCCGGCGACAGCAACCTGAATAAAGAGATCCTTCAGATTGCCGAAGAAACAGGGTATCTCATAGCGAAAAAAGGCGGCATCCTTGTATGCGGCGGCCTCGGCGGCATTATGGAAGCATCCGCAAAAGGCGCCAAGAAGGGCGGCGGCACCACCGTAGGACTACTGCCGTGGAAGAAAGAATCCGCAAACCCATACATTGACATCCCCATAGCCACCGGCCTGGGATTTTTCAGAAACAACATTATCATCAACTGCGCCGACTGCGTCATAAGCATATGCGGCAGATGGGGAACGCTCAACGAGGTCGCAATGGCAATGGGGCTGGGCAAGAAAACCGTGGTGATTGCCGCCAGCAGGGGCGTATCCGAACTGCTCTCCCAAAAAGAAGTCCTTAAAACATTCAAAAAAAAGCCGATCGTCGCATATTCCGCCGAAGAAGCCGTCTCCCTCGCCTTCCTTAATGGGGTCAACTCTTGACACTTGACAAATATAGCAGAAATTTTATTAAGCAGGGTTTTTATATTAACTTATTTATAAAAGTGTCAAGTGTCAAGAGTTGACCCCAATACGGAAGAGGAAAATCAGGAGGGAAACGATGGAGGCGGCGAGGAGCACACCGCAGATAACGCCGGTGAGATAATACCTGGGTTTCAATTTCAGAAGTACGGAAGCTATCGTTCCCGTCCATGCGCCCGTCATGGGCAAGGGAATTCCGACAAAAATAATAAGGCCGAGCATTTCATACATCTGGATAACTTTTGATTTTTTCAGGGTATGAGCAACAAGCCAGTCCGAAAATCTTTTGCCTGTTCTGAACCTGCTTAAAAAAAGAAGGATTTTATTCAGCAAAAAATAGAGGGGAATGACGGGAATCAGATTCCCGATTACGGATATCAGAAGCACCTTCAAAAAAGGTATTCCGCTGTGCACTCCGTACGGCATAGCTCCGCGCAGTTCGGAGATGGGAAGCATTGCGAGTATGAGGGTGACGGCTTCCTTCGGCATTGCGCCGAGCGATGAAATTATGCGTTCAAGCAATTGGTCTCCTTTAACATTCGTGCGATGAATCGCACAGCTACAGTTGTCGGATAAATCCGACCGCTACACTTGCCAGCCTTCGGCGCCAAGCAGTTTGACAAACTGACAGCCGCCAAGATTCTCTTTCGTCATCTTTCCGCCTGATTTCCTGACAAGCAGAAGGTCCTGTGAAAAGGTATCTCCGACTGGCATTACCATCATGCCTCCTTCTTTCATCTGGGCAACGAGAGAAGCAGGTATCTCGGGGCCGCCGGCGGTAACAATAATCCTTTCGTAAGGCGCAAATTCCGCCCATCCGAGCGTCCCGTCTCCGACCTTTATCCTTACGTTGTATCCGAGTTCTTTCAGAACCTTCTCCGCTCTTTCCGCAAGGGCGGATTTTCTTTCCACGGAATACAGTTCCGCTCCAATCTCCGCAAGTATGGCCGACTGATACCCGCTGCCCGTGCCTATCTCAAGGGTTTTAACGCCGTACGCGGGATTAAGCGCCTCGGTCATCAGCGCAACCATATAGGGCTGGCTTACGGTCTGCCCCTCGCCTATTGAGAGAGGCCCGTCTTCATAGGCAAAGGGCTTCACGTTTTCGGGGACAAACCTTTCCCTCGGCACCTTTAAGAATGCGTCAATCACTTTTTTGTCGCTTATGCCCCGCCTTATAATCTGTGTTTCAACCATCCTTTTCCTCATCTCTGCAAAATTCAGTTCTTCCTGCATTCGGTTATCCTCGCAAAAGGCGGAAAAGCAATCATAAGCAGCATCTTGAAAAAACGCATTGTATCCGTACACGGATTAATCTTGCTCTTCTCGCTTGCATACACCGTTGAGATTTTCACCGAAGATATACGGTACCCGTACCATCCGCTTTTTATCAGCAGTTCCGACTCGGTCTCAAAGTGTGACGTGCAAAGGCGGATTCTACCGATAACTTCTCTCTTTATCAGACGGAATCCGTTCTGCGTATCGGGTATCCACTGGCCGGAGAGCATGGAGATTGCAAGAGACATGCTTATATTGGTCAGCCGCCTTATTAAAGGCATCTCCGTTCCTTTTATCTTCCTTTTTCCAACCCACATGGCAACGTTTCTATTTCTGCGGTAGGCTCTCTCGAAATTAGACGCGTCCTCTGCGGTATGCTGTCCGTCGCCGTCCATTGTAATGACCGCATCAACACCATGTTTTACAACATACTCAAAACCCGTTTTCAGCGCTTCTCCCTTGCCTTTGCACACAGAGTGGGTTAAAACAACGGCGCCGTTGTCTCCGGCGTATAATGCGGTTTTATCCGAAGAACCGTCATTCACTACAATGACCGTTTCATATTTTTCCTTAAGTTCCGACACCAGTCTTCCGATGGCTTTCTCCTCATTGTGCGCCGGAATTAAAATTGCTATGTCTTTAATCATTTGTGAAGACTCCTTTCAGAAATTTTTTTTCTATCTCTTCCGGAGGGAGTTTTTTGACAACCTCCTGCGCCTCGCTTCTCGCGATAGTCAGCAGTTCCATATCCCTTACGATATTTCCTATTTTCAGCGGGGGTATGCCGTGCTGTCTCACGCCAAGAAGGTCGCCCTGCCCTCTCAACTCAAGGTCAATCTCGGCTATTTCAAAACCGCTTTCCGCGGCAACGAAACTCTCAAGCCTGTTCATAACATCGCCGTCGTCATAGGACTCCGGGACGAGTATGCAGTATCCGACATCGCCCGATCTTCCTACCCTTCCGCGAAGCTGGTGAAGCTGGGCCAGCCCGAAACGCTCGGCCTGTTCAATGACAATGTAGGAGGCGTCCGGGACATCTATGCCGGACTCTATCACGGACGTGGCCACAAGAATGCCCGTTTTCTTTTCCCTGAACCTTCTCATGATTTCTTCCTTTTCCTTATGGGGAAGGCGCCCGTGAATCAGTCCGCATGGGACATCGGGAAGGTCGCGCTTAATTTTATCATATTCGTCAACCGCGGACTTAATGTTTTCATTGCCCTCTATCGCAGGAGTAACGACATACCCCTGCCTGCCTTGTGAATTCTGATACTCAAGGAAACGGTATATTCTCTCTTTCTCCTCGTTCTGAAAGATATACGTTAACACCCTGCGCTCTCCCTTCGGAAGCTCCCCTATGGTGGAAATGTCCAGCGCACCGTAAAAAGTCAAAGCGACGCTTCTCGGTATTGGGGTGGCGCTCATGACGATGTAATGCACGTCTTTTCCTTTCTCCTTGAGCAGTTCCCTCTGCTTTACGCCGAACTTATGCTGTTCGTCAACGACAGCCAACCCGAGATTTTTGAATTGAAGGTTTTCCGTAAGAAGGGCATGCGTGCCCATCAGAACCTTTATATCCCCGTTCTTTATCCCTTCTCTTGTCACGTTCTTTTCTTTTTCGGGAAACTGTCCGAGCAGAAGTGCAACCGGTATCTCCTGCTTAAGAAAAAACTCCTGCCAGTTAAGGTAGTGCTGTTCGGCAAGTATCTCCGTGGGCGCAAGAAGCGCGGTCTGGACGCCCGTGCGGGAAAAAAGCCACAATGCAAAAACCGCCACAACCGTCTTGCCCGAACCGACCTCTCCGTGTATCATCCGGCTGACAACCATGCCTTTTTTTATGTCCCCGACAATCTCCAGCATAACCTTTTTCTGGTGTTTGGTCAGCTTGAACGGCAGAAGGGATTCAAACACATCGATAAGCCCTTCGTTTATCCCTGTATCGCAAACCTTTGATTTTTTCTGTTCTTTCTCTTTCCTGAGCAGAAGTCCCATCTGAAGTATGAAGAATTCCCTGAAAATCAGGTAATTCCTCGCCTTTTCAAGATTCATGTCGGACAGGGGGAAATGAATGTTCCGGAGAGCGAATTTCACGTTGGGGAGTTTCAGGTCAAGCCTGTTTTTCAAGGGTAAAATCTCTTCGGGATATTCCGCAAGCCGGTCCATAACCAGTTTTATCAGTCTTCTTATGTACTTGTGGGTGAGGCCTTCGGAAAGGGGGTACACGGGCAGAAGCCAGTCTCTCTTTCCGTCCCTGTACTCCTCGTAAAGCGGATTCACCATCTGGATTCTTCCCTTGTATTCTTCCACCCTGCCGCTGATAAAAAATTCCCTGTTTAAGGCAAAGGTGTCCTTAAGGTACGGCTGGTTGAAAAAAACGGTGAAAAGCACGCCGGTGCCGTCGGACAGGGCGACGTTAAGATATGACGTTCTCCCGCGGAGCGCTTTTTCCTCCCTTGCGGCAACCTTCCCTTTCACTGAAGCCGTTTCGCCCGGAGAAAGCATGGATATTTTTTTGAAGTTCCTAAGGTCAAGATACCTGCGCGGATAAAAGAAAAGAAGGTCGGAAACGCTGTTGAGCTCCAGCCTGGCAAGCGACTTGCTGCGCTTATCTCCGACCGAAGGGATTTCCGAAAGCGGGGTATCAAGCGTTATTTTCATTTGTCAAAACGGCAGGTTCTGCTCCTCTTCCGTGAAAAATCCGTAAAACTTGAGCACCCTCAAAACTTCATTCACCGAAGAGAGATAGACATGCCTCGATTCAATCTTCTCAATAAGCCCGGAGATAACGGAAGAAAAGGTTATAAGATGGTCTATCCCGCGCTCTTTCATAATCCTTATGCTCTCTTCTTTCAGCGTCTCCGAAGCGGGGAGAGACGGTATAACGAGAATTTTAAGAAAATCCTCCCCCTTGAAAAATTTCCTGCTCTCTTCGGCGCACGGCTTTTTGAGAAAATCGAATATCTCGGGAAACTTGGAGAGCACTCCCGGGGTGAACTTCATCGTGTGCCATGAAATCGGCTTCGCGACGGCGTTGCCGATATTATTGCTTATTTCCTTTCCTGACAGGATGAATTTTCCGGCGCGCTCCGCGGGAGGAGCAAGTGTGTTTTTGACAAAAAGAAGGTCTTCTTTTTTTAAAACGAAGAAATTGTTTATTATGAAAAATTCCCTGACGATTTCTACGCTTGCCTGGCTCATTTATCCTCCTCAATTTATGAGGAAACCGAGGAAAAGTATGTGCTTATAGAACATGGAGATTACGGCTCCCAGTCCCAGATAAGGTCCGAAAGGCACATAGTCTTCCATGGTTTTTTTCTTAAGAGCTATAAGTGTCAGGCTTATCACAGTTCCAAGCAGAGAAGCGAAAAAGATAGTTATAAAAACGCATTTCCACCCGAGAAAGGCGCCTACCATGGCAAGGAGTTTAACGTCACCCCCGCCCATAGCCTCCTTCCTGAACAGAAGTTTGCCTACCATGCCGAGGAATAAAAGCAGTCCCCCTCCGAGTATGATGCCGGTAAGGGAGTATAAGACGCTTTCCGCCCTTGCCATTCCGTAATGCATCTGGGGGAAAAAGGATGAAAAGGCAAGGCCGAGGACAATCCCGGGAAGGACAATAACGTCGGATATCAGATAGGTGTCTATGTCTATGAATCCCATTATCAGCATGCAGAATGCGAAAAGCGCATAGATGTAGAAGTTTGCGGTGAGTCCGAACTTAAGATAAACAAGCAGAAAAATAAGCCCTGAGATAAGCTCCGCGAGAAAATACCTCGGAGATATCTTTTTTTTGCAGAATCTGCACTTCCCGCGCAAAAGCAGAAAACTTAAAAGAGGAATGTTGTCATGCCATAAAATATTCTTGCCGCAGGAAGGACATTGGGAACCCGGCCTTACTATGGATTTGCCTTTTGGCAGGCGGTATATGACCACGTTGGCGAAACTGCCGAAAACAAGGCCGAGAATAAATATCAGCGCTCCTGTATAAAATCCCATGTTTTGTATTATATATACAATCTCTTTTAAAGTCAATTGCTGTTGCGTTTATGCGGGAAATAAGGTATCCTTTAAAAACAAAAAATGCAGGAGGGTTTTCAATGAAAAAGATAATGATGGTTTGGGCGCTGTTGTTTACTGCGGTTTTTGTCAATGCCGAAGTGAACAGGGAAGAGCTGTTCATGCGGATAGCAAACCAATACGGCGGACAGCAGGAAGTGAGCGGCGAATACGAAATAAACATGCTGATGATGGGCGCGACTATGAAAATTCCCGTGCGGTTCTGGAAAAAACACGACAGAATGCGTATGGACATGGAAATATCCGGTCCCGGGATGCCCCAGCCGATGGAATCGGTTATGGTTATCGACAGCGAGAAGATGATTCAATACCAGAAAGCCCTTAATACCGTCATTAAGGTCGATATGAGCGGGATGTCCTCCGACATAAAAAACAAAATGAGCCGGCAGCAGTCGTTTTTCATGCCGGACGCAAACACTGTAGAAAACTTCAGGCAGATTATGGACCAGCTGGAAGTTGAAGAGAAGACAAAAGACGGGAAAAATTTCTATCTGATTACAGTGCGGGATATTGACAAGATGGGAAATTTTACATCCATGTACGGAGGGCAGGGCACACAGCAGTTTTTCAAAAAGAGCCTCCTGTGGCTGAATCAGAGCACCCTTTTTCCCGAAAAGATGGAATTTTACGGGGAGGGGAACACGCCCGGAATGTGGATTGACTTTCTTGAGATTAAAACAGATACCATAGACAGCTCGGTCTTTAACCTGAATATACCCTCGGACGCAAAGGTTATGGATATGACCGAAGCGATGAAGAGTATGATGGGGAAGGTGGAAGAAGCCGCAAAATAAATAATAAGATAACCCGATTAACGGTAAACTGTAACAACGGCAAGAAAGTCTAAAAAAATGGAAAATATCTGGGTAACAGCGTGGAGGCAGTTCGACTGGGCGGGTAAATTCATACTCATAGTTCTTGCATTTCTGTCTTTATATTCATGGAAGATTATACTTGAAAAACTTTTTTTCTTCAGGGAGGTTGAGAGAAGGAACAGGACGTTCGAACATCTTATCAGGAAAGGCAGGAAACCCGTTCTCCTTCGCTGTCCGCTCAACTCCATCCTAAACTACGGAATAGAACTGAGGGATACGGCTCACGACAAATCGCTGGACACCCATCTTGAAAAAGCCTTCCTGCGGGAGCAGGGAAAACTTGAGACTAAGCTGACATCCCTGGCAACAATAGCCACAATATCCCCGTTTCTCGGGCTTCTCGGAACCGTATGGGGACTGCTTCTTTCTTTCCAGGGGATAGTGGCGTCGGGTTCATCCTCGGTAAGGGTGGTGGCGGGAGGAGTCTCCATTGCGCTGGTAACCACGATAGTCGGACTTGTAGTCGCCATCCCTGCGGCAATAGGCCATAACTATTTCAGGGAGCGGGTAGCCGGGATTCTTGAAAAAATGGAGTTTTTCTTCCCATATATTCTGCAATACTTGAAGTCTTATTCAGACAGGGACGGCAGTTAATAAAAGGGACGGTTTTCGGAAGCAGAGGCGGAACACGGCATAAAAATGGATACGTTAAGGAAAAACAATCACCTCACTTTTTCGCAGGTCAACATCACAAACCTTGTGGATGTGGCATTGACGCTCGTTATAATCCTTCTGATAATAGCTCCCTTCATTGAACAGGGAATTGAAGTTAAACTGCCTGCGTCCTCTCCCGGCAAAGTGACGGTGGAAAACAGCACGGTCATAACCGTGGCTCCAAACGACGTCTATTACGTAGACGATAAGAAAGTAACCCTGCGGGAACTTTATAATATCGTGAGGGAAAAGAAAAAGGCTGATGCGAATCTTTCGGTTATAGTAAAGGGCGATGAGTCCGTCTCCTATAAAAATATCGTCCGGGTGCTCGACATATCAAAAAAATGCGAAATAGAAGCTATCGGACTGGCTACACAGCTGGAATAGGGCGCAAAAGTTTCGGGATATCATTTTTGATACACACTGCGGGGATATTTCTTCTGGTTGCATCCCCGTGGAAAAGACCCTCGGCTGACATACAGGACATCTTTACCGTACAGATTGTAGATATTCCTAACATCGCTGTTCCAAAACCTGAAATTCCAGCCGAAGAAAAAGCGGTTCCGCCAAAACCTGCCCCCGTTCAAAAACCCACGGTAAAAAAGGAGCCCGCCGCAAAAGAAGAACCGCCACCTCCCAGGGAAATACCAGCTTTCCCTGCCGAAAAATTCAGGGAGTCGCTTATCGCGAAAACCGAAAAAACGGGTAAAGACGAGCCCGAAAAAAAGACTGCCGCAAGTCTGCCTGTAAAGATAGAAAAGCTTGAGAGCTCCGCAATAGAGATAACTACTCTTTCCGCCGCAAAACTGACGGTGCCGCAATGGTACCTTTCCATGGTGCGAAGCAGGATAAAAGCAAACTGGAGAGTCAACGCCATGCTGGGTGCAAGGACAAGCATAGTATCCTTCAGGCTTAACAAGAACGGACTGATAGAAAACGTCAACCTTGAAAAAAGCTCGGGGAACGTAAGCTTTGACAGGTCTGCCGTAGATGCGGTCAGAACCGCAGGGCAGATGCCCTATTTTCCCGACGAAATACCCGGCACTCATCTTGACATAATAATTGACTTTAAAACGGAAGGTTAGCAAATGAAAAAAACAGCGGCTCTTATTATTTTTATTGCATTTTTATCATCGGCGGCTTGCGGCTCTACGGTTTTCCTCCAGATAACAAAAAACCTGCAGGAGAAAGCAGAAATTGTGCTTCTCATGGATATGACCAGAGACGTTTACTGGAACAGGTTTCTGGCGACGCTGGGAAGAGACCTTGAATATTCCGGGTATTTCAAGGTCAATGAATCCGTTTTTGCAGGCAATATTGAAGAGGTTAAAAAGAAATATCCGGTTGAGATTGTCCTGTCCGGAAGCAAAACAAAGCACGGAGTAAAAATAAGGGTTGAAGACCCGCTTGACGAAAAAACACTTTTTGAAAAAGATTACGCGGCGGAAGAAAACCCTTGGCATCTTGCCCACAAGGTAAACGACGACGTTGTCTTGTCTCTGACCGGCAGGCCGGGAATAGCCCTGAGCAAGATACTTTTTGTCTCAGACGACACGGGCAGATACCAGTTATACTCGGTTGATTACGACGGGGAAAACCGAATTCAGCTGACAAAAGCCGGACATCTCGTCCACTATCCGAAATGGCTTGTCACCGGCAGGGAGATAGTATATGTATCCTATGAGAGCGGCTGGCCGAAACTGGTAAGAATGAATTTGAAAACCGGCTCGGTAAAAACTCTCATAGCCGAACCCGGACTTAACGCGTGCGCATCGCCAAATCTTAAGACGGGAGAAATGGCGGTCGTGTTAAGCAGGACAGGGCGTCCGGAAGTGTATATCGCCAATTTTGAAGGGCGTATTCTGAGACAGCTGACATTCAGCAAATCGACCAACGCATCACCGTCTTTCTCTCCTTCTGGCGATATGCTCGCTTTCGTGTCGGACCGCCAGGGCTCTCCGCAGATATACACCATGACAAAAAACGGCACAAGGATAAAAAGAATAAGTTATATATCGGGATATGCGACGTCTCCGGCATGGTCTCCCGACGGCAGTTACATAGCATACGTTTTCATGAGCGGAAGGACCTACGGCCTTGCGCTCTATGAACCGGAGTCTGAAACGACAAAAATTGTAAACGATTCTCTCGGGAGCGAAGACATATCATGGGCGCCGGACAGCAGGCATATCGTATATTCCGACATAAAATCAAAACCTTCTTCAATCATGGTTATAGATACAATCACCGGCGAAAAGAGGAAACTTTCCATAGACCGCGCCAATTCCTTCAGCCCTAATTGGAGTTTTAATTGACAAAAGCATTTTAT
>JAFGKM010000025.1 GCA_016928555.1 Candidatus Omnitrophota bacterium | reverse complement strand
TTCTGTCAAAATACGGCCCGCTCTTTTAAAAGGCGGACGGAGCAGCCGTTTCGCTCAGGTGCTGCGTGACAGGTGAAACTTACGCAATTCGCTCTCTGCCTCTCCGCCTGCCTTTTTCATCTGTTTCTTGACAGTACCTTCAAACTTGAAGTATATATTACATAATTAAAGGAAGCTTTGCAAAGATGTTAATTTGACTTGCGGGCAAAAAAGATTAAAATAGTTGGAGTATTCTACCGCCTTTTTTAAAAAATCTTAAAGGAACGCGAGGAGGGAGACGATGGATAAGTATGTGTATTTTTTTGGCGCGGGAAAAGCTGACGGCGACGGAAAAATGAAAGAATTGCTCGGCGGAAAGGGAGCGGGGCTTGCGGAGATGGTAAAGCTTGATATTCCGGTCCCTGCAGGGTTTACCATTACGACGGAGGTATGCACCTATTATTATCAAAAAGGCAAGCATCTTCCCGATAAACTGGAAAATGAGATAAAAGTACATCTTTCAAAGGTTGAGGAAATCATGGGCAGAAAGTTCGGGGATGCGGAGAATCCCCTGCTTGTCTCCGTACGTTCCGGCGCAAGGAAATCCATGCCGGGCATGATGGAAACCGTTCTTAACGTCGGGCTCTGTTCCGCCACAATACCCGGGCTTATCAGGAAAACGGACAATCCGCGTTTCGTCTACGACGCTTACAGGCGCCTTATAATGATGTATTCCGACGTTGTCATGGAAAAAGCGGCAGGCCTGGAGCCGGCGGAGGGAAAGGGCATCAGGGTTCAGCTTGACAAAATGATGGGCGAGATAAAGGCAAAGAAAGGATATAAATCCGATACCGACATGACTGCGGACGACCTGAAGGATTTGTGCGAAGCGTTCAAAAAGAGGGTTAAGGACGTGATAGGCGCTGAATTTCCGGACAGCGCATGGGAACAGATGATGGGCGGCATAAAGGCCGTTTTCCAGTCATGGAACGGAAAAAGGGCTGTCTCCTACCGCAGGATTGAAGGCATACCCGACGAGTGGGGCACGGCGGTCAACGTGCAAGCGATGGTTTTCGGAAACATGGGGAATACCTCCGCCACTGGAGTCGCCTTTTCAAGGAATCCCGCGACGGGAGAAAACAAGTTTTACGGCGAGTGGCTGGTGAACGCTCAGGGCGAAGACGTAGTGGCGGGAATAAGGACGCCGAACCCTCTGAACGAAGAGACCAAAAATGAGCAGAACCAGCATCTGCACTCCCTTCAGGAGGCAATGCCGGGCGTCTACAAAGAATTGTCGGATATAAGATTGAAACTTGAAAAACATTTCAGGGATATGCAGGATATAGAGTTTACCATACAGGAAGGGCGCCTTTGGATGCTGCAGTGCCGCGTGGGAAAAAGGACAGGCACCGCCGCCCTCAACATGGCGATGGACATGCTTTCGGAAGGACTGATAGACGGGAAAGAGGTTGTCATGAGGCTGACGGCCGCACAGGTTGATGAACTTCTGCATCCGCTCATAGACCCGAAAGCCGAGGCAAAAACCAAGTCTCTTGCAAAGGGGCTTCCGGCCGGGCCCGGCGGAGCGGCGGGACAGATGGTATTTACGGCTGAAGATGCCGTTAAATGGACCAAAAAGGGAAAGGACGTTATTCTCATAAGGGAAGAGACCAATCCGGAAGACGTGGAAGGCATGAGGGCCGCTAAAGGCATTCTTACGGGAAGAGGCGGCATGACGAGCCATGCGGCTCTGGTTGCCCGCGGATGGGGGAAGTGCTGTATTGTAGGATGTGCCGCGCTTAAGATAGACGCACATAAAAAGACCTTGTCAGTGGACGGTAAAAACTTCAAGGAAGGGGATGTTGTTACGCTTAACGGTACAAGGGGGTACGTGTACGAGGGCCGTCTTCCGATGATTGACGCAACGGAGAATCCGCGCTTTGCGGAATTCATGAAGATTGCCAATTCCCTGAGAAGGCTTGGCGTCAGGGCAAATGCCGATACGCCCGACGATGCAAGGAACGCGCTTGCCTTCGGAGCGGAGGGCATAGGGCTTTTCAGGACGGAACACATGTTTTACGGCAAAAATTCGGAAGAACCTCTGTTCCGCCTGAGAAAGATGATAGTCGCCCATACGGCCGAGGAGAGAAAGGCCGCTCTGGATGAGTTATTGCCTTATGTAAAGAAGGATATAAAGGCAACCATGGAGGTTATGAAAGGGCTTCCGGTCACAATAAGGCTTCTTGACCCGCCTCTCCATGAATTTGTACCGAAGCGTGAAAGCGAGCAGTCCAAACTTGCGGAGAGCCTCGGAATATCCCTTGAAGAGTTCAAGAAAAGGGGAGAGGCGCTGCATGAGACAAATCCAATGATGGGGCACCGCGGCGTGCGGCTCGGAGTAATATACCCCGAGATTACGGAGATGCAGGTCAGGGCTATATTTGAGGCGGCGGTGGAGCTTAACAAGGAAGGTAAAAAGGCCATGCCTGAGATTATGGTTCCCGTAGTGAGTACCGTTGAGGAACTTGTAGACCAGAAAAAAATAGTTGACAGGGTACATAAGGAAGTCTGCGGCAAATACGGCGTTGAAAAGATAGAATACCTTTACGGAACGATGATTGAAATTCCGAGGGCGGCTCTCACCGCGGGGAAGATTGCGGCCGAGGCGGAATTCTTCTCTTTCGGCACAAACGACCTGACGCAGATGGGTTTCGGATTCTCGAGGGACGATATCGGCGGTTTTGCTCCGGGATACCTCGACAAAAAGATTCTTTCCGACGACCCGTTCCAGACTCTCGACCAGGAGGGCATAGGCGAACTGGTCGATATCGGGATTAAGCGCGGAAGAAGCGCGCGTTCCAACCTGAAGGTAGGCATATGCGGAGAACACGGCGGAGAAGCGGAATCTGTCAAGTTCTGCCACAGGGAAAAGATGAATTACGTCAGCTGTTCTCCCTTTAGGATTCCCGTCGCCATCCTGGCTGCGGCCCAGTCGGCGGTTGAGGAAGACGAGAAGTCAGTAACTTAATAAGTTTATAAGTTGTTAACTGAATAACTTAATAACTTCATAAGTTAATGAGTTATAACGCTGAATCGTGCATTGCTGCATTTTCTGAAGACGGTTTACGTTTTCCTGCCCGGACCTTGCTTGTGCTTATTGATACCGAATCCCGGCCGGCCGTTACAATGCTTTGGTGAATTCTCCCGGTCTGCCTGATATCGGCGTATTCCAATCCATGATGATTCTTAAATCAAGCCGGTTTTCATTATAACATTGCTTACTCACATTTTGCGCGCCTTTTAATTGATTCCGCCCTTCGGGGAGAAGGTTAGCATGAGAGGTCTTCCTGCAGGCTATAGTGAGGGAAGAGTATTATTTTTTTGATTCCGCAGTTAAACTGTTCTGTTTTTAATGCAAAATAAAGAGATTATTATCGGCCGGCAAGGTAATCCATTGCCTTCCACGCAAACAGGGGCTTATTTTTGATTGAATTTTGAGAATAGACAAGATTTTCCAAACATGATATATTTTAAGAAGGATTTGGTAAAATGTTGGAGAATTTTTTGAAAGTAAAATTTTTGAAAATTTTTAAAAATTTGCAGGGCAGGGCGGACAGCCGCCGAATTTTTTTAAAAAACGCTTTATAAAACACATTAAATGATAATGGTTAAGTGTTTCATAAATAAAGCATTAAGATTTTAATAAAAGGAGGAGGCATGGAAAGGAGGGATTTTATAAAAAGAGGCGTAATTACTATAATCGGACTCGGGTTTTCAGGCATATTCAAGGGCAGGAATAAAGGGTCATTGTTTGCTGAAGAAGGTTTTTCGGAAATAGCTGTTGCCAGGGGAGGAAGCGTAAAGGATTTAACGGCAAGGGCGGTCAACGGTTTGGGAGGGATGGCAAAGTTTGTAAAGAAAGGCTCAAAGGTAGTAATTAAGCCGAACATTGCATGGAACAGGGTTCCTGAAAAAGCGGCTACAACGCATCCTGAAGTCGTTGCTGCGCTGGTAACATTGTGCAGGGAATGCGGCGCCGGTGAAGTAGTTGTGACGGATAACCCCTGCAATCCATGGAATGCCACATGCGTGACAAGCGGCATAAAGGAGGCGGCGGAAAAGGCGGGGGCAATCGTAAATACTCCGCTGAAATTCAAAAAAGTGACAATACCCGGCGCCCAGGTACTTAAAGAGGCAGAGGTTCTGGAAGACGTTCTTAATGCAGATATGGTCATCAACGTTCCTGTTGTCAAGGTTCACGGAGGGGCCAGGGTTACTATTGCAATGAAAAATCTCATGGGAGTGGTGAGGGACAGAGGATTCTTCCACAGGACGGACCTTCACTTGTGCATAGCGGAGATAAGCCGGTATGTCAGGCCCGGACTGACTGTTCTTGATGCCACTAGAATCCTCCTGACAAAAGGACCGCAGGGAGACGGCGAGATAAAACAGACCGGTATAGTGGCGGCGGGCACGGATTTTGTTGCGTTGGACGCCTACGGTTCGGGACTTCTGGGCATTGATCCGCAGAGCGTCCGCCATATAACCATTGCTTCTTCAATGAAGCTCGGCATAGCGGATATGGCAAAGGTAAAGATTAAGAACGTATAGCAGGTTGTCAGCGGGAATAAATGAAAAAGGCAAAAATATTCACAAGGCGTTTCGTGCAGGCCTGCTTTATCTTTTTGTTTTTCTATCTTCTCAGCACAGCCGATTATTTTCCGCTTCCGGAGAATATCCCTTTCGATTTTTTCTTCAGGATTGACGGGTTGCTCGCAATTTCCACGACAATTTCCACAGTACATTTTTCAAAACATTTCATACCCGCGCTGGTTATAATGCTGTTTATAATAATAGCCGGAAATTTTTTCTGTTTCTGGATATGTCCCTTCGGCGGAATCATTGATTTTACAAACCTGATCATGGCAAGAAAAAAACGGCCTTTTAGCATAGGCATGCCGGTTTTTTTTCGGAAAATCAGGCTGTTTCTCCTTTCCGGTTTTCTGCTGATGTCTTTGCTCGCTCTTTTTGCTGCGGCCCCGAATCCGTTCTGGGTTGCAGATCCGTATGTCATTATCACAAGGGCGTTCATACTGAAGAACGCCTGGCTGTTTCTGTTCATCGCAATTTTTACGGCAAGTATTATCATTCCAAGAGCTTGGTGCAATTTTGTATGCCCTCTGGGATGCTTGTATTATTATCTCGGCCGCATAAGGAAGGCAGGTTTTTTTAAAAAGAAAAATAAATGAAACGCAGAGAATTTATCAAAAGGGCAGGGGTGTTCTCGCTGTTGATTTTCAACGGGGCAAGGTTTGCCTTCATATCCGCAAGGAAAAGCATCATAAGGCCTCCCGGTTCGGTGACAGAAGATGATTTCAATTACAAGTGTATCAGATGTTCCAAATGTATGCTTGTCTGTCCTGCAAAGTGTCTCAAGCCGGTGACGATTGAACAGGGAATTGCGGAATGGGGCAGCCCGCAGATAATTCCCAGGCAAGCGGGGTGCATAATGTGTATGAACTGCTCCAAGGTCTGTCCCTCTGCCGCAATAGTGAAGGTTAAAGATTCTGCCGTTAAAATAGGTACTGCCATGATAGACAAAAGCAGATGTCTGGTATGGGGGCAAAGTAAAGATTGTCTGGTTTGCATGGAATATTGTCCGTTCGGCGCCATATACGTTGATTCTAAAAACAGACCCGTAGTAAATGAAGATTTATGCATGGGTTGCGGCTTGTGTGAGCAGAGCTGCCCGGTGGAAGGTAAATCTGCCATAAATGTGTCAAACAGAGGCGAAAAAAGGTATAGTTTAAGAGAAAAGAAGTTGAAAGGATAGAACAAAAGTCTCAAAAGGAGACAAAGGAGAAAGAAAGATGTTTAACATAGGGCCGGGAGAACTTATTCTTATTCTGCTGATTCTGCTGCTGCTGTTCGGCGCAAAGAGGCTTCCCGAGATAGGAAGGTCCATAGGAAAGTCGCTCGGTGAATTCAAGAAGGGTATGAAAGAATCGGAAGATACAATAAAAAATGTCAGTAAAGAAGAGTCTGAAAGGGATGATGAAAAACAATAATGAATCCTATCAGGGAGCGATTGAACATCTTGAAGAGCTCAGAAAGAGAATTTTTTTCATGCTTGTCGGATGGGTAATCCTGTCCATTGCCGGATATATATTTTCGGAGCGGATTTTGCAGTTTTTGATCAAACCCCTCACAGAATACCAGGAAAAACCCTTTTTTATCCGTCCTGTCGATCCGTTTGTCACGGTAATGAAAATATCAATATTTGCGGGCGGTTTTCTTAATTTGCCGAATGTGCTCTACCAAATATGGCTGTTTCTGTCGCCTGCCGTAACAATAAGGGAAAAAAAAACCGTTTTAGCGGCCTTTTACGCATTTCCTTTATTGTTTGCAGCCGGAGCTGTTTTTTCATTCTATGTCCTTGTACCGTTTGGACTTAGAGTGCTTTTCGGATTTGCGGGAGAAACGATGAAGCCGCTTATTTCAATAGGCAGTTATATGAGTTTTATCCTTGTTTTTATGGGATCGCTCGGGCTTATTTTCAATCTTCCGTTCATTTTGTGCGGTCTTGCATCAACAGGGGTGGTAAGTTCAGGTTTTCTGAGGGCAAAAAGGAGATATGCCATACTAATTGTCTTTATAATTGCCGCAGTAATTACGCCTCCTGACGTTTTTACGCAATTTCTGATTGCCGTTCCATTGATTCTGCTGTACGAAATCTCAATAATTATTGCAAGTCTTATTAAAAACTAAGTTCTTGCTTAATAAGAACTTAATTATATCCTCTTAATAAAAATCCTCAATATAAAAAAGAATGGGTACCGGAACGAATAGCCTATGGTTCCTGAAGTCAAAAAGTTAACATAATATATCTTATCCGACGTTATGTTTATAATTGTTTACAAAACATAGACTTACAATCTATTAACAGGACAAAGTTTAGTGCATTATTAAAAAATGTGGAACCTTTGATTTTTGTTGCTCTGTCGTATCCGGACTTTCGGTTTTAGAATTTGGGATTAAAGAACGGATTAAGAATTAGCAGCGGGAGAAACTTTTATTCTTCGGATACTTCAAGCAGGGATATTGTTATGGCTTTTCTCGGGAAGAACTTGCTGAGAATGCCGCTTATGACCATGCCGTCATAAAAGAATATGAACCCCCCTGTCAAAAGGCCGGCCAGCCAGTTCATGAGCAAAAACAATACTATTATGGAAACGGCAAGAAGCGCTATTATTGTTGCATATACCACGGTATATTCTTTTATAATGAGAAAGATTTTTTCAAGAATTTTACGCGGTTTAAACGCCTTTTTAAGGTCGTTATCCTCCAGGTACAGGCATACGGCGAAAGGGAGGAGATAAAGGGCGATTAAAAGCAGTAAGGTGCCGATAATATTCATAACCTGGCCCCTGAAGTAAAATAAAGAGAGAAATCTGCCCCCTGAAAGGGTTACCATAAAGCGTCCGCTTAAAAACAGCAATAAAACAGGGATAATGACGTAGGAGAGGCATATAAACGTCAAAAAAGCCCCTTTTACAAAAAGTTTCTCAATGTTCTCGTCCCACTTTACGGATGATTTGTTCTGCTCAATGTTTTTTTTGAGTTTTGCGCCGAGGTAGCCCATGGAGATGAAATTGACCACCGGGATTAACGTCAAAACGCCTCCTATCAAAAGATTTATTAAATTGTCCTGTGTTCTCACCGGCTCTTTGAACGCATCAAGTATTTTCTTTTTCATTTATCCCGAACTCTCCTTTGATATGCTTTCATTGTGAGGGATTTTGATTTATCTTGTTTTTTATTTATAGTTTTCCCTATCGCTCTATGCTCCACGCTATACGCTTTCTTTCATCACATCCCGCATTTCCCTGACCGCACTTTCAAGGCCGGTGAAAACCGCCCTGCCTATAATGCTGTATCCGATATTCAGCTCCTCTATCCCTTTTATCCTGCATATTGCCGGAGTGTTCTTATAGTCCAGGCCGTGCCCCGCGTTTACCCGCAGGTTTATGGATAGCGCATAATTTGCGGCATCCGATATTTTTTCCAGTTCGCGCTTAATTTCCTGTTCGGTTTTCGCATCCGCATATCGCCCCGTATGAATTTCTATGAAGCCGGCTCCGGTCTTTTTGCCTGCTTCTATCTGTCTCCTGTCAGGCTCGATAAAAAGGCTGACTCTTATCCCCTTTTTCGTAAATTTTTTCACATTATCGCGTATTTTTTCAAAATTTTTTATTACGTCAAGGCCGCCTTCCGTAGTAAGCTCCTCCCGTTTTTCAGGTACGAGCGTTACCTGATACGGTTTTACGTCCAGCGCAATTTTTACTATTTCATCCGACAGCGCCATTTCGAGGTTAAGATACGTTTTAACAACCTGTTTCAGCAGATAAACGTCCCTGTCCTGGATATGCCTCCTGTCTTCCCTCAGGTGGCATACGATTGAATCGCATCCGGCAAGTTCGCACAGTGCGGCAGCATAAGCAGGATCGGGGGTATTTCCCCTCCTCGCCTGCCTTACCGTCGCCACATGGTCTATATTTATCCCGAGTTTTAGTTGCTTAGACATTTTGCCTCCCTTATCCAAATCCCCCTGTATCCCCCTTTGATAAAGGGGGATTTTACTGATTTTTTGATCCTGAAAGTTTTCCCCATACGCTTTATGCTGAACGCTATACGCTTTCTTTTATCACTTCACGCAAAGCGTTTATCAATATGGCGTTTTCCTCCGGCGTGCCGATGGTAATTCTTGCGTATCCCGTACCTATGCCTTCCATATTTCTTATGATTATGCCCCTCTTTTCAAGTTTGTTTATTATATCCGCGGCGCCTGTTTTGAATCTGCACAATATAAAGTTGGCCTCCGTAGGAAGATACTCTGTCCCGAGTTTTTTAAGCTCGCCGTAAAGATAATACTTGCCCTCTATATTGTTTTTAAACGATTTTTCCGCGTACTCTTTGTCGTCAAGAGCCGCGAGAGCGGCCTCCTGCGCAGGTACTGTCGTGTTGAACGGAGGGCGTATTCTTTCCATGAATCCGGCAATATCGCTTTTTGCAATTCCGTATCCTATCCTCAGGCCCGCAAGCCCGTAAATCTTTGAAAACGTCCTTGCTATGACGACGTTCTTCTCTTCAAAGTACGGAAACGCCGTGCCTGCATTTTCATTTTCGACGTATTCATTGTAGGCTTCGTCGGAGACGATAAGTATTCTGTCCGGAACTTTTGCCATGAAGTTTTCCATCTGTTTTTTGTAAATTACCGTGCCTGTGGGGTTATTGGGATTGCAAAGGATGATAACCTTCGTTTTATCCGTTATCTTGTCAAGGAACATATCCATGTCGTAGGAGAAATCGCCTTTAAGCGGAATTTCAACCGGCACAGCTCCTATCTTGCGGGCAAGGATTCTGTAAATAAGGAAAGAAGGATCAGGGTAAATCACCTCCTCCCCCTGGTTTATGAGAATCTCCATTGCCATTGAGATTATCTCGCTGGAACCGCTTCCGAGGATGATGTTGTCCGGTGAAACCCTCAGCGTTTCTGCAAGCTTGTTTGTAAGGTAATATCCCGAACTTTCCGGGTATCTGGATATTTTCCCGGCGCATTTTCTGACAGCCTCCGCCGCCCTGGGAGACGGGCCCATAGGGTTTTCGTTTGACGCCAGTTTGATAATTTTTTCAATGTCCAGCCCGTACGCCCTCTGCAGTTCCTCCATGGGTTTTCCCGGAACATACGGCGCAATCTTCTTAATGCCTTCCCTGACGTTTTTCCCCATATTCTTATCCATATTTCAATCCTGTTTTAATCCTCGCTTCTTTCATCGTTGCGAGCGCGGTCTTTCTCGCTTTTTCCGCTCCCGTATTGAGTATATTCCACAAGGCTTTCCTGTCTTTTGCCAGCGCGTGCCTTTTATCCCGTATGTCCTTGAGATAGAGGGCAAGCATCTCTCCGAGCTCCTTTTTGCACTCGGTGCATCCTATTACCGCGCCCCTGCAGTCCCTTTCAATCTCCCCTGCCCTGCCGGCGTTGAAAAGTTTTTGATAAGTAAATACCGGGCATGTTTTCGGATGCCCCGGGTCTTTCTTGTATATCCTTTTGGGGTCGGTGAACATCTTGCCTGTTTTCTCCCTGATTATCTCCGGCGTATCCTTAAGGTAGATGCAGTTGTTATAGGATTTGCTCATCTTCCTGTTGTCCGTACCCGGGATTTTAGGCGTTTCTGTCAACAGCACTTCCGGGACGGGAAACGTCTCTCCGTAAAGATAATTGAACCTTTTGGCTATCTCCCGTGTCAATTCCACATGGGGGGCCTGGTCTATTCCTATAGGGACATATCCTGCTTTGTACAGCAGTATGTCAGCCGCCTGAAGAACCGGATAGCCCAGAAAGCCGTAAGTATTCAGGTCTTTTGCTATGAGCTGTTTTTTTTGCTCCTTGTAAACCGGGTTTCTTTCAAGCCACGGAGTCGGGACTATCATTGAAAAAATCAGGTGCAGTTCGGCGTGCTCCGGAACCATGGACTGCACGAATATCGTCGACTTTTCAGGGTTTAGACCCGCGGCTATAAAATCCATTGCCACCTCTTCCGCATAATTTTTCACGTTGCCCATAGAGGCGTATTCCGTGCTCAGGGCGTGGTAATCTGCTATCATGTAGAAGCAGTTATACCCTTCATCCTGAAGCTTCTTCCAGTTTGCAAGCGCTCCGAAAAGGTGTCCTATGTGCAAAGGTCCCGTGGGCCGCATCCCGCTGAGAATGTTCCTGTTCATGTTTATAAACTCCATAAGTTCATAACTTCATTACTTGAGATTTTCTTTTTTTTGAAAATACTCTTTAACTATCTCCCCGTGGTCGAAGGCGAAGTCAGAGGGGAGATTATCCTTGCTGAAAATCTTTGCCTCCTCCGCATCGTCATCCGCTTTCAATTCCCCTCCGCCTCTTCCCGTAAAGACTGTTGATATCGTGTGGTGCCTCGGGTCTCTTCCCGGCTCGGAATATGTATGGAACTGTTCCAGCCCCGCAACGTCAAGCCCCGTCTCTTCTTTCGCTTCTCTCACCGCCGCATCTTCAAGGCTTTCTCCGTAGTCCACGAAGCCCCCCGGGATAGCCCATCCGTAAGGATAGTTTTTCCTCTTTACCAGCACGATGCCTCCGTCCATTTCTATTATGATGTCAACCGTGGGAACGGGATTCCTGTATGTTTTCCGAGTCATGTTAACAAGATATTTTTCAACCTGCGTGAAAAAGACGTTAAACGTTTTCCTGTCGTACAGGACAAACCTTATATCGTTCAACGTCCCTTTTGCGGACAGGCATCTCAGCGTTTCTTCAATCATTATGTCCGCTACCATTCCGGGGGACAGCCCTCCGGTTCCGCACCCAAGGGCGGGAAAAGCGATTGAGGAAATCTTCAGCGTGTTTGCCGTCAGTAAAGCGCTTGCCGCGGATTTTCTCACCTTCTCCGCATCCGTCCTGAAATCCATGCCCATGGTGGCTGCATGTATCACGTATTCTGCGGGAAGCTTTCCACCGCGGGTATGCACCGCCTCCCCTACCCTCACGGGCGCTTTTTCCATCGCCAGCTTCTCAATGACGTCCCCGCCGGCTCTCTTTATGGCGAGGGCGACGCCGCCCCCCATAATCATGCGGTTGTTGGCGGCGTTGACAATTGCGTCAACCTGCTCTTCCGCAATGTTTCCCTCTTTTACCGTTACCCGCGTTCCTGCTATGAAAAACGACGTTTTAGGCATAACGCTTAATTTTACACCCTGCCCCTCCAAAAATCAATTTTGTGCAGGTTTGCTAAAAACCGACATAAGGAATACATTATTAAAAGAAAAGGGAAGAGTTGAGGTGCGAGTTGCGTAAGCACAGCCAAGATAATCCCTGACGGGATTACTTTCAAGGGGTTCACGCCCCTATGACGGGCTTCGCCCTGTTACCCCGACGGGGGAAACCAGCCCTGCAAGGCGTTTTTCCAAGTCAATCAGTTCTTCCGGCGTGTTGAAAGCCGTTTACCGAGAGGGGTTATCCACTTATTTTTCACATCCCGCCGCTATGTTTTTTCCGTGTAAAACGCTCTGTACGCCAGATAAGTCGAGTATACGTCCGCCTTGCTTGTGAGTTCATACGGTGCATGCATTGACAGGACTCCCGTTCCGCAGTCCACGGTGTCGATGTTGTATCTGGCGATATGGGTGGCTATGGTTCCGCCTCCGCCCTGCTCTATCTTTCCTAACTCTCCCGGCTGCCAGACAACGCCGTTTCTATCGAGAATATTTCTTATGCGCGCTATGTATTCCGCCGGCGGTTCTATACTGCCGCCCTTTCCCCTTCCGCCGGTTATCTTTGTGAGCACCACTCCGCATCCCAGCCGGGCCGTATTCCTCGGATCGGTCACTTCCTTGTAATTCGGGTCGAAGATGTTGTCAACGTCGGCGGAGATTGCCATTGAGTTCTGCACTGCCGATTTAAAATCTCTTGCGGACATCCCTGATTTTTCAAGAACCTCTTCAATCACAAACCTGAAAAATTCAGACTGCGCGGATGTTGAGCCGCGGCTTCCTATCTCTTCCTGGTCAACGAGAATGCAGAAAGATGTCTGCTCCGGTTTTTCAACCGACAGCACGGCTTCCACTGCCGTGTAAGCGCAGACTCTGTCGTCCTGCCCGTATCCCAGCACCATGCTTCTGTCAAAGCCGGCGTCCTTTAATTTCCCCGCGGGAACAAACTGGAATTCACTGCTGATAAAATCGGCCTCTTCAATTCCATAAGCTTCTTTCAGAATCTTAAGGATGCCGCTTTTTGTTTTTTCCTTTTTATATCCCGCGGCCGGGATGCTCCCTGCTATGACGTTGAGATTTTCGCCGGGGAAGCCCTCTTCTATGGTCTTCTTTGCCTGGTCTTTGCCGAGATGAGGAAGAAGGTCGGTTATGTTGAATACAGGGTCGGTCTCTTTTTCCCCTATCTCTATCTCTTTCTTTTTCCCGTTCTTGAAAACCACCGTGCCGTACAGCGCAAGAGGTATTGTCAGCCACTGGTATTTTTTAATCCCGCCGTAGTAGTATGTTTTCAGAAAGCATATGTTTTCATCTTCGTAAAGAGGGTTTGCTTTCAGGTCGAGGCGCGGGGAATCTATATGGGCCAGGACGAATCTGCATCCCGAGACGGGGGATTTTTTGCCGGCAGTGCCGAGGACAATTACCTTTTCCTTGTTTACCTTGTAGAACCTGTCTCCGGCGGAGAGTTTTTTGAAGCTCTCAAGAGGTTTGAACCCTTCCTTTTCAGCTTTGCTTACGCATCCTTTCACAAACTTTCTTTCGGTCTTGTTCGCAGAAAGAAACTCTTTGTATCCCTCGCAGAATTCAAGCGCCGCTTTTTTTGTTTTTTCGCTCCATATCTCCCAGCCTGTTTTTCTTTCCATGCGTATCTCCTTCCCTCTATGCCTGCGGTTTATTGTAGCGGTGGCATTCATGCCACTTAAAACCGTGCGATAAATCGCACCGCTACATTTATCCGAGGGGTGAAAGTTTCGCGGCAATCCGACGTATTTTGTCGTTCCTGCACGTTTTAAGCAGGAATTAACAACCACTTTTTTTCCGGATCCCTGCCTAATATTCGCAGGGATGACAGAAAACATCGCTTTTCACCTCTCAAGTTTCACTACCAATCATTGTAATTGAGAGGCTGATTCAAGTCAAATTGGCTTACCGGGTGAATTTATGAGCTGTTTAACGTTTTTGATGAGGTTTTTGAAAAACAGAAAAACAATCAAAGGAAAGACAATTACAATCATTCTGTTAAAGGCAAAAGCTTCTGCAAAGTGCAGATGAAGAAGAGATAATACCGCTCTTGTCATTCCGCATCCGGGGCAGTCCTTTCCGAAGATGTTTTTATAAAGGCATATTGAGGGAAAGCCTTCAATGGTTGAGACAGGCATGGCAAACAGTAAAACAGGAATTAAGATATACACAAAGAATATTTTTAACAAAAGGAGTTCTCTTTTCATCCCGGATTATTTCTTTACAAGCTCGTTGCCGTCGCTGTCCTTGTATCTGCCTATGGCGATGAGTATCACGTCTATCAGCCACCATATGCCGCATCCGCCAAGGGTCAGCAGTTTCAGTATTCCCAGGCCGACGTATCCGGTATAAAATCTGTCTACGCCGAACTGTCCGACGAAAATAGAGAGAATCAGCGTGACAATCCAGTCTTTGCCTTCTTTCGCCGAAGAAAGTTTTGTCCCGCATTTTATGCATACTTCCGCATTTGCATCCGTAGGAGCCCCGCAGTTGCCGCAGTATTTCTTTGCTTTTGTCGGAGGAACCCCGCATGCGACACAGACTACAGCATTGTCGTCAATCTCTTTTCCGCAGTTTCTGCAATACATGTTCCCTCCTTTACCCCGAACCGACTCTTTTTGTCATTGCGAGCCGGAAAAGATTGCCCCCCCACCTATCTTCCTCCCCCTCGAGGGGGGAGGGTGCTGGTGCGAAGAATAATG
>JAFGKM010000024.1 GCA_016928555.1 Candidatus Omnitrophota bacterium | reverse complement strand
TCCTGCTCTCTCCGCTTCTCTGCAAAACAGCTTCGGCTGACAAGTCCGAGCGCACAAAAACACGGGAGGTTAAATTATGCAGAATCACAAGGAGATAAAGGCTTTCATCCGCCATAATTTCAGGCACTTTAATTCCGCCGTTCTTGCTGAGGCATCCGAAGCATACGTTCAGCACATAAAAAAGGGCGGGGAAATGATGCTGGCGATGGCAGGAGCCATGAGCACGGCGGAAATCGGACTTACCCTGTCTGAAATGATAAGAAAAAACAAGGTTCATGCAATAACCTGCACAGGTGCAAATCTGGAGGAAGACTTATTCAACCTTGTTGCCCATAATCACTATGTGAGAGTAAATTACAGGGATTTATCGCCAAAAGACGAAGCCGCCCTTTTGAAAAGAAAGCTGAACAGGGTAACTGATACATGCATACCGGAAGAAGAAGCAATGCGGCGCATTGAGAAAGTTATTATTAAATTCTGGCAGAAAGCGGAAAAAGAGGGGAAAAGATATTTCCCTCACGAATTTATGTATCAGATGATAAAAAGTGGAGAGCTGAAAAAACATTACCAGATTGACGAGGCGGATTCATGGGTTGCGGCGGCATGCGAGAAGAATATCCCCATTTTCGTCCCGGGCTGGGAAGATTCAACTCTGGGCAATATTTTTGCGGCTCTTGTCAAAACGGAAAAACTGAACAGTATATCTACGGTTAAATCCGGACTTGAAACCATGGATTCGCTGATTGACTGGTACCTTAAGAATTCCAAAAAACACATCATAGGCTTTTTTCAGATAGGCGGCGGAATTGCGGGGGATTTTCCAATATGCGTTGTTCCTCTTATAAGGCAGGACATGGGCAAATCCTGCAGATTATGGGGATATTTCTGCCAAATATCCGACAGCACGACATCCTACGGTTCTTACAGCGGGGCGGGGCCAAACGAAAAAATCACATGGGAAAAACTCGGCGTTGATACGCCCAAATTCGTGATTGAAAGCGATGCAACAATAGTCGCGCCTCTTATGTTTGCCTATGTGCTTGCTTAAGACAGGATAGAAATTTATGTCTTTTCGCGGTTTTTGGGGATATAAAGGGCAAGAAAAATCAGGATCATCCCCGCAATTACAAAAATGGACGGCAATTCTTTCAGGAAAATTATGGCAAGAACGGCAGTTACAACAGAAGCAAGATATTGCAATATCCCCAACTCACCCGGCTCCATGTATTTCAAAGCATTGTACCACAGGGTAAACCCTATACCTGCGGGAACTATTCCCAGATAAGCTCCTGCAAGAAACACGGCGGGTCGGACATTAAGAAAGTCTATTCCCTGAACCAGCATATTGGCAAGAAGCAATAACATGCCTGTCGAGAGCGTCACAAAAGTTGTGACAATTGCACCGTATTTCCATGTAGGATTTCTTCCCCCAACGGTATATATTGCCCAGCACAGAGCCGCCCCTATTGCAAAAAAGTTTCCCCTTAAAAGATTATTTGCTTCCGACAGAGAGATGCCGGATGTTCCTTTGATAACCATAATACATCCTGAAAACCCGATAAAAACGGCGAAAATTTTATTGAAGTTGATTTTTTCATGAAGAAAAATTGCAGAGAGAAGAAGGATAAAAAGAGGATTGCTGTTCATCAATATGCTTGATGACGTTGCCGTGGTATAACGCAGGGATGAAAAAACAAGCATGTTGAAAAGGAATATCCCCACGCATGAAAGATATAACAGGTTTACCCAGTCCTTTTTAACGGCAGGTATCACATTTTTTACCCGGCGCCTTAGGAGGATTAAAAGGAAGAGGGATGCAAAAAAGCATCTCCAGAAGGCAAGTACAACGGGATTGACGGAACCGTCTTTCATAACAATGCGGCCGACAAAAAATACAGTTCCCCATGTAACTGCGGCAAAAATACCGCACAGATATCCTTTTGCTTTCATTTACGGAGTTCAGGAATTCTTTTTCCAGTAGAGGCGGTACTTGTCCATGGAGGATATTACAACCTCAATGTTTTCTATGGGCGTGCCGGGATAAACTCCCCATATCAGGGATAACCCGCCTTCGGGAGAGCCGAGTGTTTTGACGCAGTTTAAAATATGTCCTTCTATCTCCCGTTTTTTCCCAAAAACAGTCAGCCCCTGCCTGTCAATATCCAAATTTATGGCAACCTTTCCCTTGGCCAGCCTTTCAAGATTATCAATGCCGTTGACAACATCCTGTGGATTTAAAACGCTTACTCCGCATTCAATAAGGTCGGGTATTATATCAAGAATGTATCCGTCGGTATGCAGGCCTACATGAACATTATTTGCCCTGCAGTAAGAAAATATTTTTTTATATGGAGGCTTTATAAACTCCCTCCATGCGGGAGGGCTTATCGGAAGCGACTTTTGAAGGCCGAGGTCGTCGCCGAAACCTATCATGTCTACGCCTATCGCAATATATCTTTTTATCACCTCCATCCAGTAGTCGGTAATCATATCTATCAGTTTAACGATACGCGGGTTTTTTTCCGCAATATCCACCATGGAATTCTCAAAACCCCTCAAGTCCGCAAGTTTCAGGAAAAGAAAACCGTGTTCAGCCCCTCCGGAGGTCAATTTTCCTTTTCTTTTTGCCTCCCTGATGTCTGATTCAACTTTCTTCCAATCCGTATAATCTTCGGGTGCAGGAGGGGTATAACTCTTAAAGTTATTCCAGTCTTTGAGCGGATGCTCAACAACCTGCCCTTCAAGGTAATCCTGGGCATAAGACCATAAACATCCCCATTTGTCCATCCTGGTGCTGCCGGCCTTTCTCGTTTCGTCTTTTGATATGGACACAGAAATCCCGGGAAACTGCTTTGTCAGTTTTTCCATCTGCGTTTCAAACTGCTTCCATACGGGATAATAAACAACCACGCTGCAATTGACTTCTCCGTCGCCCTTGAAAGATATGGTGTCAAGATATTGTTGTCTGTTCATTCCGCTCCTCTATCCTTTTTAGAGATTACTCTTGAATTTTTTTATTTCGGGGAAAGTATCGGGATTTTCAGTATCCTTAATCTGCTGATACAATGCCTTTTCCTGCCTTGACAACCTGTCGGGCACTACAACCCTTATCTTTACCAGCTGGTCGCCTTTCCCGTAGCCGGCTATCCTGGGCATCCCCTGATTCCTCAATCTCAATATGCTTCCGGTCTGCATGCCGGAAGGTATGCGCATCTTCACCTTTCCGGTAAGGGTGGGCACTTCTATTTCGTCTCCCAGTATTGCCTGCGTGCTGGTCACGGGAACTTCGCACAAGATATCGGAGTTTCTTCTTTCAAAAAGCCTATCTTTTTCAACAAATATTGTTATATAAAGGTCTCCCCTTACGCCTCCGGAAACACCGGCATCTCCCTGCCCTTTCAGCCTTAAACTGCTTCCGTGTTCAATGCCGGCAGGCACTTTTACGGCAATCCTGTGCATGTTTGTCCTTACCCTGCCGGTTCCCCTGCAATTGGGGCAGGGGTCGGAAATAATCCTGCCTTCACCTTTGCAGGAAGGACAGGTTTGCGCAAGAGTAAAAAAACCCTGGCTCTTTACAACCTGTCCCCTGCCTTTACAGGCAGAACAGACAGCCCTTTCGCTTTTCCCCGTTTTACTGCCGGTGCCCTTGCAGGCGGGACATTCGTCATATCTGGAGATATTTATGTGTTTTTCTGCTCCCGCGGCCGCCTCTTTTAAAGATACGGACATCCTGTATTCAAGGTCGGAACCCCTGGTATGCCTGCCTGCCGCGGAAGTTCTTCCGCCGTAACCCGCTCTCCCGAAATCGGAGAAGAAATTTTCAAACATGTCACCGAAAATATCGGAAAAATCCATCTGCACCCTTGAAAAATCCTGCCTCCAGTCAAACCCCTGGGGCCCGAACCCTGCGTGCCCGTACTGGTCGTAAATCTTTCTTTTTTCAGGGTCGCTGAGAACTTCATACGCCTCGGTTATCTCTTTAAACTTCTCCTCGGCCTCTTTACTGCCCGGGTTCCTGTCGGGATGGTGCTGTAAAGCAAGCTGTCTGTATGCTTTCTTAAGCACATCCGTGGAAGCATTTTTCTGAACTCCGAGTAACTCGTAATAATCTTTTTTTTCCGCCATTTTACCCTAACCGACGTTTTTCGTCGTTGCGAGCGGGAAAGACCGCCCCCCCACCTATCTTCCTCCCCCTCGAGGGGGGAGGGTGCTGGTGCGAAGAATAATGAGCACCGCAAGCACTGAGGGCGAGTCGG
>JAFGKM010000023.1 GCA_016928555.1 Candidatus Omnitrophota bacterium | reverse complement strand
TTGAACCGGTAGCCGCAGGTCTTCAGCCTGCGGACATTTGAACCGGTAGCCGCAGGTCTTCAGCCTGCGGTTTTTAATTTGCGCAACTCATTTGGAGAAATTTTTCAGGTAATATTTTTGATTCAGGTATACAATCTCTTTTATCTTCTTCTCTTTCAGCAGTTTTGCCATGATATCCCATGAACCGCCTGCTTTCTTCAGAAAATCTTCTACCTGCCCGGTGCTCATGGGATGCACGGAAACAATGTTCAGAAGGTCATTTTCGGCGTTTCCCGTAAAACCGAAACTTCCTGTTACCCCGCCGGTTATCAACTCAGTGTTCAATCCGTATTCCGTAAAAATTCTGTAGGCCGCGGTTATTTTTTCTTCGTCGGGAGGCATTACCCATTTTTCTGCGGGCGGCCTTGTGGGGATTCCTATGAAAGCAACGGCAGGTTTTATTCCGGAAAGGAATTCCGCCGTGTTTCTTATATCTTTCTCTCCGTCGTTTATGCCTTTTACCAACAGTGTTTCCGTCAGCAGTTTTCCTTTGAAAACAGCGGAGAATTTCTTTACGCCTTCAAGTATGGCATCATAATCAAGTTCAGAAGCAGGCCTGTTGATTTTTTCCCATGCTTCCTTATTCCCTGCGACATCTGCTTTTAATGATACGAGGTCGGCTTCTTTCAGGTCATGCCTTACGTCTTCTCTCCACAGCAAAGATGCGTTTGTGATAACCGCTATCTTGATATCCGTCAATTTTTTAAGCCCTTCAATCTCTTTGCCGAGGTTTGTGTCAAGCGTCGGCTCCCCGTCAGGCACAAATGTAAGAAAATCAATCCTTTCCTTTTTTTCTTTCAGCCGTTCAAGCGTTTTGCTTACCTCATCCAGAATCTTTTCAACCGGATAAAACGCTTTCCTTTCCGTTGAGAAATTTTTTGTCCTGCCTATCTGGCAGTAAAGGCAGGAATAACTGCATATTTTAGGCGGGATATTGTTGATTCCCAGACTCTGTCCCAGCCTTCTTGACGGCACCGGCCCGAATACTATCTTTCCTTCCATAAAGATATTTTAACCCATTTTTTCAACTTGCCCAAAATATACTAAATTTTACCCGCCTTCAGAAGCCTTGGCGAAGGAGGGAAGCCACGGGTTTACCCGCGGGAGCTCCACTTAAAATAACAATTCGTAAATTTGACTTCTCTCCTCATTCTTGTTAAATTATTTGTGCATAGATAATTTTTCCACTATTGTTCCGGAGTTAATTGTGAAAAAACGCAGGCTTATCATTTACTCTCTAATAATCCTATCGCTTTGTTTCATTCTTAAATTTCTCGCCCAATCGCGGCCTGACCCTCTTCTTTCCGGACCTAGAAGCCTTTTGGTTATCTGCCAAAAGTTTGGAGTAAAAACCAGTCTTGATGAACTTTCCAAACTTTCAGACTATAAAGAAGATAAAGGAACTACCATGCTCGGCCTTTACAATGCGGCTAAAAAGAAAGGGTTGCAGGCAACCGGAACGAAGATAGGGCTTGATAAACTTTCCAATCTTGAAATTCCGGCCATTGCCTATCTATGGGATAATCATTTCGTAGTTGTAAAGGGGACAGGGACAGATACAATAATTGTAACTGACTCGCCAAAAGACCCGCAGCATATTGCAATAGATAAATTCAAGCCGTACTACTCCGGTTTTGCACTGCTTGTATCAAAAGATAAAATTTCTCTGCCTGCTTCAGATGCCGGAAAACCTGATATCCGGTTTGACGCATACGGGTACAGTTTTGATAAGGTTGAACAGGGACAGCAAATAAAGCATACATTCAACTTCAAAAATCAGGGGGAGGAAGAACTTGTCATATCTAATGTGAGGACTACCTGCGGCTGTACCGCGGCATTGCTTTCGGGAAAGAATATACTTCCCGGCGGCAAAGGAGAAATAAAGGTCAGTTTTGATACTGCAGGAAGGGATGGTCCCCAGCGCCATAAGATTTACGTTCAGACAAACGATCCTGTGACGCCGATAGTACAGCTCCAGATACAGGGAATTGTAAAAGAAGGCCTTGCTATCTCCCCAAGAAATATTACTTTCGGAGACGTTAAGAAGGGAACTTCCGTCACCAGGGAGATATGCCTCATAAACAAAACGGGAGAAGATGTAAAAGTAACCGAGATTGAAACATATCCCCGTTTTGTCTCTGCAACCGTTTCTCCAATTACGGACAAACCCTGTAAAGGATATAAAGTGTTTGTTTCTCTCTCCCCTGAAATACCGTTATGCAGTATGGGAGGCAAGGTAACTATCCATACCACATACAAAAACCGTCCTAAAGTTGAGATTCCCTTAACCGCCAATATTGTCGGTGATATAGAATTTCATCCCTCTATGTTCTCTTTTGGTTTTGTCAAAAGAGGGAAAACCCCGACTGTCAAAATAGACATCTCAACTACCGGCGAAATACCCTTGCAGATAGAAAAAATGGAAAGCGATATCTCCAGCATTTCCACCAGCGTCAAGGCCACAAAAAAAGACAAGGAATATACTCTCTCTGCCAGATTAAATAAAGATATTCCGGCAGGGTACGTGAAAGGCAATGTGACTGTTTACACCAATAATCCTGACCAGCCAGAGATAAAGATTCCCGTATACGGCTTGGTAGAAGAATAAACAGATGAAAAGTTTTAAAACTTTCTTTGTTATACTCATCGCCGGTTTACTTTTCGTTCTACGCCAATCCTTTGCAGATACTTCTCCAATTCGACTCTATGTTTTCTATTCGCAGGACTGCTCCGAGTGCGGAATCATAAAACCACAGGGCATTTCAACTTTATCGCAGAGGACAGGATGGAAAATAGAGCCCGAATACTTTGATATAGACAATATTGAAAACTACCAGAAGCTTACTGAACTGGAAGCAAAATACGAGGATACCGATAATGAACTGCCGGTTGTATTTATCGGAAAATATGTCCTGGGCGGGGTGAAGGAGATAGAGAAGGATATTGAAAAGATTGTTAAGGAATATGCGGAAAAAGGCGGCGTGGAATGGCCGGATGAGATGGTGAAAACAGACAAGGATGAAATTGCCGAAAAATCTGAAACAATAAAAGAAACAGAAGAAATGCAACAAATCGAGACACAAAAAACCGTTTATCTGGCATTCTTTTATGAACTTGGCTGTAAGGAATGCAGCAGAACGTTTTATCTCTTAAAGTATCTTGGACAGAAATATCCTTTTCTGGTCATAAAGAAATTTGACCTGAAGGCGAGGGAAAACAAGGTTCTGTTTGAGGCAATAGCAGAAAAGAAAGATATGCCTGAAAAGCATAGATTGCTCCCCGCCACGATTTTTGTCGGCTCCGAATACCTTCAGCAGAAGGATATCTCGCAGGGAAAGATAGAGGAACTGATTGAAGAAAACAAAACCGGCTCTGTTGTCATATGGGATGTGTCTGAAGAGGAAATGGCGAAAGCGGAAGAAAGGATTGAAGGAAGATTTTCATCATTGAAAGCCGCCACTGTCTTTTTTGCCGGTTTGATTGACGGATTTAACCCATGCGCTTTTGCGGTACTGGTCTTTTTTATATCATACATGACGGTTGTAAAGAAGAAGGGTAAAGATATGCTTTTCGTAGGCCTGATGTTTATAACAGGCGTTTTTTTGGCCTATGTTCTCATAGGGATGGGTGTTCTTTATGTTATCTTCAAATACGAGTATTATACGCTGTTCTCAAGCATTCTCAATGGCGTTGTAGGAGCTGGCTGTTTAATTTTGGGGTATTTGAGCTTCAGGGATTTCCTGAAGGCAAAACGCGGCGATGTTAAGGATATAACCTTGAAATTGCCGAAGGCAGTGAACGACAGGATACACTCAACGATAATAAGCAAGATGAGGCTGCCGCATTATATGGCAGGAAGTTTCATTGCGGGAATTACAGTTTCAGTATTGGAGTTTGCCTGTACGGGACAGGTATATCTTCCAACCATTGTCTATATTACGGGAAATCCCGGTTTGAAGCTTAAAGGTATGTTCTATCTGATACTTTACAACCTGTTTTTTGTCCTGCCTCTATTTATTATCCTTGCTCTTTCATGGATGGGCACAACCGCACAGAAACTGGCGGAATTTTCCAGAAAGAACGTGGCTGTTGTTAAAATACTCCTTGCACTCTTTTTCTTTTCCGTAGGGGTTTTCCTCCTGGTAAAATAAATCGGAATAATTCCAGAATATGGCCGTTTATAGCAGAACAGCTTTGTTCTCATGAAAAAGGAGCAGCTATCCCGTATAGCGTACGGTTGAGCTGAGCTGTTGCGCGGGAGGGGGAAATATCATATAATTATGGGGCAATATTCAAAGGATCATATGAAAAAAGGCGCAATGACGTTTCAGGACATATGGCGTAATCTTGAAGAATTCTGGATTAAGAAAGGTTGTGTTTTATGGCATCCCTATAATGTTGAGGTGGGTGCGGGTACGCTTAATCCGGCAACGTTTTTCGGGATACTTGGCGCCGGAAAATGGAAGGTTATATACATGGAACCGTCGGTCAGGCCTGCCGACGGAAGATACGGGGATAACCCGGTGCGCTTATATATGCACCACCAGATACAGGTGATAATAAAGCCGCCGCCGGACAAGATACAGGATATTTACCTTGACAGTCTTTCCTCAATAGGTATAAAGACGGATAAGCATGACATCCGCTTCGTGGAGGACAACTGGGAAGCCCCTACGCTGGGTGCGTGGGGAGTGGGATGGGAGGTCTGGCTTGACGGTTTAGAAATCACACAGTTTACTTACATGCAGCAGGCAGGCGGAATTGACCTGTCTCCGCCTTCCGTGGAGATAACGTACGGTTTAGACAGGATTGCGAACTTCATCCAGAAAAAGAAGAGCGTTTACGAACTGCAGTGGAATAAGGAAGTTACTTACGACAGGATGAGCAAAGACAGGGAGAAAGATTATTCCGTCTACAGTTTTGACAAGGCGGACGTTTCCCTGCTGTTTGAGATGTTTGACAGGTTTGAGAAAGAGGCGGGAAGGATTCTGGAGGAGGGCGTACTTTATCCCGCCTATGATTATGTCCTTAAATTGTCGCATATTTTTAATCTGCTTGACGCAAGGAAGGCGATAAGCGTCACCGAAAGGGTGAGATATATCGGCAGGGTAAGAAAGCTGGCAAGGATATGCGCCGATTTATACCTGAAACGGGAAAAAGGTATAATATAGAGAAAATCCCCCCATGCCCCCCTTTGTCAAAGGGGGGATTAAGAGGGGATTTGAATATGTAGAAAGCCGGGATGGTGGAACTGGCAGACACGTACGTTTGAGGGGCGTATGGCGTAAGCCGTGGGGGTTCAAATCCCCCTCCCGGCATTGCAAGCTTCTTTGAGAGGGGATTTGAACACCATGGGGCGTCAAAACGACGACGAATGCTTTCCTCAGAAAAAGGTTAGCAAGCTTGAATAAGAAAAGGGAGGAGTTCGTGCGGCGTTTTTTGACAGCACAATCCCCCTCCCGGCACCAAAGAAACAGTGGTAAGTGATTAGTGATAAGTAAAAGCTAAGAGACAAAATCCCCCTTTAATCCCCCTTTTGCAAAGGGGGAGAGATAGTTCCCTCCTTTAGCAGAGGGGGATTAAGATGGGGAGATTTTGCTAATGGAAAAGAAAACGCCTTTCTGGGAAGACGCGGTAATCATACTTTCTATCTTCGCATTGTGGCCTTCAATCCTTCGCAGGGAAACCCATTTGAGCAGGATTATAATGATACTGGCTTTGGCCCTCCTAATCTGGATATTCGTCAGAAGAATCAGGAGGATGAATAACCCCTAAACATGAAATTTAACAAGACGCTTATTCTAATTTCTGCTATTGGCCTTCTCCTCTCGGGGTGCTTTATCAATCCGTCTCTTTCGGCGGGGATGAAGAAATCCTCTGAAGGAGACAGGCTTTTCTCTTCCGGAAATCTTGACGGTGCGGTAGAAAAATGGACGGAGGCGCTGGATTATAAACAGAGCGCAAATCTGTACGAGAAAATAATAACGGCCCTTGTGCTGAAAAACGACCTTTCAGAAGCCGAAGAATGGACTCAAAAAGGGTTGACTTATTTTCCGAATAATGTTAATCTTGCTTTTAATCTTGCACTTATGAGGTTTTACAAAGAAGACCTTGCGGGTTCCATGGATGCCCTGGAAGCAATTCTTGGTATAAATGCATATTATCCCAACGCCCACTTCTTAAAAGGGTTGATTCACGAGAAAGAAGGGGATGGTGCATCCGCGAAAAAAGAGTTTATTGCCGAGGTGAACATCAATCCCGGGTCAAGAAGAGCATGGCAAAAATTGAGGGGGTTTAAAAATGATTAAGAAGTGTTTACTGCCTCTATTTCTGTTCTTCCTCTCAGCTTCAATCTCTTACTCCCAAAGCCTTGACGGCTATCTGCAATTTTTCTCATCGGTCTCCTCAAGAATGCCCGGGACGGAAGGACATGAAAAGGCCGCGGATTTTATAGAAAACAAGTTTAAAGCGGCTGGGCTTAAACGGGTTGCCAAGGAAGAATTCAGCGTGGTTGTTCCCGTTGAAGAATACGCTTTTCTGAATGCCGGCGGAAAGAGAATAGAGCTTCACTGCATGTGGCCCAACCTTGTGAGAACGTCCACCCTGCCCCCGGCGGGCTTGGAGGGGAAACTGATATACGGCGGGGACGGGGACCTGCGAAAACTCGAAGGCAGGGATATTGTCGGCAATATCATTGTGCTTGATTTTGATTCCGAGGAAAGGTGGCGCACTATCGCCATGCTGGGCGCAAGGGCGTTCATCTTCACCGATGTGGGCAACGTTACGCGGATACAGGCAGAAAAGAAGTTTGTCAATGTTCCTATTGACGTTCCGAGGTTTTACGCCCATGAAAACAGCGGGGAAATTATAAATCTGGCTCAGGAGGAAAGGACAGTCCGTCTGTTTGCGAAGATGACATGGCGGAAGGTTGAAGATTATAACATTGTCGGCTATCTTGAGGGCAGGAACAGGGACTTGAAGGAAGACCTTATATTAATCCAGAGTTATTACGACAGCGTCAGCGCTGTTCCTGCGGTTTCAAAAGGAGCTACTTCGGCCGCCGGCATTTCCGTCCTGCTGGATTTGCTGGATTATTTCAACCAGAATCCGCCCGAAAGGACACTGGTGTTTCTTGCAACTTCTTCCCACTACCAGGGGTTGAGGGGCATAGACGCTTTTATCCAGAAACATCTCAGGAAAGATGCGCATTTCAGGAAAAGAATACCCGAAGAAGAGATAATCAACCCGCGGCTTTTTATCGGACTTGATTTGTCGGACGGCTCCGAAAGCCTGGGTCTATGGCATAACTCCGACGACTTTTACCATCAGAAGCTTTTCGCTCCCTACGGCAGAAAATTCATGGTTTATTCCGAGAGCGTGAGCAAAAAGCTGGGATATAATCCCGAGACTTCCCTTGTAAACGGAATCAGCCCGGAAAGAGGGCTTGTATGGCAGACGTTCCTGCCTGAAAGGATAAGGACAGAGGGTCAATATATAATTTCTGCCGGGCATCCGGCGCTTTCGCTGGTTACGGTACATGACGGCAGGTGGCGGGTTGATACTCCTGCGGATACCTACGGGAACCTTAACGTAAACAACATAGCAAGGCAGTCCCGTTTCATCAAGGGACTCCTAAGTACGGCTGTCAACGACCCTGATTTTTTCCCGGACGTTTCATTTGACCTTGTTAAAGATAACATGGGAACGCTTAACGCAAGGGTAGTTACTTTTGACCCGTCAAAAAGTTTTATTCCCAGCGACCCTGTCTCAGGCGCTCTTGTAATACCCAGGGTAGCGCTTTCCACAACGGCCGTTATTATTGAAAAGTCCAACATCGGCGTAAGAAATACCCTTATAGGCATGACGGACGAAGAGGGGAAAGCCAGTTTTTCCAACCTGTCCATGAGGAACAATATAAACCTGGAGGCATTCTATCTGGATTCCGAGACCGGAGATATTAAGCTTGCTCCCGACCTCGGGGTGGGAGGCGCCGCCCAGTATCCTGTCAGGCTGGTGCTTGATTATAAGGATAAGGACTGGATGATTGTCCTCTTCAATGCAAAGTCCATAAACCTTTTTGACCTTATAGACTCGCAATATCTCGTACAGCTTGACAAGGTGGAAGTCCTCGATATGGCAAACAGTCTTCCCGGTGAATACGGATACTTTCTGCAGTATGCCGATTTTATCCCTTTGCGCTGGACTTCCTATTCGGAGCCGGTCGGTTGCATATTTGCCAATCCCCTGATGCGGTTCAAGGTTCTAGGACAGGCAGGCCCTCTCGGGAAAAGGCTTCTTCTGCTTAATGCCGAGGAGTCTTTGGATAAGGAAAAGGTTGAGGGGCTCGGATTTCATGCAGGAGCAATCTCTGCAATATACGAAACTCCTTATCAGGGTGCGCGGGACATGATAATTCTTGACAGATACAGGAGAGAAAGTTTTGAACAGTTCGGGATAAGGAACGAACGGCTTGCGGAGCTTCAAGATGAATCCAGAATGTTGATGCAGATGGCGGATGCCGCGAAAAAAGACAGGAATTGGTATGAATTTGTAAAATATTCAAGGCAGGCGCAGGCGGTGGAATCAAGGGCTTATCCCGACGTGCGCAATACCGCCAACGACGTGGTCAAGGGAGTCATCTTTTACTTTATGCTGCTTCTGCCTTTTGCATATTTCGGGGAGAGGCTGCTTTTCAGTTTCGCAAGGCTGGAAAAAAGGGTGGCGGGCATTTTCGGCATATTTCTTGTTGTTTACTGGATTATGCGCTGGGTGCATCCCGCATTCAAGCTTACAAATGCTCCGGAAGTCATACTCCTTTCTTTCATAGTTCTTGCTTTGTCCCTCGTAGTTCTTTCAATAGTAGCATCAAAGTTTGAGGAGCAGATGCGGCAGTTGAAGATGGAGACATCCAAGGTTTACGAAACCGACGTCGGCAGGATAACGGCCACCGCCACGGCTTTTTCCCTGGGCGTGGCGAACATGAAGAGAAGGCCCATAAGAACCGTGTTGACGGCTATAACGTTAATTCTGCTGACATTTACCGTTCTCTCCTTTACATCCATCAAGTCTTATATGAAATACAACCAGATTGCAAGGCCTTACAAACCCGTATATCAGGGGATTTTGTTGAGGGACCGCGCATGGTCGCCTCTTATGGGCACCGCGCTTGATTATACCGAAAACGAGTTTTCCGGCAAGGGCGTTATCGCCCCGAGGTCGTGGTTTGTTCTTGACGCACTCGGAAACAGGACCGCTGTTGAAATAAAACACTCGAACAGCACGGTTCTTTCCTCCGGGCTTCTCGGCCTTTCGCCCCGGGAGATTCTGCCGGTTAAAGATGCGTTAGTCAAGGGAGCGTGGTTTGAGGATAATTCCGAGGAATCTGTTTTGATTTCAAGGAAAATGTACAGCCAGTTGAAACTGTCGGATGCCGATATCGGCAGTGCGCATCTGTGGATATACGGAAAAAAGTTCCTTTTGAAGGGGATATTTGACGAGAAGATTTTAAACGACATGAAAGATATTGACGACGAGCGCATTACCCCTACTGATTTCTCCGTAATACCCGAGCGCGAAATTGCAAAAATGAAGATGGAAAGGACGGCTCAGGTTTTCACGACACAGACAAAGATGGAATCTTTTGTCCACACCGAAGCGGAGAACATTGCGATACTTCCTTTCAGGACGCTGATGAACATGAAAGGCACAATGCATTCCGTTGCCGTAGCTTTTAACAAAGGCGAAGAGGGCAACTCGCTCGTTGAAGGATTTATTTCCAAGCTTGCCGTTATAGTCTTTGCCGGCCTGGGCGATAAGACGTATATCTACAGCAGTATGGGGCTTACCTCTTTCGCGGGCATAAGCAATCTGATTATTCCCATCCTTATAGCGGCATTGATAGTGCTGAATACCATGTTGGGTTCGGTTTATGAAAGGATAAGGGAGATAGGAACTTACAGCGCGGTCGGTCTTGCGCCTGTTCACATTTCTTCTCTCTTCCTTGCGGAGTCTCTCGTATATGCCGTTATGGGAGCAGTTGCCGGTTATCTCCTTGGCCAGGTGGTCGCCAAAATCCTGATGGCAACGGGACTGCTTAAAGGATTGACCCTCAATTATTCCTCTCTGTCGGCCGTTTTTGCCACAATCATCATATTCATCACAGTTATGCTTTCAACGCTGTACCCGGCAAGGAAGGCGGCAAGGATGGCCGTTCCCGACGTGACGAGAAAATGGATACTGCCCGAACCGAAAGGCGATAATTGGGAATTCGAGTTCCCATTCACGGTCAGCGAATTTGAGGTACTCGGGCTGGTGACGTTTTTGACGGAATACTACAATTCCTATCAAGACGTATCTCTCGGCAATTTTTACACCGGCGGCGCCGCTCTTTCTTCGCGGCAGCTTCCGTCCGGGAAAAATAAATATGTGATAGATACTATGATATGGCTGGCTCCTTTTGACCTTGGAGTGAGCCAGAAGCTCAACGTTGAGATGGAACCCATGGGGCAGTTTGAGTTTTATACCATCAACCTTGTCATGAAACGAATGAGCGGGGAGTCAACCGACTGGAAGCGCCTGAACAGGAGGTTTTTGGACGGAATAAGAAAACAATTTCTCATATGGAGAACTGTCAGCGGAGAGGTCAAAAAAGATTACGAGAAGAAAGGCAGAAAACTGCTTAATACCGTATAGCATACGAACAAGGGAAGGTAAAAATGGCGGAAGAGATAAAAGAAAACATTGAGTTTGAACCGGAAGTGCATGTTGAACCTTTTAAAGAAGGGTTTAACATCAAGACGGTAATAGCCGCTCTTTTTATCGGCTTCATAATGCTGCCCGGGGCGATATATCTCGGGTTGATAACCGGCGGAGGCATAGCCGGAGCGGCTCAGTGGGTAACCGTTATACTTCTTGTTGAGATGGCGAAACGTTCTTTCGTTGAACTGAAGAAACAGGAGGTTTACATAATATATATCCTTGCCGCCTCGCTGGTGAGCGCCGGGCTTGTGCTGGGAGCCGCCGGACTCACACTTCAGGGAGGCGCTTTCAGCGACCTCATATGGAAACAGTATCTCGTTCAATCGCCATATGCTCAATCCATGGGCCTTCCGGAGAATATCCCTGCATGGGCTGTTCCGCCCGCAAATTCAGAGGCTCTCATAAAGAGAACGTTTCTTCACAGGGCATGGCTTATACCCATACTGCTTCTTATAGTCCATAACGTTCTGTTCAGAATAAACAAGTTTTCTCTCGGCTATACGCTCTTCCGCGTTACAAGCGATAAAGAGAAACTGCCGTTTCCCATGGCGCCCGTAGCTTCAGAAGGCGCAACAGCCCTTGCGGAGGTCAGCGGGAAGAAAGAAACGTGGAGATGGAGGATTTTCAGTATTTCAGCCATGATAGGGGTGATATTCGGCGCTTTTTATGTTGTCATACCTACCATAACAGGCCTTCTTATGACAAAGCCTTTTCAGCTTTTGCCGATCCCGTGGGTGGATTTTACATCCAAGCTGGGCACTCTTTTTCCTTCGTCAGCGCTGGGTTTTATGACAGAACTTGGTGTTTTACTGACCGGTTTTGTACTGCCTTTCTGGGTTGTAACAGGTTCTTTTATAGGGTCCATTTTATGCCAGACTATCGGGAATCCCATTCTTTACAGGGCAGGCATTATTAAAAACTGGCAGCCGGGCATGACGGTTATCCCTAACAACGTGGCCACCAACCTTGATTTTTGGATAAATGCAATAATAGCCGGCGGTATAGTGGTCGCCCTGATAGGCATTACAAGGATGCTGATTACATTTATCCGTGCCAGGAAAACCGTAAAAAGAGAAACGGCAAAAACCGGAGAAAACCTTCCTGAAGGCAGAGGCGATTATCCTCTTCCTCTTGCCGTGGCTATATGGTTCTGTTCAACGGTCATTTACATCCTTATCTGCCACATCCTGGTCCCTCAATTCCCCGTATTCCTTTTTGCGTTTTTCGGGTTTATACTTACACCTTTTTTGAGCTATACCTCCGCAAGAATGTTCGGGATTACCGGCGTGGCCGGCGGCATCTCTTTTCCAATGGTAAGGGAAGGAACCTTCATATTAAGCGGGTACAAAGGCGCCGATATATGGTTTGCGCCGGTCCCTTATTTCAACCAGGGAATTGCGGTGCAGGAATTCAAACAGCTGGAACTAACAAGGACAAAATTCACTTCCTGGTACAAGGCGGAATTTGTCTCTCTTGTGATTATGTTGTTCTGCAGTTTCCTTTTCTGGTCCATAATCTGGAGGATGTCTCCGATTCCTTCATCCACCTATCCTTTTGTCCAGAAGATGTGGCCCATGTCCGCCATGTTCCAGTCTCTGTGGGCGACAAGCACTCTGGGAGAAGGAAAAAACTGGATGATAGAGGCTATAAAATTCAAGTATATATTTAACTCTTCCGTTATAGGAGTGGCTCTTTATTTCCTGCTTTTAGTGATTAAGGCGCCCATCTCCCTTTTCTACGGTATAGTGGGCGGAGTTTCGGTATTGCCGCATATGGCCATGCCGATGTTTATCGGCGCACTTCTCGGGAGGTTTTACTTTGCAAAAAAGGTGGGCCCGAACTGGAAGAGATACACGCCCATAATTCTCGCCGGGTATTCATGCGGAATGGGGCTGGTGGGCATGGTTTCCATTGCGGTGGCTCTCATAGCCAAAACCATCTTCCAAATCGTCTTTTAGTACCAATTTGACTTCACGCAGATAATTTTGTTGGCTGCGTCGTTGGTTTCCTCGGCGTATTTTTACATATGCCTCGTTCCTTCCTCCTTGCCGCCGCACTCTATGCGTGAATTAAAATTGGTATTTAAATGGAAGGTTAAATTGCAAATTCGGAAAGGTAATCCGGCGTGATAATCTCGCTCTTCATCCTCGTTTTCAGAAACGCGGCAAATTCATTCGTCGCTTCCTCTTCGCCGTGCACCACGAATATTTTTTTCGGATGTTTTTTGAATCCTTTCAGCCATCTCATCAATTCGTTTCTGTCCGCATGGGCTGAAAAGCCGTTTATGCTCTCAATCCTTGCTTTTACGGGATAATAACGGCCGAGTATTCTTACCGTTTCGGGTTTGCTCTCTATCTCTCTTCCCAGCGTTCCCTTTGCCTGGTATCCGACAAATGCGACTGTTGATTCCGGCCTGAAGATGTTTTGTATAAGGTGGTGTTTTATCCTGCCTCCGGTGCACATCCCAGAGCCTGCAATTATTATTACAGAACCTTTTATGTGATTGATGCTTTTGGATTCGTCGGTCGTCCGGGTAAGTTTAAGCATGGGAAAATCAAAGGGTGAACGGCCGTTTTTAATCAGAGAGCGGGCATGGTCGTCAAGATATTCCGGAAAATTTCTAAAAACCTCGGTTACGTTTATTGCCATTGGGCTGTCAACGAAAACTATAAGGTGCGGTATAGTCTTTTCCCTCAAAAATTTACTGAGAAAAAAAAGAATTTCCTGAGTGCGCTCTATTGCGAATGAAGGTATCAATATATTGCCGCCCGCTTCCGCAGTAATGTTTATTATCTCCGCAAGCCTGCTTCCCGCGTCTTCTTCGGTGTCATGCTCTCTGTTTCCATAGGTGGATTCCATAAAGACCGTATCCGCTTCCTCAAAGAGAGACGGGTCGCACAAAACAGGTTTGTCCCATCTGCCGATATCTCCGGAAAATATGATTTTTTTTGGACCGCCGTTTTTTTCAACCTCAAGTTGTATCATCCCCGCACCGAGTATATGCCCGGCGTCGTGAAAAGATGCTCTTATCCCTTCAGCGACATCAAAGGAGGTTTTGTAAGGATATCCTTTAAACAGGGGAAATACTTTTTCGGCGTCTGCGGCCGTATAAAGAGGAACAGCCGGATAAGGCCCTTTTTTACCCTCTTTAATATGGCGCCTGCTTTTCTTTTCAGCATCTTCTTCCTGTATCCTGCCCGCGTCAAGGAGTGTTATCCGTGTAATTTCAGCGGTAGGTTCGGTGCAGAATATGTTTCCCTTGAAACCGTCCCTGACTATTTTCGGCAGATATCCGCAGTGGTCAAGATGGGCATGTGTCAGAAGTATGGCGTCTATGGATTCCGGTGGTACAGGGAAAGGTTCCCAGTTTCTGTCTTTGAGCCCTCTTTCCTGGTAGATGCCGCAGTCAACAAGTATGCGTTTGCCGGAAATGTCAAGCAGGAATTTGGACCCCGTGACGTTTTTTGCCGCGCCCAGAAATTGTACCTTCATTTTACCTCCGCATAATTGACAAATAAACGCTAAAACTATAACATATCTCCGTCATAACAACAAAATGTCCGTGTGAAATAAATCCTCAATTAAATAGGCTTCCTGAAGATTTGAGTTTAAAAGTGAAAACTCAAAAGTAAAAGCCACAAGGCAAAAGTTAGAACTAAAAGCAAGACCTTAAACTTTTTACTTTTAATCTGTAATTTTAACTTTTGACTTCTACCTTTTAACTTAAATTCATGGTGTCATATGAGAATTGATAACAAAAAAGCGCATTTTGACTACGAGATAATAGAAAAAATAGAAGCCGGTATCGTACTGCAGGGTCCGGAGGTGAAGTCTTTGAGAGAGGGCAAGGGAAGTATAAAAGAGTCCTTTGCCAGGATTGAGGACGGAGAAGTTTTTTTATACAATTTTTATGTCGCTCCGTATCCTGCGGCTCTTGAAAAACCTCTCCCTTTGAGGAAAAAGAAGCTCTTGCTTAACAGGCGTGAAATCAAAAAGCTGACAAGAAAGGGCGAGGAAAAAGGCCTTACGCTCGTTCCTCTCGCCGTCTATTTCAACAAAAGGGGGCTGGCAAAGGTTGAAATCGCGCTTGCAAAGGGCAAGAAAACGTATGATAAGAGGCAGAAGATAAAGGACAAGGATTTGAAGAGAGACATAGACAGAAAGCTCAAGCGAGGTTGACATCAACGTCTGTTTCAAGGTATCTTAATAGGAGCAAAAACCAAATCCCCCCGTACCCCCCTTTGTCAAAGGGGGGATTAAGAGGGGATTTCATTGTGAGACGCGAGAAGTGACGCTTTCTGTCATCCCTGCTTAAAACATGCAGGGACAACAAAAAACGTTGTCTCACTTTTCACTGGTTTCAGACAAAAGGGGGCGAAATAGGCTTCGACAGGGAGAAAGCGGGGGTAAAGTTGCCTGTAGAGTTTGTCGGGAACTCTTAAAAAAACTGACAAAAAAACAACTGCCACTACGGCAAACGCACTGGCTGCATAAATAATGCAGTCACTCACCCATAAAAGGGCCTCCTCACCTTTGTGGAGTGAGTCGCTAAGAGGAGATTTTTCTGCAGGTTTGTCTTTTCCCTGCAGGGAAATAAGCAAAAAGACTGCGGAAAGCATGACTTGTCCGGAGAGGGATGCTTTCCAAAGGATAAACTTCGGACTACACAGGTAGATACATTATTCACGCTCTTTCTGGACGCGGGGGCAGTACCCGCCGCCTCCACGAGAAACAGTGGAGAATGGTAAGTGATGAGTGTTAAATAAAAGACCCCGCGGACAGCAAAGGGGTGCCTCTCTTATATCCCCCTTTTGAAAAGGGGGAATAAGGGGGATTTGTGAATGTTGAAATATAACAGGAATCTTAAAAAACATGCAGGTGTTCTGCGTGTAAATATGACTGAAGCAGAAAAATTGCTTTGGTCTAAAATAAGGAAGAAGCAGTTAAAGAATTTTCAGTTTTACAGACAAAAAAGTATAGGCAATTATATAGTTGATTTTTATTGCCCTTCTGCAAATATGGTTGTTGAACTTGACGGAGGTCAGCACTATAGTGTGGAAGGTAGGGCAAAGGATAAAATTAGAGACAGTTATATGAAAAAAGCCGGTTTGAAAGTTTTAAGATTTTCTGACTTGGAGGTCTTAAAAAATCTTGATTCAGTTTTAGAAGTTATTTGGGGAAATTTATAAAATCCCCCCATACCCCCCTTTGTCAAAGGGGGGGGGGTATACAACAATATCCCCCTTTTGAAAAGGGGGAATAAGGGGGATTTGTGAAAAAATGACAACTATTAAAAAAAAAATAAGCCTGTTTTTGTTGATGGTATTATTTTTATCCCCGTCTTTTTGTTTTTCGCTTGATCTCTCCGAAGAGATAAAAGAAAGAAAAATTCCCGCCTATATTATAGACAATACTTCATATATATCCGTCAAAAGCCTGCTCAGAATCCTCGGTTGCGAAGATGCATGGGGCAGGGTGGAGGACAGGGTATTCATAGTTCATGAAGGCGGCGAGATAAAATTCAGGCTTGGGGGAAAGCAGGTCATTTTTGAAGGCAGGACAGAATATCTGAATTCACCTGTCAGGGAAGTGGAGGGCGAGGTTCTTATACCCGTTGACGACTTCGGCAAGATTCTTGCCGGCTTGAAAACAGAGGCTCCGGCCGTAAAAGAAGAACCATGGCAGAAAAAGCCGGGGGAAACAGCGGTCCTTAAAAAAGAAAAATTCGTAATTTTGATAGACCCGGGCCACGGCGGAAGCGATAGAGGCGCGGTGGGCAATTACGGGCTTGAAGAGAAAGCCGTCAATCTTGATATAGCCAAAAGAATGGGAGAATATCTTAAGAAAGAACTGGCGAAAAAATCCAATATTAAGATTTATCTGACCAGGGATGACGATATCAACGTTTCTCTTGAAGAGCGGGTGCAGATGGCGAAAGATATTAACGCCGATATATTTTTCAGCATCCACACCAATTCAACGCGTTACAGGAATCCGGAGGCAAACGGGTTTGAAACCTATTATTCGGGGGAGAAGGAAAATTTGATGTTTTTGCCTCCGCCTTCCGATATTGAAGGGTTGGAAGACGACTATGAAAAGGAATCTGCTCTTTATAAGATACTTGAAGACCTGAGCGCGACAACGGCTGTGGACGAAAGCAGGATATTGGCGGATTTTGTCCAGGAGCGCCTTGCGGAAAGGCTTTTAACACCGGACAGGGGCACAAAACGGAGAGGGTTTTATGTCTTGAAATATACGCCCATGCCTGCCGTTTTGACCGAAGTGGGTTTTTTATGCAATCCGAACGTGGAGTGGAACCTCAGGGATATAGAGGTGCGGAAAGCGATAGCCGAGACGCTCGGAAAAGCAGTCCTTGATTACCTTGCATTCAGGAATTTTATTTAATATCGGTTTGATTTCATACATAAAGCTTTGTTGCCTGCGTCGGCCGGCTTCCTCAACGTACTTCAGTACGTCTCGTCGTCGGCCTCCTTGCCGCCTCGCCCTCTGGCGAACTCAAACCGGTATTACTATACTTTTGACGGTAAATTTGGATAAAATGAGACCTCTAAAATATCAGTTTGACAGAACATTCAGGAGCAAAATATGTATGAGGTAACCGTTGAAGACGTTTTTTCCTCGGCGCACAGGTTGAGAAATTACAAGGGCAAATGTGAAAGCATGCACGGGCATAACTGGAAGGTGCAGGTAACTGCAGGCGGCGTGAGCCCGGACAGCAACGGATTGCTGATAGACTTCCATCTGTTAAAGGAAGCGCTGAAGAAAGTGCTTGATGTGCTGGACCACCGAGACCTTAATAAATTGCCGTTTTTCCGGAAGAGAAACCCGACTTCTGAAAACATATGCTTTTATATTTACAAAAGGATGGAAGACTCGTTAAAAAAATATCCCGTTAAGGTAACGCGCGTAACCGTATGGGAAAGCGATAAACAATGCGCCTCTTATTTCGAGGCGAATGAGGGAGGGTTATGAAAGAAGCGGTTTGCGATGTAGAGATTCCGGGCGTGGAAAAGATTTATTCCGGCAAGGTCAGGGAATTGTTCCGGATGGAGGACGGAAGCATTTTGATGGTGGCAACGGACAGGATTTCGGCATTTGATTATATATTGCCGACCCCTGTCCCTGAAAAGGGCGTTGTCCTTACAAAGATGTCCGTATTCTGGTTTGACTACCTTAAAGAAATACTGAATAACCACATTCTCATAAGTGATTTTAAAAATTTTCCCGATTTTTTGCGCAAGCATGATTTCCTGAAGGACCGTTCCGTTATAGTCAAAAAGGTGAACAAGGTTCCTATTGAATGCGTGGTAAGGGGATATCTTGCCGGAAGCGGATGGAAGGAATACATGGAAAAAGGACAGGTCTGCGGGGTTAAACTCCCTGCCGGACTGAAAGAGTCAGACAGTCTCTCCGAGCCGATTTTCACCCCGGCGACAAAGGAAGAAAAAGGGAAGCATGACATAAACATAGATTTCCCCGAAATGGAGAAAAGGGTCGGCGGAGAAACCGCCCGGCTTCTCAAAGAAAAGTCCCTCATGCTTTATAAGAAAGCCTCATTTCATGCGGAGAGCAGGGGAATTATAATTGCCGACACCAAATTTGAATTCGGAACTTACGGCGGCGAAATGATACTTATAGACGAAGTTTTTACGCCTGACTCATCCCGCTTCTGGGAGAAAAGCAGATATATCCCGGGAAGGCCGCAGGAAAGCCTGGACAAGCAGTACATCCGAGACTACCTTCTTTCCACCGATTGGGACAGGAATTCTACCCCTCCTCCCCTGCCCACGGAGGTTGTGCAGATGACAATAAGCAAGTATAAGCAGATTTATGCGATTCTTACGGAATAGAAGCCGGCCGCATTACTATACCTCTTTTTTATAAAATATGGTAAAATATTTCGTTGCAATAGGAAAAAAAATAACAGCGACCCTATAAAAATAAGGTTGAGATTGCCGCGCAAAAAGCGCTCGCAACGACAGAAAGCGTCGGTTCGGGGTAAAGGAGTAAAAAGTGGAAGAAGAGATTAAAAAAGCAGAGGTTCTGGCTGAAGCGTATCAGTATATAAGAGAATACAGGGACAAGATTTTTGTCATAAAATTCGGAGGAAGTATCTTAAAACTGCCCAACGTGAAAGAAAACATCCTTAAAGACGTGGCATTCCTTGAAGCGGTGGGAGTGAAAACCCTGCTTGTATGCGGAGGAGGCCCTTTTATAAACGAGGAGATTGAAAAGAGAGGGAAAAAACCCGCTTTTGTCGACGGGCTAAGGGTTACAGACTCGGGAACCATGAAGATAGTGGAAGATATTCTTTTCGGGATAAGGGACAATACTTTGGAATACCTTAAAGGAACTCTGAAGGTAAAAGCTTCGTCCCTTCAGCCGTCGGAGAAATTCATGGCGGCAAAGAAGGTCCATTACCAGAAGGGAGAAGAGATTGTAGACCTCGGTTTTGTGGGACAGGCGGGCAGTATAAACACGGATTACGTGAAAGCAAGACTTGAAGAAGAAAGGGTGTTGGTTATGGCGCCGATTGCGTACGGGGAAGATAATAACCTGTACAACATAAACGGGGATGCCGTGGCTTCCGCCGCAGCCGAGTGGCTGAAGGCCGAAAAACTTATTTTTATCACCGACGTCCTCGGGGTAATGAGGAATCCCCAGAACCCCGATACCCTTATATCCATTTTACAGGTATCGGAGGCTGAGGAGCTTATTGAGAAAAACATTGTCAAGGAAGGCATGATACCCAAAGTCAAGTCAGGCGTTTCTTCCATAAAGAAGGGAGTGAAAAAGGTGCATATAATAAGCGGTAATATCCCCCACTCGATAGTTCTGGAGGTGTTTACCGAGCACGGAATAGGCACCGAAATATGCAATTGAGGCACTGAAAAATGGAAAAAGAAGAGGTTGTGCAGAATTATGAAAAGTATGTAGTAGGCTCCTACACAAGAAGCGGACTCATTTTCGTGGAAGGGAAAGGAAGTTACCTGTGGGACATTGACGGGAAAAAATACCTTGATTTCTTCCCGGGGTGGGCGGTATCCGGACTGGGGCATTGCCATCCCAAGGTTGTGGAGGCGATTAAGGGGCAGGCCGAAAAACTTATACATATAGCCAACAATCACTATCATCCGTGGCAGGGGGCTCTCGCAAAGAGGCTTTCGGAGCTTTCATTCGGCGGCAAGGTTTTTTTCTGCAACAGCGGAGCCGAGGCAAACGAATCGGCAATCAAACTCGCCCGGCTATACGGGAAAAGCACGGGGCGGTACGGGATAATCTCTATGGAGAATTCTTTCCACGGCAGGACGCTTGCCACGGTTACGATGACCGGACAGCCTAAATACAGCAAGCCTTTTGAACCTCTTCCCCCCGGCTTTTCGTACGTTCCGTTCAACGATTTTGACGCCTTAGAAAAAGCGATGGATGCCCAGACCGTTGCGGTTATTATTGAGCCCGTTCAGGGGGAAGGCGGTATAAATGTCGCCGACAGGGAATATCTTAAGAGAGTCAAAGACCTCTGTGAAAAAAACGACCTGCTTCTTATCTTTGACGAAGTACAGACAGGTTTCGGGCGCACAGGGAATCTTTTTGCCTACCAGCATTTAGGAATTGTCCCCGATATTATGACGCTTGCAAAGACTCTGGGAGGCGGTTTTCCCATAGGCGCTATGATTGCCGAAAAGGAGATAGCCGGCCTTATGGTCCCCGGGACGCATGCCTCCACATTCGGCGGCAGTCCCCTTGCCTGCGCGGCGTGCCTTGCGGTTCTTGACGCGATTGAAAAAGAAAAATTGATAGAAAACGTTGCAAAACAGGGCGATTACCTGAGAAAAAAGCTCATGGCGCTTAAGGAGAAATATCCTGCGGTAAAGAAAATAAAAGGTTTAGGCGTTATGCTTGCCGCGGAACTGGACAGGGAAGGCGCGGGCCTGGTTGATATCTGCACAAGTAAAGGACTCCTCATCAATTGCACGCACGGCAACGTAATCAGGATTATGCCGTCAGTCGCCGTCACCGTACAGGAAATAGACGAAGGAATTGCAATTCTTGATGCCTCTATTGCCGAGTTTACTCGCTGACTGCGGGAGCCCCGGAGGTGTTAAATGAAAAAATTCCCCTGTGTCCCCCTTTGATAAAGGGGGAATTTAAGGGGGATTTGAAGAGGAGTATCAAAATGTCTATTCTAAAAAGGGATTTCCTCGGGATAAAAGATTTTACAGTAGAAGAGATTTACAGAATCTTCAATCTCGCAAAACAGTACAAATCCGACAGGAAGAAAGGGAAATTTTCCTCCGTTCTTGAAAACAAGACCGTAGGACTGCTCTTCAACAAGCCTTCCACGCGGACAAGGGTTTCTTTTGAGGTTGCGATAAGCGAGCTCGGAGGCAGGCCTCTTTATATGTCCGGAGCCACGACCCAGATTTCCCGGGGAGAAACGATACGGGACACTTCGGACGTCCTTTCAAGGTATCTCTCGGGACTCGTTATAAGGACGTACAAGCAGGAGGATGTGGAGGAATTTGCAAAGAGTTTTTCCCACCCTGTGATAAATGCTCTTACCGACCTGCTTCATCCCTGCCAGATACTGAGCGACTACTTCACTATCTACGAGAAGAAGGGGCATGTTGAAGGTTTGAATGTTACCTATATAGGCGACGGCAACAACGTATGCAACTCCCTCATACTCGGCGCCGATATTCTCGGGGTTAATATAAGAGTTTCCTCTCCTTCGGGATACAGGCCTCCGGAGCAGATACTGAAACTTGTGAAAAACAAAAAACTGCTTGAGATGGATACCCGTCCCGGAAGGTTTATTTCCGACGCCGACGTCATATATACGGATACGTGGATAAGCATGGGCGAGGAGAAGGCGATGGCCGCAAAGAAAAAGATTTTCCGCAAATACCAGATAAACAAAGAATTGCTGGCAGGTGCGAAAAAGGATTTCCTTTTCATGCACTGCCTCCCCGCCCATAGGGGCTGGGAAGTGACCGATGACGTCATAGACAGCAAAAATTCAGTCGTAATCGACCAGGCGGAAAACCGCCTCCATTGCCAGAAGGCGCTCCTGCATTCTCTTTACTCCGAACTCTAAAATATAGAAATTTCGGTAGCCGCAGGTCTTTAGCCTGCGTGCCAATTAACGGGTAGCCGCAGGTCTTTAGTCTGCGTGCCAATTAACGGGTAGCCGCAGGTCTTTAGCCTGCGTGCCAATTAACGGGTAGCCGCAGGTCTTTAGCCTGCGATAATTAAAGAAATCCATGGACCACGAAAAACGCACTGCAAAAGTTGTTGAATACCTTGACAGGAAAAACATCCCCGCATTGCTTATAAAAAACCCGTCAAACATTTTTTACCTTACCGGACTCCTTGACATAGAAGGATTGCTTATAGTTGACCGTTCGCAACGCCGCCTTTTTGTCCCAGAACTGTATCTTCAGGAATGTGTTGATACTCCTTCATGCAAAAGAGGAGTAGATATACAGACATATACACCGGATGTTTTCCGCAAATTCCTCGGCAGGTATAAAGAAATTGCTTTTATAGATACCGAACTTACTTACTCTGGATTCGCCTCGCTCGGCAAAAGACATAACCTTGTGCCGGTTCCGGATTTAGTGAAGGACATGCGGATGATAAAAGATCGGGACGAGATGAAACTTATTAGGAAATCCATGGAGATAAACTCAAAGGTTTTCCGGCAGGTTAAGAAAATCGTCAGGTGCGGAAAAACAGAGACGGAAACAGCGGGAGAGATACTCTGCATGATAAGAAAATACGGCGGCAGGAAAGAGGCTTTTGAGCCGATAGTGGCATCAGGTACGAATTCCGCATATCCCCATAACAAAAGCCGCGGGACCGCAATAGAAAAAGGCATGCCTGTGGTGGTGGACGCCGGGGTGGATTTCAGCGGATACAAAAGCGACATGACAAGGACTTTTTTCCCCGGAGGGACTGACAAACGTTTCTCGGAAATGTACAGGATATTAAAGGAAGTGCATGAAAAAACCATGAATTTCATAAAGCCCGGAAAGTCCGGAAAAGAAATACACGGCTACGCGGCCGAGTTATTGAAAAAGAAGGAGCTTGATAAATACTTTATCCACGGGCTCGGTCACGGCGTGGGCATAGATGTCCACGAAAAACCCGTTTTGAATTCCAAAAGCGCAGACATTATACGAAAAGGATGTGTTTTTACCGTGGAACCCGGCATATATATCCCCAACCTCGGCGGCATCCGCATTGAAGATATGGTGGTTCTGGACTGATTGCTCGCCTTACCCTGATACCAAAGACACAAATTCTGACATAGCAAAGGTTGATTAAAATGTGCCCACCCGGGCGGCTTACTTCAGGCTCATCTTGTATTGGAAAAGACTAAACCCCCTTGCTTTTTGCCGCCTTAAATTATACAATAACTGTTCACAAAACGGGAGGATGTGTTTATGGATGTTATTGATTTGAGGGACGGGATGATATTTGAGTACGGAGGCAATATCTATACGGTTATCAGCGCTGTGCATACCCACCAGCAGCAGAGGAGGGGGCTTGTGCGGCTCAAAGCAAAGGATATAAAGACGGGCAAGGTTCTGCAGGATACTTTCAGGTCCGATATACAGGTTAATCCGGTCTATGTGGATGAAGTTTCCCTTGTTTACCTGTACAGTGACGGCAGCGGCTATCATTTCATGGATAACGGCACGTATGAACAGTTTATCATAGAGGGGGGAGTTCTCGGAGACGTAAAGAACTACATCAAGGAAAATCTGGAAGTTACCGGCCTTTTTCACGAAGGCAAAATTCTTGACGTTAAATTACCCGTAAACGTCGACCTGAAGGTTATTGAAGCAGAACCCGGGCATAAGGGTGATACTGTTACGGGCGGGAAGAAGAAGGCAAAGCTTGAGACCGGATTGACTGTACAGACGCCGCTTTTTGTTGAGGCGGGGGATACGGTTAAGGTTGACACAAGAACGGGGGAATACGTTACCCGGGTGTAGTTTGATGTAGCGGTGCGATTTATCGCACGTTATGGGAGAAAAAACAATGAAACCGGAAGAACTTAAAGTATATGCCGATTTTATGAAGGAATATGAACTTGACTACATGGAAGTAAGAAAAGGAGATTTTTCCCTCGTACTGGGGAAAAAAGGCGCAATGGGACGGGCATATTCAAACAGGCCGATTGAAAAAATCCAAGGCGTGGATACGGAAGAAATACTGGAAGAATACAAACAGCCTTCCCAGAAACTTGAAAACGTTGTGTATATAAAAGCTCCCCTCGTAGGCGTATTTTATCATGCCCCTTCACCTGAAAGCGAACCTTTTGTTGAGCTTGGCGCATCCGTGAAAAAGGGAGATACCCTTTGTATTATAGAAGCGATGAAGGTTATGAATGAGATAAAGTCGGATTACAGCGGCACGGTGAGCGAAATACTCGTGGAAAACGGGAAGCCCGTGGAATACGGGCAGGTGCTTTTTGTAATCCATCTCGGCGCCTCAAACGGACCTTCTCCCGCCGGCGCAAAGGGATAACTAAAAATGTTCAGAAAAGTTTTTATAGCCAACAGAGGCGAGATTGCGCTGAGGGTTATAAGAAGCTGTAAGGAACTCGGATTAAATACGGTTATAGGTTTTTCAGAAGCCGACAGGGATTCCCTCCCGGTAAAATTAGCCGATGAGAAGATATGCATAGGTCCTGCCCCTGCATCCGCGAGTTATCTTAACATTCCATCGGTGATAAGCGCCATTGAAATTACCGGAGCCGATGCCGTGCATCCCGGCTACGGTTTTCTTTCTGAAAACATACCTTTTGTGGAAATATGCGAGGCTTCAAGGATTGTTTTTATAGGACCCTCAGCGGAAAATATAAGGATGATGGGGGATAAGTCGTTTGCCAAAAAGACAGCCAAAAGTTACAAGATTCCCGTTATCCCCGGCTACGAGGAGAACGTTTTGAAGGCGGCTCTGGCGCATGCCAAAAAGATAGGTTTTCCCGTTATCATAAAAGCCAGCGCAGGAGGGGGAGGAAGGGGCATGAGGCGGGTGAATACGATTGACGAGTTCCACAAGCTTTGGACCACTTGCCAGGAAGAAGCGAAAGCGTCATTCGGAGAAAGCGCTCTTTATTTAGAAAAGTTTCTGGAAAGACCGAGGCATATAGAGGTTCAGCTTCTGGGGGACAAAAGAGGCAATATTATGGTTTTCCCGGAACGGGATTGCTCCATACAGAGGAGGCACCAGAAACTCATTGAGGAAAGTCCTTCTCCTTTTGTAGGCGAGAAACTGAGAAGAAGACTTTGCGGTTATGCGTATAAACTCGCGAAAAAAATAGGGTACCGGAGTGCGGGGACGATAGAGTTTCTTGTCGATTCGGACGGACGGCCGTACTTTATTGAAATGAATACAAGGATACAGGTTGAACACCCCGTTACCGAGATTGTTTCCGGGATAGACCTTTTGAAAAGCCAGATTCTTATCTCGCAGGGCGACAGGCTCGGTTTCACGCAGAAGGACATAAAAATCAAGGGATGTGCGATTGAATGCAGGATAAACGCCGAAGACCCGTCGCGGAATTTCATGCCGTCCCCCGGCAGGATAGAAAAACTTGTTTTGCCGGGCGGGCCGGGCATCAGGGTTGATACGCATATATACGAAGGATATACAATCCCTTCGTATTACGACAGTTTGATTATGAAGCTGATATCATACGGCAGGACGCGCGCCGAGGCGGTTGAGCGGATGCAGAGGGCTTTTGACGAGACGGTTATAGGCGGGATAAAAACAACCATACCGCTCTATAAAAAGATTTTTGAGCACCCTATTTTTTTGAGCGGCAGGTACAGCGTAAAATGGCTTGAAAATTTCCTTGAGTCCGAGTCGGCGAAGGTTTCGGCGGAAGCGGCAAAAAACTGATGCTATGATTTTCCGGATGTTTTTGCCGCAAAAACAGGGGGGAAAATGGAAGAAAAATACGGAAACGTCAAGATAGACAACGAGGTTTTAGCCTCAATAGCCGCGGTAGGGGCGAAAAAAGTCCCGGGAGTGCACAGGATATTTACCAGCCTTGTGGGAGGCATAGCCCAGCTTATAAGAAAAGCCCCGGATGCGGGCGTCAGGGTTATCGTGGGTGAAAACGAGGTCAGTTTTGAACTCAAGGTTATTGTAGATTACGACACCAATATACCGGAGGTAACATATCAGGTTCAGAAAACGATAAAAGAGGAAGTGGAAAGGATGTCCGGGCTTAAGGTTGCAAGCGTAGACGTGATTGTTCACGGCGTGCACATATCAAAAAAACAGTCTCAGGAAGAAAAAGAAGAAGAGAAAGAAGAAGAGGAGGATATGAAAAATGATAATTGACCTTCACACGCATACTCTTTTGAGCGACGGGGATTTACTGCCTTCGGAGCTTGCAAGGAGGGCGGAAGAGAAGGGCTACGGAGTGATAGGCATGACGGACCATGCGGATTTTTCAAATTATGAAAATGTAATAAAATCGCTCTGCAGGGCAGCGAGCCATATAAATGAAACCATGAGAATAAAAATGATTCCCGGCGTTGAGATAACCCACGTTAATCCACGGGAAATTCCAGACCTTGCCCGCATGGCAAGACAGGCAGGGGCTAAAATTGTTGTCGTACACGGAGAAACCATAGTGGAGCCTGTTGAGAAGGGGACAAACAGGAAGGCGCTGGAATCGGATATAGACATACTTGCCCATCCAGGGATGTTGGATAAGCAGGATGCAAAGACAGCCGCGGAACGGAAGATAAGCATTGAAATTTCAGGCAGGGCAGGGCACAGTTTTTCAAACGGGCACATTGCAAGGCTGTGGTATGAATACGGTTTTCCTCTGGTTCTCAATACGGATACGCATTCTCCGGAGAATCTTGTTGATGAAAAATTTGCCGCGGAGCTCATTATTTCCGCGGGGGTAAAGCCGGAGGATGTGCAAAAAGTCAGGGATAACAGCGCCGCTCTTGCCGAAAAACTTCTCGTGAAATAATAGTTCCCTCCTTTAACAAAGGAGGGTTAGGGTGGATTTAAAGGTTCCCTCCTTTAACAAAGGAGGGTTAGGGTGGATTTAAAGGGGATTTGGATAAATTGAAATGGACGCTATGAAACAGTTATCTAAAAACGGTTTTTCCCTGACGAGGGATAACTTTGCCGCGGTGGTTGTCGGAGGGGAAGACAAGAACCTTGTATGCCGCGCGGCTAAAGACGCCGGCTGGCTGGAATTCAGGGTGGACGAGTTTTTGAGGAGGTTTCCCGAGGAGCGCCTCCTAAAATGGCTTTCATCTTCTTTTATCTCCTCTCCCTTGAGGGGAGAGGTTAAGGGTGAGGGTGAAAAAAAGAATTATCGGATAATAGGGACTGTAAGGAGCGACAGGGAGCGGCAGGAAGGCGGTTTGCATCTCCCAGAAAAGAAACGCCTTGAGATATACAAAAAAATTATTGACTGCGTGGATTATGTGGACGTTGAAATAAGAAGCGCGATAGCGGGGGAAGTAATAAAGCGTGCAAAGAAAAGAAAGAAAAAAGTTATTCTTTCATACCATAATTTTTCAAAAACCCCGTCCTTGCAGACTCTCAAAAAAGTATTCGGTGAAGGCAGAAAACTGCGTCCGGATATAATAAAGGTGGCGACACGCGCAAGGTCTGAAAACGATTTGTTTGCGCTGATTTCCCTTACACGCCGCCATGCGGATAAATTTCCGCTTGTAGTAATACCCATGGGCGTTCCTGCATGCGGACGGCTGGCGCCTCTCTATTTCGGTTCTCTATTCACGTATATTTCCATTGAGAAGAAGACGGCCCCCGGCCAGATTTCACATGAAGACTTGCGGTCTTTAAAATGCATGGGTTTATGATTTACAAAGCTTGACGGGCGGGAAATAAAGTGGTATAACTAACGGCACAACGGCGGCAAGGATGCCGCGGAATATAAAATTTAACCGGGACATTGAAGTCCCGGGAGGAAAGGCAAAGCAGCCCGCGTTACTTATTTATGGGTAGCGTGGGTTTTTTATTTTGTGCCGCCTTGCTTTATGGCGAACTAAATCTGGCATTATACTGACTAAGAGGAGGAAAATGAAGAAAGAAGTTTTTAATCCGTTTACGGTTGTCCACGAACAGCTTGAGGCCTGCGCAAAAATACTTGGGTTGAATGAAAACGTTTACAACATACTGAAAAGGCCCATGAGGGAGATACACGTATCCCTGCCTGTCAAGATGGACGATGGCACCATGAAAATTTTTCAGGGGTTCAGGGTGCAGTATAATAACGCTCTCGGTCCCACCAAGGGCGGGATAAGGTTTCATCCCGATGAAACTATAGATACGGTGAGGGCGCTTGCTGCGTGGATGACGTGGAAATGTTCTCTCCTTAACCTTCCTCTCGGCGGCGGAAAGGGAGGCGTTATCTGCAATCCAAAGACAATGTCTTCCGGCGAACTTGAGAGGTTGAGCCGAGCGTATATAGCCGGCATATGGAAATACATAGGTCCGGAGGAGGATATCCCCGCTCCGGATGTATATACCACGCCGCAGATAATGGCATGGATGATGGACGAGTATTCCAAGATTGCGCAGAAGAACCAGTTCGGCGTAGTCACGGGCAAGCCCCTTATACTCGGCGGTTCTCCCGGAAGAGACGAGGCTACTGCAAGAGGCGGGTTATATGCCCTGCAGGAAGCGTCAGACGAGCTCGGACTGGACCTCGGTTATTCAACCGTGGCCATACAGGGATACGGCAATGCAGGATACAACGCCGCATCGCTTGCCAAAAGCCTGTTCGGATGCAAGGTGATTGCGGTCAGCGACAGCAAGAGCGCAATTTACGATAAGGACGGGCTTGACCCGGAGAAGGTGCAGAAACACAAAGCAAAAACATCTTCGGTAAAGGGGTTCCCGGGGGCGAAAGAAATCTCAAACGAGGAACTGCTTGAGTTGAAGGCAGACATACTTGTGCCTGCCGCTCTTGAAAACGTGATTACTGCAAAGAACGCAAAAAATATCAAGGCAAAGATACTGGTTGAGCTGGCAAACGGGCCCACCAGCCCCGAGGCGGACGACATACTTTTTGCCAAAGGCGTGCATGTGCTTCCGGATTTTCTCTGCAACGCCGGCGGAGTTACGGTTTCTTACTTTGAGATGGCTCAGAATTTTGCCATGTATTACTGGGACAAGGAAGAAGTTGACAAGCGGCTCGCCAGAAAAATGGCCGAGGCATATCATTCCGTTCTTCACCATTCCAAAAAATACAGCATCAACATGCGCCAGGCGGCATACGTTGTTGCCGTCGGCAGGCTGGCTGAGGCTATGAAGCTTCGCGGCTGGGTGTAAATAACGGATTGATTTCATCCGTAGAGCTTCGTTGGAAACAGCCTTGTGGGAGAGGTCTCCTGACCTCGAAATAATCGGCATCAGGAGATGCCTCCCACAGATGCCGCTTGCCGTCTTACTCTCCTTTTACGTTTTTCCACATGCGCAACCTAAAGAGTTGCGACTACCAGTTTTTCTACTCCTGACGGTAGCCGCAGGTCTTCAGCCTGCGTCTTCAATTGCTCTCCGTAGAACATTTGAATTCCATCTGAATCCCCCCTTTAACAAAGGGGGGTATGGGGGGATTTTTTCGGGTTTGGTTGATTTACGGCCTGATGATAAAATTAGTGGTATGAGAGAGGATGATGTAATTGAATTGATAAAAAAGCGTTTGAAGAACAGCCGCAGGGATGTCATAATCGGGCCCGGGGATGATACCGCCGTACTTCGTTATGACAAAAAACATTATCTTCTGCTGACAACCGACTGCGTAGTAGAAAACATCCACTTCAAAAGGCCTTCCGCCTCCTTTTTTCAGATAGGCAGAAAAGCCATGGCGGTAAATCTTAGCGACATAGCTTCAATGGGCGGCCTACCCCTCTATGCTCTGGTCTCCGCGGGTCTGCCTGCCGGACTTCCGGTAAAGGCGATAAAACAGCTTGTTGACGGTATGCAAAGCATGGCGGACGCCTATAATTTTGATATTGTCGGAGGAAATTTGAGCAGGTCGCCGGTTTTGTTTATTGACGTTTCCCTTGCCGGCAGGGTGGAGAAAAAACACCTTAAGCTGAGAAGCGGTGCAAAACCCGGAGACGCGGTATTTGTTACGGGTAAGCTCGGCGGCACGCTGGCAGGAAAACATCTCAATATCATGCCCAGGATAAAGGAAAGCAGGAAAATCATAAGAAAAGTGCGCGTAAACGCAATGATGGATATTTCGGACGGCCTTTCTTCAGACCTTACAAGGCTTGTTAATGCAAGCGGCGCAGGGTTCAAGATTTTCCTTGACAGGATTCCCGTTTCCGCCGATGCGGTCAGGATGAGCAGAACCGTGAAGGATGCGATTCATCACGCATTAAACGACGGGGAAGATTACGAACTGCTTTTTACCGTTCCGGCCGCGTATAAAAATAAAGTTCCTGAGAGAGCAGGCTCCCTGCACGTGACCTGTATCGGAGAAATAACAAAGGAAAAGAAATACACGGGTGTTTATAATACGGGAAAGATTGTCAGTATAAGGCCTTCCGGCTATTCCCACTTCTGATATCAAAGTGATTCCCCGCCGTAAAGCGTCAGATTGCCGCGTCGCACACCGCGCTCCTCGCAATGACAGCCTTTTTGAATATCATACATTAAGGTGGAAAATGAGGAACTGTCCCGTATAGGATTTTTTTCTGCGGGAAACTTTTTCAGGAGTGCCTTCCGCCACGATATATCCGCCCTTGTCTCCGCCTTCGGGGCCCAGGTCAATGATGTAATCGGCGCATTTGATAATGTCAAGGTTATGCTCTATGAGAAGGACAGTGGAGCCTTTTTCAACGAGGTTGTTTAATACCTTCAGAAGTTTTTCAATGTCAGCGGTGTGCAGCCCTACCGTGGGTTCATCAAGCATGTAAAGCGTTTTTTCATTTCCCTTCCGCGACAGTTCCGAGGATAACTTGACTCTTTGCGCTTCGCCTCCCGACAGGGTGGTTGCTGACTGCCCCAGTTCTATATATCCTAGTCCAACATCATTCAGCGTCCGGAGTTTTTCCCTTATGGACGGGACTTTGCCGAAGAAATCAAGGGCGTCTTCTATCTTCATCTCAAGAATGTCGGCGATGTTTTTTCCCTTGTATAAAATCTCCAGTGTTTCCCTGTTGTACCTTTTCCCCTTGCATGCCTCGCACGGGACGAAGACGTCGGGCAGGAAATGCATCTCTATTTTTGTTATGCCTTCTCCCATGCACGCCTCGCACCTGCCTCCCTTGACGTTGAAGCTGAACCTTCCCTGTTTATAACCCCGTATCCTCGCCTCCTCCGTATTGGCGAACAACTGCCTTATATGCGTAAACGCATTTGTATAGGTTGCCGGGTTTGAACGGGGGGTTCTCCCTATGGGAGACTGGTCTATGACAACCGCCTTGTTTATCTCCTCCACTCCGATGATGGCGTCATGGTTTCCCGGTTCTTCCTTTGACTTGTACAGTATTTTTTTAAGCCCTTTGTAGAGGATATCCTCAACAAGACTGCTCTTGCCCGAGCCGGAAACCCCTGTTATGCAGACAAACATTCCCAGGGGTATTTGCACGCTTATATTTTTCAGATTGTTGTGTTTTGCGCCCAAAATCTGCAGGTATTTTCCGTTTCCCTTCCTTCTCTTTTTAGGCACGGGTATTTCAAGTTTGCGCGACAGGTACATGCCGGTGAGGGAATTTGCGTCTTCCTGTATCTTTTCCGGGGTTCCCTCGGATACAACTTTTCCCCCGTGCTTGCCCGCTCCCGGCCCGAGGTCAAAAACATAATCAGCGCTTCTGATCGTCTCTTCGTCGTGTTCCACCACCACGACGGTGTTGCCGATATCCCTTAACTGCTTCAGTGTGTTTATGAGTTTCAGGTTGTCTTTCTGGTGGAGCCCTATGGTAGGTTCATCCAGTATGTAGATTACCCCGACTAAACCCGAGCCTATCTGCGTCGCAAGCTTAATCCTTTCGGCTTCCCCGCCGGAAAGCGTATGCGTCATCCTGTCTAAAGTGAGATAGTCAAGCCCGACCTCCTCCATAAAGCTCAACCGGCTCAAAATCTCTTTGAGTATCTGTTTTGCTATGATTTTATCCCTTTCCTTCAGGTTGATGCCGTCAAAGAACTTCTTCGCCTCCTTTATGGACATTGCCGTAACTTCCATTATGGATTTTCCGGCAACCCTTACCGCCATAGACTCTTTTTTCAACCGCCCGCCCTTGCACAACGGGCACGTGACTTCGCGGATATACTTGAGAATCTCTTCTTTCCTGTACTGGCTTTCCGTCTGGTGGAAAAGCCGTTCAAGATTAGGAATCACGCCCTCAAAACCGTGCTCCTCGGAACCGTTGAGGATGATATTAAGCTCTTCTTTTCTCATGTCGCACGGGCGGTCGTCAATATTCCTTTTTATTCCCCTCAGCACCCCTCTCAGCAGGCTTCGGTAGTACAGGAACAGCCCTTTTCCGCCGGCGTCCTGCCACGGCTTAATTGCCCCCTCCCTGAAGGATTTTGTCTTATCCGGGATGACAAGCTCGGGGTCGACCTTCATAAGGAATCCCAAACCCTTGCATTCCGGGCAGGCCCCGTAAGGGCTGTTGAAGGAGAACATGCGCGGGGAAAGCTCTTCAAACCCGACATTGCAGTGGGGGCAGGAATAGTTTTCGCTGTGAAGGGTTTCTTTCCCGTTCTGCAGTGTTATCATCAGGCCTTTTCCCACCTTCAGCGCCGTCTCCACGCTTTCGGCAATCCTGCTCCTGTCTTCCTCCGCAGGGATAAACTGGTCCACAAGCACTTCTATGCTGTGCATTTTGTAACGGGCGAGTTTTATATCTTCTTCGGCGTCATAGAATTTTCCGTCCACCCGCATCATAAGAAACCCGCTTTTCCGAACCTGTTCAAAAATGCTTTTATACTCGCCTTTCCGTCCTCTGACTATGGGCGCAAGAATCTTAATCTCCCCCTTCTCCCCTTTTGTTTTTCCCCCTTTCCCATTAGGGGAGAGGGTTGGGGTGAGGGGGGCATTACCCGCTATATTATCAGTGATTTCCGTGGCTGACTGTCTTGATATGACTCTGCCGCATTCAGGGCAGTGCGGTATGCCTGTCCTTGCGTAAAGAAGCCGGAGATAATCGTATATCTCGGTCGTGGTGGCCACGGTTGAACGGGGGTTTGAAGCGGCTTTTCTCTGTTCAAT